>JBAVOB010000290.1:0-23577 GCA_049691655.1 Steroidobacteraceae bacterium | reverse complement strand
ACGGGTCCATGATCGCCGGCAGTAACAGGCGCGCTACGACGTGACCTGCCGGTTCGATGGGCGGGAGGAGACGATCCACACGGGCCATGAGCCGGGCGACCGGATCCCCGTCTAGCACGACGCGCTCGCGCAGGACGCGGCGCGCCTCGCCATCGCACAGGAGATTGCGCCCAGGCCGCTACGGCGCCCCCCCGGCTCTACCGAACTCCAGCATCCTCACACAGTTCGCCGGGGCTACGAACGTGCGACGACGTTTCGATAGCCACCGCCCCATGGCCCTAAGGATAGAGAAGGCCGCGCTCGTGCGCGGCCTTCTTCCTGACCCGGGAAGGCTCGTCTTACAGCTTCAGTCCGAGCGACTTGACGACGTCTATCGCTATGAAGTTCTGCCCATACGGCAGGCCCTTGTCGCGCGCGTACTTGTTCACGGCTTCCATCGTGCCGTGGCCCATCGCGCCATTGGCTTCGCCGCGGTAGTAGCCGGCGACGCGTAGTTTCGACTGGATGGCCGCGACGTTGGTACGCGTGGCGTTCACATCGCACAGCACCGAGGCCCAACTCAGCTTTGGCTCGCCCTTGACCACGCTCTTCGTCACCTGCTGCGTCACCGCCGGCACCGGCGTGCGGCGCTCCTCGGCGGGTTTTACGAGCTTGCGCACCTTGACCGTCTTGTACACGGCAGGAACCTCGACCTCGCGGGTGGAGGCCGGCGTCTTCATCACCTGCTTAGAAACACGTACCGTTTGAGCAGGCACTTCCACCTCATTGGTCCGTCCCGGCTGGTCGAGGACCGTGCGCGAAACCGTCTTGTACTCCGCCGGCACTTCCACGAGGCACATCACCTCGCCCGTGCCGACCGTTTGGGACTCGAGCACCTTGCCACCGCCGGCCAGCGTCGCAACCGGCGTTCCCGCGGGGCCGCGCTTCCAGCTCGTATATGCGGGGCGCACGAGCACCTGTTCCGTCACCGTCTTGTAGGTCGGCGGGATCTTCACCAGCTTCTTGCCGGCGGGCTTCACGACGACCTCGTCGCTGCGAGTCTCATAAACCGCCGGCACGATCTCGAGGCGTTTCGTTGCTTCCTTGACCAGTACCTGCTCGGCAGCATCCTCGTAGACCGCCGGCACGATCTCGATCTTCTCGGACGCTTCGCGCACGACGACGGTTTCGGTCGTGGTTTCGGTCGGCGGAGCGGTGATCACACGCGCATAGCAGTGACCAGGCTCCGCGTCGGGCGGAAACAATTCGCTTGACCTCGCTTTCTCGAGCGCCGCAGCCGCGGCCGACTGGGCCGCCTGCGTATCGGCCTGGCACTGGCGCAGCTGTCCATCGAGCGCATCGATGCGGGCCTTCTGCTCGGCGAGCATACTGTCGCTCGCGGCGCAATTGCCTCCCGCAGCTGCGGTCGGCGCCTTCGACATCGTGCCCGACGAGGCGCAGCTCGCAAGCAGTGCGACTCCAGCCGCGCCGATCAAGGTGCAAAAAGAAACCGGTCTCATGGTCTTTACTCCCCATGTTTCTCGAAGAAACGTTGTGTAGCGATGCAATGCAAGCCTGTCCCTGGCCGCACTGCGGAAAACACCGAAAGCCCATTTTCGGGGCGCGGACATTTGACATTATATCGACCAGCTGGCGGTCCGGACCAGTCCACGCGCCGAAGTCTTTGCTGCACAGCCGCTTGTGGCACTTAGTTCGCGCCCCTTGTCCTGCACGCGGCTGCATCGACGAGCCGCGCGCGGCACACCCACGGCGGATCTTCGAGTTCAGGGCGCGGCCACCCTGGGCGGTCGCTCGAGCAATTGCGGTGAGATTGGCGACGGCTTGATGACCACGAGGTCGCACGCAAGACGCTCAAGCAGTCGCTCGGTCAGCGAACCTACCAGCGTCGTGTAGCCTTTGCGGTGCGTGAGTGCGCCGAGGAAGAGCACGTCGTAGTCCTGATCGGTCAGGAAGCGCGGCAAGGTGACTTCCGGCGCGCCCTGCAGCCGGTGAATGCGCTCGGGCTCAACGCGAAACTCACGCGCCAGCCCCTGCAGCGCGCGGCAGGCTGAGGCGGCTGCGTCGGCACCGTGCAGTTCGCTGTAAACGAGATCGAGCGTGGCGCCGCAGCCGAGCTGCAGATAGGCGGCGGTGTGCGCGATCAGCCGCGCGAGGCCGGGCGGCTGGTCATCCGAGACGTCTACAGTCGCGGCGAAGCGTGGAACCGCGTGCCAGGAGCGCCCGCGGGTGAGCAGCAGCGGTGCCGGACAGGTGCGGATGAGATGCCAGTTGGTCGTGTCGCGCGCGGTGCCTCGGCCACCGATGTCGCCCGCGTCCCTGACGACGAGATTCGGAGCGGTATCGCGCGCATGCCGTACGATCCCCTCGTAGGCGGGACTCTCGCACGCAACCTTGATGTCGATGGCAATGTCATCGGCCGCGACACTGGAGCGCAGCGTCTGCAGATAGCGCCGCGCGTCGGCGAGACAGGTCTGCCGCGCCCCCTCGGCGCCGCGGCGGTCATAGAGATGCCCGAGTTCGTAGGCGTGTTCGGCGTCGCAGTTGAAAAGCTCGATCTTCGAGCCGAAGTGACGCGCCAGGATGCACGCCTTCCTCAATGCGACGTCACCGCCGTTGCGCTCGGCGACCACCATGATCGAGGCAAGCTTTTCCATCGGGCACCCGCTCAGACACTGACCGGGCCGGACGCCTCGCCCGAACGTTTCTCGGCAATTCCCGCGCAGCGCAGGCAGAGGGCCGCGTGTGGCACAGCCTCGAGGCGCTGGGCCTCGATGGTTCCACCGCAGCCGATGCAGATCCCATAGTCCCCGCGCGCAAGCCGCGCACGCGCCGCGTCGATGGCGGCGAGCTCCGCCCGCGCGGACTGGCTCAACGCGCCCAGGACGTCGTCGTTCTCCCGCTGCGTCACCTGCTCGGCGAAATCCGCGGCCAGCGGTTCATGTTCGCGGCGCAGATCCGAGTTCACGGCACGCGCCCGCCGCTCGAGTTCGTCGCGGCGCTGCAGGAGCCAACGCAAGACCTGCTCTTTGTCCATCATTCACCCGCTACCAAGTATGGTCCGATCGTCTCGCGGGGCTCTCGCGCTTAATATGCGAGCGAGTCCGTAGCGGCCTTCGGCATCTACGTACAGACGGGGATCCGTAGCACGGCGCACGCGGGCGCCCGCAAGTCGCGTGCTAGCATCCCTTTCACGCGGGCGTGGCCGCGCGATCCGGGGAGGCGACGCTCAATATGACGGACTCGGCGAACGCCCTCGAGCTGCAGGCGCTCCTCGATGCCGCGATCGACGCGATCGTGATCATTGACCATGAGGGTCGCATCAAGACGTTCAACCGCGCGGCCGAGCGCATCTTTGGCTACCGGGAGGCGGACCTGATCGGCCGCAACGTCAGCGTGCTCATGCCCGAGCCGGACCGCAGCGCTCACGACGCGTATCTCAAGCGCTACCTGACAACGGGCATTCCGCACATCATCGGCATCGGGCGCGAAGTCACCGCGCAGCGCCGTGACGGGTCGCTCCTGCCGGTCTCGCTCTCCGTGGGCCGCATCCCGCATCTCGATCCGCCGCGCTTTGTCGGCTTTGTTCACGACATCACGCTGCGGCGCGAGGCGCTCGCGGCGGTGCAGCGCGAACGCGACCGCGCCAACCAGTACCTGGAGGTGGCCGAAGTGGTGCTGCTCGCCCTCGATGCAGACCGGCGCATCGCGCTCATCAACCGCAAGGGCTGCGAGCTGCTCGGTACCAACGATCGCGATGTCATCGGCCGCGACTGGCTCGGATTCGTCGTCCCCGAAGACCGCGAGGCCGCCGCGGCCTGCCTCGCCGCCGCAGTGAACGCAGGCGGCACGGCGGCGCAGGAATGTGAATACCGCGTGCTCGCCCCGGCGAACCGGCCACGCATCATCGCCTGGCGCATCGTTGCGCTGCGCGATGGTGCGTCGCCTGTCAGCCAGCTGCTGTGCTCTGGCGACGACGTGACCGATCGCCGCCATGCGGAACTGAAGTCGAACGAGGCGCAGCGGCAACTGACTCACGTCGCGCGCCTCGCCACGATGGGCGAGATGGCGGCGGGGATTGCGCACGAAATCAACCAGCCTCTGGCCGCGATCGCCAACTATGCCACGGCCTGCGAGCGCATGGTCGGGGCGCCGAATGCCCAGATCTCCGAAATCCAGGAGGCACTGCGCGACATCAGCCAACAGGCCTTGCGGGCAGGGGAAATCATCCGCCGCCTGCGCAATCTGATGCGCAATCGCGCCGCCCAGCGCGAGCCGGCCGAGCTCAACGCGGTCGTGGAGGAGGCCTGCGGACTCGCCCGCAGCGATGCGCGGCTGCATGAGGTGCAGCTGCGCCTCGAGCTGGCGCCCAATCTGCCCGCGGTGCGGGTCGACAAGATCCAGATGCAGCAGGTACTGCTCAATCTGGTGCGCAATGCCATCGAGGCGCTCGGCGACCGCACGGATCTGCGTCGCGACGTCATCGTCAGGACGCAACTTCATGAGCGCCATGAACTCGAGATCTCAGTGTCCGACTTCGGCCCAGGCGTCGATCCCGCGATCGCCGATCGCATGTTTCACCCCTTCCAGACGACCAAGGACCAGGGAACGGGCCTGGGGCTCGCGATCAGTCGCACCATTGTCGAGGCACAGGAAGGGACGCTAGGCTATCGCCCGAATTCACCGACCGGAGCGTGCTTCTACGTGCGACTGCCGGCCGCGCAGGAGATTCCCGAATGAAAGAGCGAGTGCCGACCGTGTACGTCATTGATGACGATGAGGCAGTGCGCAGCTCATTGCGGCTGCTGCTGCGGTCAGTCGGCACGAATGCGGTGGCTTACGCCTCGGCGGCGGAATTCCTCCAAGCCTACGACCCCGATCAGCCGGGCTGCATCGTCCTCGATGTCCGCATGCCCGGCATGAGCGGAATCGAGCTGCAGCAGCAGCTGAATCTGCGGGGCGCCACGATCCCGGTGATCTTCATTACGGGGCACGGAGATATCCCGATGGCAGTCGAAGCGATTCAGCACGGGGCATTCGATTTTCTGCAAAAACCGTTCCGCGATCAGGATCTGCTCGACCGCGTCCAGCGCGCGCTCGCGAAGGATCGCGTCAACCGCTCGCAGGTGCAGCAGAAGGAACTGTTCCACGACCGCTTCGCGGCCCTGACGCCGCGCGAGCGCGAGGTGTTCACTCTCGTTACGCAAGGCAAGCCGAACAAGATCATGGCGAACGAACTCGGCGTCAGCCAGCGCACGGTAGAGATTCACCGCGCGCGCGTCATGGAAAAGATGGAAGCGTCCTCCCTCGCCCAGCTCGTGCGCATGGCGCTCGAGCTCGGCGTGACGCGCCGCGATGCCTAAGGGCGCGGGACGGCTCGCCTATTTGCGCGCCGCAGCCGCCGGCCGCATGCGCGAGAGATAATCCGCGACGCCATTGATCTGCTCGACGGAGAGGCCACGGACCAGCCGCACGTGATCCACCGCCATGCCGGGGCGCCGACCGTCCGCGGTGTCATGGATCTGGCGCACCAGGTACGCATAATGCTGCCCCGCGAGACGCGGGACGAGCCGTGCCGCGTCCCCGATCCCGCTCGAACCGTGGCAGCGCGAGCACAGCCGGAAGTACACGCTGGTCCCCGCCCCTAAAGAGGACCCATCGCCCACGCGCGCGCTCGGCTGGGGGGCCAACCGGCTCAGATAGCCCGCGACGTCAGCGACCTCCGACGGACCCGCCAGATGATGCCGGTCGACGAAGTGCTCCATGCGAACGTCCCAGCGCCGGTCGTGACGGAAATCCGTCAGTTGCTTCACGATGACCGGGAAATGCTGGCCGGCGATCGCCGGCACCGATCCATCAGCGATTCCCGAGCCGTCGTGGCTGTGGCACGCGGCGCAAGTGCCAAACAACTCCTCGCCTTTCGCCAGGTCGGGAACGCGCTGCACCGCCACGCGGAACTCCTCCTGCGCGGGCGACAGCGCAAGCGCCGGCGTCGATGTCAGCGCCAGGGACGCGGCGATCGCGGTGGCAAGGCTCAATGCGAACGTTGCAATTCTCACCATCGCGGCTCCCTCCATGATAAATCCCGACCAGTATCATCCTAGTCCTGCGGCGGGTCGCGGCGTCGTAGGTACTTGTCACGCGCTGCTCGGCACTGTCCCCGATGCCCGGTGCCCCAGCCGGGCGGACACTTTTTACATGAGTTAGAGGAGTCTTTCCATGCGTCCTATCCGCCGCATCCTGGTTGCCGTCAAGAAGCCAGCTGGCCGGGCATCGCCGGCAGTCGCCAAGGCCGCGCAGCTCGCCGAAGCGTTACGGGCAGAGCTGCATCTGTTTCACGACCTGGACGCGACGATCTACCTGACGGGCTTCGAGCCGCGGGGCGCTTCGCTTGCTGATCTGGAGCGCAACATGCGCGCCGAGGCGCTCGAGCAGCTCGACCAGGTTGCCGACCGTCTGCGGCGCCACGGCGTGAGGGTCACGACGGCGGCGGAGTGGGACTTCCCGGTGTACGAAGCGGTGCTCCGCGAGGCGCAGCGGGTGAGCGCCGATCTCATCGTGGCCGAGTGCCACCCGGCACCGCATCGCGCCACCGCGCTGCTGCGGTATGCGGACTGGGAGCTGCTGCGCCGCAGCCCCGTGCCCTTCCTGCTCGTGAAGTCGCGCGCGCTGTACCGCCGGCCGCACCTGCTCGCGGCTATCGATCCGCTGCACGCGTATGCGAAACCGGCCGTGCTCGACGACGCGATCCTCGAGGTCGCGGATCGCCTCGCGGGGAGCCTCTCGGGAAGACTCGAGGCAGTGCACGCCTTCGTGCCGCCGACGCTCGTTCCGGTCACTCTCGTCGGCGGGCCGATCATCGACGTGGGCGTAGCGCGCCAGGAGTCGGAGGCCGCCGCGCGCAAGACCTTCGACAAGGCGGTGCGTCGCTACGACGTGCGCCCACGCGCGCGGCATGTGGTGCGCGGCGCCCCGGCCGACGTGATCCCCGAGCTTGCGCGCCGCACCCGTAGCGCCATCGTGGTGATGGGCGCGCTGTCGCGCTCGGGGTTCAAGCGCTTCTTCATCGGCAACACGGCGGAACAGGTCATCGACAGCCTCGAGTGCGACGTGCTCGTGGTGAAGCCGGCGGGCTTCCGGTCCGATGTAGGGCGCGCGCGGCGCGGGCCGCGCGTGTACGCCGCGCCGCTGGTCGCCTGATGTCATTCTCGAAGCGCCGCTGCGCGCTCAAGGCGCAGCGCGCCCGCCGAGCGTGACGAGCGGACCGTAGAGATCCGGGCGACGGTCCCGGAACACGAACCAGTTATTACGCACTGCCTCGAGCTCGGCGAGATCGAAGGTCGCTGTCAGGACGGCGTCTCCTTCCTCGCCCGCCTCCGCTACCTTCGCCCCGGTTGCGTCCGCGATGAACGAGGATCCGTAGAAGCGGATATGCAACCCTGCAGGATCCTGGAGCGAACGCTCGACGCCCCAGCGATTCGCCGCCACGAGCGGCATCATGTTCGCGGCAGCGTGCCCCTGCTGCGTACGCTGCCAGTGATCGCGCGAGTTCACTGGTAGTGCCGGTGGCGGCTCACTGCCGATAGCCGTCGGGTACAAAAGCAGTTCGGCGCCCAGCAGCGCCATGACGCGCGCGCACTCCGGGAACCACTGGTCCCAGCAGATGCCGACGCCGATGCGGCCGAAGCGTGTGGGCCAAACGCGGAACCCGGTGTCCCCAGGGCTGAAGTAGGTCTTCTCCTGATAGCCGGGCCCGTTCGGAATATGCGACTTGCGGTAAACGCCGAGAGTCGAGCCATCCGCATCGAGGATCGCGATCGAATTGAAGAACGCACGGTTGTCGCGTTCGAAGAAACTGATCGGCAGCACGACGCCGAGTTCGCGCGCGATCGGGGCGAAGTGCTGCACCGCCCGGTTCGCGGCGAGTGGCTTCGCCAGCCCGAGGTGGCGCGCATCCTGCTCGATGCAGAAGTACGGGGTTTCAAAGAGTTCCTGCAGCAGGATGACCTGTGCACCGCGGGCGGCGGCCTCGCGCACCAGCTGTTCGGCCCTCGCGAGGTTGGCGTCGAGGTTCCAGGTACACGCGAACTGCGTCGTCGCGATCGTGACGCGCTGCGAGGGGCGGGAAAGATGCACGGGCTCCGCCATCGGCTTGCGACCTCGAAATTGGCCTGCCAGCGGGCCTGCGCCATGGCCTGCAGACCCTCACCGGATGACAGGATAGCCGAAGCGCGCCGATCGGCGTCAGGCGACTCGCCCGCGGTCCCGCGATCAATGCAACGTGGGTGTGTCCGCGTCGGGCGCTGCCTGCGGAAACAACGCCTGGTCGATCGCCGCGACGTAGGTCGGCACGTCCGCCGGCCCGGGCACGAGGATGCGCCCGTTGAGCAGCAGGTTCGGCACCGCCTGCACGCCGAAGCTGCGCAGCCGCTGTTCCTCGGCATCCACTGCGTCGCGCGCGGCAAGCGGGTTCGCGAAGGCCGCCAGCACTGGCGCGCTCAGTCCGGCTGACTCACCGATCTGCCTGAGTTCGCCCAGGCAGGCGATGTCGCGGCCCTGCTCGAAGAATGCCGTGAAGATTGCCTCGGCGGTCTGCATTGCCAGCCCGTCGCGCTCGGCCAGCTTGACGAGGCGATGCGCTTCGACCGTATCGGGCATCTGGTCGAGTTTCGTGAAGTCGAAGCGGATCCCGAACTCGCGGCCCGCGTCAGTCAGGGTGCGCTCTGCGAATTCCGGCGTGACTCCCGCCGGCAGGCGCTTCTGCAGCTGCTCGCGCCATGGTACGCGGCGCTGCGACGCCTCCGGCACCATCCGGAACCCGTGCCAGCGCACCTCGGGATGGCCTGTGCCGGCGAGGGCGCCAAGCGCCTGGTCCAGCCGGCGCTTGCCGAGAAATGACCAGGGATCGGTCAGATCCGCCACCAGGTCGACGACCAACGGGGACGGGGCGGGATTCGCAGGGCTCGGCACGACGGCGTTCATAGGGGCGTATTGGGTGCGCCTGCCCATGTTTTCAAGAGCGCGGACCGCATCACTAGGGGCGCTGCTGCACCTGCGCGCTGATGCGGAGGGCGGCCTCCAGCGCGCGCAGGCCATCCTCGCCGGTCACCTTCGGCGCACGCCCGGTGCGAATGCACTCGAGGAAAGCCTCGATCTCGCTGCGCAGCGCGTCGCCCTGGTCGAAACTCTGCTCCTCGATTGTCACCGGCAGCTGGCCGGACTCGCCGCCACCCGGGCGCTTGCGAATAACCGTGAGTATTTTCTGCTGCAGATCGAGCGACAGGTAAGCGTCATCCTGGAATATCCGCAGCTTCCGCTCGGTCTTGAGGCTGACGCGGCTGGCCGTCGCGTTGGCAACGCAGCCATTCGCGAACCTCAGGCGCGCGTTCGCGATGTCGATTTCGTCCGAGAACACCGGCGCGCCGACCGCGTCGATCGACTCGATCTCGCTGCCCGCCAGCTGCAGCACGAGGTCGATGTCATGAATCATGAGGTCGAGCACCACGTTGACGTCCGTCCCGCGTTCCTTGTACGGCGCCAGCCGGTGGCATTCGATGAAGCGCGTCCTCCCGAGATGCGGCTCGGCGCCGAGGATCGCGGCATTGAAACGCTCGAGATGCCCGACCTGGAGCGTGCGGCGCTGGGTACGCGCGATCTCGATGAGCGCCCGCGCCTGGTCCGTGGTCTCGGTGATCGGCTTCTCGACGAGCACGTGCGCCCCGGCCCGCAGGAACGCCGCGGCGATCTCGAAATGCGACGGTGTCGTCGTCACGACGCTCACCGCATCGACCGCCCCGAGCAGCTCGCGCGCATCGGCAACGGCGCGTACTGCGAGCTCGCGCGCCACCTGCTCGCGCGCTTCAGCGCGCGTGTCGGCGACCGCTACCAGCTCGCACGCGGCGGACTGAGCGTATTTCTGCGCATGAAACCGGCCGAGGTAGCCGACTCCGATGACCGCCACTCTGATTTTGTCCATGGCGGCGCTATTATGCGGGTTCACCGCAAACTGGAGCAGCTGCATTGCCGGACGCGATCGCGAAAGCCAGGGACTGGTACGCGCGGCTCTCGCGCGCAGGTCGGGAGTTCACGCTCGCGGGCTGCTCGCTCGTGTTCGGGCTGCTCGCCGTGCCGATGCTCATCTGGGTCGCCGGCAGGATCGCCCTTGGGCCGTACGAGCATGGCGGGCCGTTCGCGCTGCTCCTCGATTTTCTCGTCGGGCTCGGGCACGGCTCGCCCGGCTTCTGGATCGGCGCGCTCGGCCCCTTCCTGCTGCTGACGCTGGTGCGGCTCGGCCTGACGATCTACCGACGCTAGCACGTGGCGCGGCTGCGGTCGCGCGTGGCGCGGAATTCACTGCCCGCATACCAGTTCGGGAACGACCGCTCGGCCGCGAGACGCATGCCCACGTCGTAGAACAGCTGCAGATCCTCGAGCGCGCCGCGCAAATCGACGCCCGGGCGATATTCGTCCGCCGGCTTGTGATAGCGCAACGCGAGGTAGTCATCGTGCTGCTTCTGTCCCCACTGCGCGCCATGCTCCCGATCGTCGATGCCGGCCTTGATGTAGAGTGCGGGTACGCCCTGCTTGATGAAGTTGAACTGGTCCGAGCGGAAGTAGGCACCCTTCTCCGGTTCCGGCTCTGGCTTGAGCACTCGGCCCTGGCGCTGCGCTGCGGCCGCCAGGCAGCGCTCGAGTTCGGACGCGCCATAGCCGACCACGGAAACGTCGCGTGTCGGTCCACCGAAGTACAGCGCATCCATGTTGAGCACGGCGACCGTGTCTCGTAGCGGGAACAGCGGATGCTCGACGTAGTACGCAGAGCCGAGCAGTCCCGACTCCTCGAGCGTCGGCGCGATGAATACGATCGAGCGCGCGGGACGGCGCGGCGCATGAACGACGGCTGCCGCGATCGTGAGCAGACCCGCCACCCCGGTCGCGTTGTCGACCGCGCCGTTGAATATCGTGTCGCCGGCGCTGCGACCGATGGCCATGACGCGGCCGAGATGATCCCAGTGCGCCTGGTAAACGACGTACTCCTTCGGGCGCCGCGCACCGGGAACGATTCCGATGACGTTGGCGGAGGTTGCGGTGCGGATCGCGTTGCGCAGCTTGACGCTCGCGTCGAGGCCAAGCGGAAAAGCCTTGAAGCCGCGCTGCGATGCGCGGACTTTGAGCTCGGCGAAGTCCCGTCCCGCCGCGGCGAGCAGCCGCTGCGCCGCGCCATTGCTGATCCACCCCTCCACCTCGACGCGGCCCGCATTGCCGTCTGCCGATGACATCGTCAGCTGCGGGCCGGACCAGCTGTTGAGCACCGTTTCCCAGCCATAGGCCGCAGGCACGGTCTCGTGGATGATGATGGCGCCGGCGGCGCCCTGGCGCGCGGCCTCATCGAATTTATAGGTCCAGCGTCCGTAGTAGGTGAGCGCGCGGCCGCGGAACAGGGTTTCGTCGCCGGTGGCGAAACCCGGATCGTTGATAAGGATCAGCGCCGTCTTGCCGCGCATGTCGACGCCCGCGTAGTCGTTCCAGCCATACTCCGGCGCGACCACGCCATGGCCGACGAACACGAGCGGACTGTGATCGATCGCGATCTCGGGCGCGACACGTTTCGTCCAGGCGATCATGTCCTGCGCGTACTGCAATTCCTGCGTGCCCGCGGCACCGGAGAACTTCAGCACGGCATCCGTCGCGGTCGTGATTTCGACGATCGGCACTGTCTGCAAGAAACTGTCGCCGTTGCCCGGAGCGATTCCGAGACGACGGAACTCGGCCTGCAGATAGGCGAGCGTCCTTTGTTCGCCCACCGTAGCGGGCTTGCGACCCTCGAACTCATCCGCCGCGAGCGCCGCGACATGGCGCTCGAACGTCGCGGCGGACACGCTGGACACCGGCGCCAGTTGGGCAGGCCCCGGGCTGGCTGCACCACCGGCACAGGCTGCGAGCAGCACGGGAACCAACGACGCGCTGACGCGCCCAATACCCTTGTGAGTCATAGCCGAGCTCCCATGAAAAACCACCTAGGCGGGCCAGTAGACCCAGGCGGCAACGCCGATCAGCGCAACGAGTCCCGCATGCGCCGCGAGTCGCCAGCGGCTGCCGCGAATCTCGCCGTAGAAGCTGCAGGCGGCCGCCACGCTGAGCGCAAGGCTGAGCAGAAAAGCGCGCGCCAGCGGGCCTTCTTCCACCGCCAGGCGAGCCCGATGCTCGGGCAGCAGCAGGAATACCACCGCCGTCATGACCAGGCCCAGGGTGATGGAAACCGTCGACCCCATCACGATTCCGATAAGAACTGCGAGCGGACGCATGAGTGCTCTCGCGCCAGCTGCCGGCGACTTGCTGGCGGGCCGCGCGCGAACTAGCCTTCTAATGTTAATGTTCTGAAACATTATCGCAGACCGCCGTACCGGGTTCCCCAAGATGCACAAGCTCCCCCGCTGGCCCCTCGGCTGGCTCGCCGCCCCGGCCCTCGCCGTCCTGTTGCTCGCCCTGGCGGGTTCTTCCCAGGCGCCGGCGGGCACCTCGGCGTTGCCGCCCGGGGCGATAGCTCCGAGCGAGATGCAGCGCATGATCGCCCGCCGCATCGGCGCCATCCTCGAGGAGTACCACTATCGCAAGACTGCAATCGACGACAGCTTCTCGGCGCAGGTCTTCGAGCGCTACCTGGATTTCCTCGACGGACAGCACAGCTACTTCCTCGCTGCCGACCACCGGGAATTCGAGCAGTACAAGTTTCGCTTCGACGACATGATCCGCACCGGAGAAGTTGAGCCGGCCTACGTCATCTTCGCCCGCTTCCAGCAGCGCAATCGCGAGCGCATCCGTTACGCGCTGTCGCTGCTCGCCACCGAGCCGGACTGGAACTCCAGCGAGACCTACGCGTTCGATCGCGAGAAGGCGCCCTGGCCGGCGACCGAGTCCGAGATGAACGATCTGTGGCGCAAGCGGGTAAAAAACGACGCCCTGTCGCTGCTGCTCACCGGCAAGGAGTGGAAAGACGCGAGCGAGGTGCTGCGCAAGCGCTATGAACGCGTGCTGAAGCGTATCGAGCAGATCTCGACCGAGGACGTGTTCGAGAACCTGATGAATGCCTACGCGCGCACATTCGACCCGCATTCCAGCTACTTCTCGCCGCGCAGTTCCGAGGAATACCGCATCGCCATGAGCCTCAATTACGAGGGTATCGGCGCGTCGCTCCAGGTCGTCGACGATTACGTGACCATTCAGAGCATCATCGACGGCGGCCCGGCGGCCGTTGCCGGGACGCTCAAGGTCAACGATCGCATCACGGGCGTTGGCCAGGGCAAGGACGGTCCGATCACGGACGTCATCGGCTGGCGCCTGGACGACGTCGTACAGCTCATCCGCGGCAAGGGCGGCACCCTGGTGCGCCTGCAGACGCTGCCGGCGGGCGCCGCCCCCGGCACTGCGGAGAAAGTGCTGGAGTTGACGCGTAACAAGGTCACGCTCGAGGCGCAAGCCGCACACAAGGAAGTGCGCAGAATCACCCGCAATGGCCGCGAGCTAAGAGTCGGCGTGATAACCGTGCCGGGCTTCTACGAAGACATCGCGGCCCAGAGTGCGGGCGACAAGGATTTTCGCAGCACGACTCGCGACGTCCGCCGGCTGATCGACGATCTCAAGAAGGAGAAGATCGACGGCCTGCTGCTCGATCTGCGCGGCAACGGCGGCGGTTACCTGCCCGAGGCCACCGCGCTGACCGGCCTGTTCGTCGATCGCGGACCCGTCGTGCAGCTGCGCGACACCAACGGCCGCACCGAAGTGCTCGACGACCCGGAACCCGCGGCCGCCTACGACGGCCCGCTCGCCGTGCTCGTCGACCGCTTCAGCGCATCCGCATCCGAAATCTTCGCTGGCGCCATCCAGGACTATCGCCGCGGCCTGATCCTCGGTCAACGCACCTTCGGCAAGGGTACGGTGCAGAATCTCCTGCCCCTCGACCGCTGGTCGCAGCGTCCCGTCAACGGGCAGCTCACGGTGACGATCGGCAAGTTCTACCGCATCACGGGCGAGAGCACCCAGTTGCGCGGCGTCGAACCGGATGTGGCGCTGCCCTCGCGGATCGACCCCGACGAAGTCGGCGAGAGCGCGCTCGAAGCGGCGCTGCCCTGGGACCGCATCGCGGGAGTGCCGTTTCGTGCCAGCGAGCTGCGCGCGCCTGCGACGGCGACGGCGACGCTCACTATCGAGGAAACCACGCGGGCGCAGCGCGACCCTGATTTCCGCTGGCTGGTTTCGGATATCGCCGCGATCGATACGATGCGCAAGCAGAAGAGCGTGTCGCTGAACCTCAAGGCACGTCACGAGGAACGCACGCAGCACGAGAAGGAAGTCCTCGACCGGGAGAACGCCCGGCGTGCCGCCAAGGGGTTGCCGCCGGTCAAGAAGGTGGACGACGACGATGGCGCGGCCGTTCCCGATACGATTGTGCTCGATCAGGCCGCGCAGGTGATGGCGGACATGATCCTCGGCGTCCGGTCAGTCGACCCTTCGGCGCCGTCGCGCCAGGTCGTCAAGGCGGATCGCGGTTGACTCGCGATTGCCGCTCAGCGCAGCAGAATGCGGAACAGGTCCCAGGTGTCCTCGGCGAGAACGTTCAGCGGTCGCCCGGCCGGCGCGTGTTTGGCGGCCTGGGTGGGCGGCACCGGCGGGGCTGGTGCCACAGAGTCCGCCGTGGGAAAGGTGTCTTCGGCCGCACCGTAACGCACGAGCTTGCGCAGCCGCTCGACCCGCGCGCGAATCTCTTCGTTCATGTTCACGGGGTCCTGCATCAACGCGCGCACGCGCGCGATCTCCGCGATCAGCGCCTCGCACTCGGGGCGCGATCCGTACTCGTCGGTCCCTTCCCGCCTGCTGACCGCGTCGCGTGCCAGCTGCATGACCGGGCTCTTGCCGAGCCGCAGGCACAACACCTCGCCATAGCCGATCGCCGCGAGGTTAATGGCGCGGCGCGCCTCGATGGACAGTCCCGGGAACGGGCCCACGGTGGCGGAGTTCAGGGCCTGCACCGCATCCCGCGCACTGCTGAACGCCGCGTCGGCGGTGGCGCCGGCGCGCCGCGCAACCTCGAGCTGCGCGTCGACCTCGCGCCTTTTGAAATAGTGCCAGAACCGCGTGAGCCCCATGCGGCGATGGCCGAGATCGAACAGGCGCTGTCGCGCGCTCGCGCGTTGCGCTTCCGTTTCGCGCAACTGCCCTTCGAGGGCCTCGCGTTTTGCATTCTGCTGGCGCTCGAATTCCTCGACCTGGAGTTTCCGCTCCCGCTGCTCATGCTGACGGGCCAGATCGCCGATCAACTGCTCGAGTAGCTCGCGGCCGAGCTGCCAGAGCCCGCGCAGGTGGTAGAAGACGACGGTCGAGAAGGCCGGCTCGGTAGCGCCGAGACGCGTCTCGAGAACTTCCAGCGCTTCCTGCACGCGCCCGGTCGCGGCTTCCTGCTGCTTCAACCGGTCCTTGAGGCGATGGATTTCGGTCTGCAGATCGCCATAAGCCTTCTTCAGTTCCGCCCGGTTGCGGAACAGCTCGACGACGCGGGTTTCCTGCTCCTGCGTCGGCCGCTCGGGCACGAGCGAGGGAACCTTCAGTAGTGCGATTTGCTTCAGCGCCTTCATCGTGACTCGCATTCGCGCCGCTCACGCGGACACGATTGCCGGATCAACGCGTCAGGCGAAAAGAATGTCCCCGCTCGACGCAGTATTCGAGCCACTTATTTAGCATTATGTTTCGCTGCCAGCGGCGACCCAGTTCACGGTCCGGTGCGAAGCGGCGCGCGGGCGGCGCGTCGGACTCGGAGCGGGCCGCCCACGCGAGTGCCTCGGCCAGATGCGCGTCGTGGTAGACGCGCACCTGAAGATCGGGCAGACGCAACAAATCCGCGCCGGGCAGGCCATCCGGCAGCACGTAGGTCAGATTGAACGTGGTCGTGTAGCGGGAGCGCTCCAGCACATTGAGGAACAGCTCACATTCCGGCGGTGCCAGTGAGCGGCGCTCGCCATCGAGCGCGACCAGATCGCCGACCAACCACCCGAGGCGGATGTAGTTGCTCTCATACAGGCTCATCAACGCGACGAAACTGCGCGGTCGCGCGCGCCAGGAAACGGGTGTCAGTGCGTCGGTCAGCATCGCACCGACTATAACGCAGGTGCGCGTCCCCGCAAGCGTGCCGCGCGTCGCACATTCCATGCGGTTCCCCGTGTGCCTGCGCGGGTCGAAATCTGCCGCAAGCACGAATCATGCCGACGGCGGCGCTGCAGTTCTCAGGGCCGCAGCCGCCGCTCTATTCCCGTGCGGTCGAGAATGCGGCTCGCGATCTCCTCGATCGAGACATCCGTGGTGTCGATGCACGGAATGGCATAACGCTGGAACAGCGCCGCCGCGGCCCGCAGCTCGTAGCTCACCTGCTGGAGCGAGGCATAGCGGCTCGCGGGCCGGCGTTCACTGCGGATCTGTTGCAAGCGCTCGGGTCGGATGGTGAGCCCGTAGAGCTTCGCTTTGTAGGGCGCGAGCGCCCGCGGCAACGAGGACGACTCGAGATCCTCCTCGGTGAGCGGATAATTGGCTGCGAATATGCCGTACTGCAGCGCCATGTAGAGACAGGTTGGCGTCTTTCCCGACCTCGAGACGCCGGTCAGCACGAGGTCCGAATGTTCGTAGTCGCGACCGCCACCGTCGTCGTTCGCGATCGCGAAATTGGTCGCGTTGATGCGCGTGGTATAAACCGTGACATCCGCGATTCCGTGCGCCCGGCCCGCCCGGTGCGACGAGCGCACCTCGAGCTCCTGCTCGAGCGGGCCGACGAAGGCGTCGAAGAAGTCGAGGAACAGCGCCTCGCTGCGCTTCACCCACTCGCGGATCTCATCCTGCACGAGCGTGCTGAAGATGATCGGCCGCACGCCGCTCTCGGCGCCCGCCGCGTTGATCCTGCGGACCGCTTCCTCCGCCTTGTCAAGATTCGATACAAATGGCAGAGTCACGGGCCGAAAATCCAGGCCATCGAACTGCGTGAGCAGGCTGTGGCCCATCGTCTCCGCGGTCACGCCCGTCTGGTCCGAAACGAAGAAAACGGTTCTGCGGCTCACGTGCAGGCTCTTTCGGGTTCAGACTACGGGATGCGGCCGGCTCAGTGTTTCATTGCGGCCGCGCACCGGCAAGTAGCGCCGCCGCCGCGCGCGAGGACCGACCGCTGAACGCTTACGTATTGCCATTCGAGCAGCTGACGATGCGCGACATCGAGACGGTCGGCGGCAAGAATGCCTCCATCGGGGAAATGATCGGCTCGCTCGCCCGCCTCGGCGTACACGTGCCAGGCGGATTCGCCACGACTGCCGGGGCGTACCGTGAATTTCTTCGGCAAGGCGGTCTCGACGAACGCATCCGCAAGACGCTCGCGGCGCTGGACGTCGAGAACATCGGCCAGCTCGCCGCCATCGGCGCACAGATCCGCGACTGGGTGCTCTCGACGCCCTTGCCACCCGAGTTCGAGCGGGCGGTATTGCAGGCGTTTCGCGGTATGGCTCGTGGCCGGGACATCGCCGTCGCGGTGCGCTCCTCCGCCACCGCGGAAGATCTTCCCGAGGCATCGTTCGCGGGACAACAGGAATCGTTCCTCAACGTGCAGGGCGAGGCGAACGTCCTGACGGCACTGCACGCGGTCTATGCATCGCTCTTCAACGATCGCGCAATTGCCTATCGCGTGCACCACAAGTTCGATCACTCCGCGATCGCCCTGTCCGCCGGCGTGCAATACATGGCGCGGAGCGACCTCGGATCGAGCGGCGTGATGTTCACGCTCGACACGGATTCGGGATTTCGCGACGTCGTCTTCATCACCGCATCCTACGGTCTCGGGGAACCGATCGTGCAGGGCGCAGTGAACCCCGATGAGTTCTACGTCTACAAGAATGCGCTGCGCGCCGGCAAGCACGCGATCCTGCGGCGCAACCTGGGTGCGAAGGCGATCAAGATGGTTTACGCCGAATCGGGCACGGGCGACCGCGTGCGCACCGTCGATGTAACGCCCGCCGACCGCAACCGATTCTCGGTGACGGACGAGGACGTCATCGCGCTGGCAAGGCAGGCGCTCGCGATCGAAGAGCATTACCGCCAGCCGATGGACATCGAGTGGGGCAAGGATGGCGCAACCGGCGAAATTTTCATCCTGCAGGCGCGCCCCGAGACTGTGCACGCTCGCGCCGGCCGCACCATTCAGCGCTTTACGCTCAAGACTCGCTCGCGCGTGCTGGCCGAAGGCCGCAGCATCGGCCAGCGCATCGGCGCCGGACCGGCCCGCATCATCCGCAACACCTCGGAGATGGCGCGCGTACAGGCGGGCGACGTGTTGGTCGCCGACATGACCGACCCGGATTGGGAACCGGTGATGAAGCGCGCGGCGGCGGTCGTTACCAATCGCGGCGGCCGCACCTGTCACGCGGCGATCATCGCGCGGGAGCTCGGCATTCCCGCGGTCGTCGGCTGCACCCGCGCCACCGAAACAATCGCGGAGGGAACCGAAGTCACCGTGTCCTGTGCTGAAGGCGACATCGGCTACGTGTACGAGGGCGCGCTCGATTTCGAACGCCGGCAGATCGAACTCGACAGCCTGCCGCCTCTCGCCGTCAAGATCATGATGAATGTCGGCAATCCCGATCGCGCGTTCGATTTCGCGGGCATCCCCAACAGGGGCGTCGGTCTGGCGCGCCTCGAATTCATCATCAACCGCATGATCGGTGTGCACCCGCGCGCGCTGCTCGATTTCGACCGCCTGGCGCCGGAGCTCAAGGAGCAGATCCGCGGTCAGATGGCCGGCTATCGCGACCCGGTGAGCTTCTATGTCGAGAAGCTGACCGAAGGAATCTCGCAGATCGCGGCCGCGTTCGCGCCTGAACCGGTCATCGTGCGCCTGTCAGATTTCAAGACGAACGAGTATGCGAACCTGATCGGCGGCCGCCTGTACGAGCCCGTCGAGGAGAACCCGATGCTCGGCTTCCGCGGCGCGTCGCGCTACGTCGACGAGTCGTTCCGGCCGTGCTTCGAGCTCGAGTGCCGCGCCCTGAAGCGCGTGCGCGACGACATGGGCCTCGACAACGTCCAGGTGATGGTGCCGTTCGTGCGCACTGTGAAGGAAGCACAGCAAGTCATCGAGCTGCTCGCGAACAACGGGCTGCGGCGCGGCGTAGCGGGACTGCGCGTCATCATGATGTGCGAGGTGCCCAGCAACGCGCTGCTGGCCGATCGTTATCTCGATCACTTCGACGGCATGTCAATCGGCTCCAACGACATGACGCAGCTGACGCTCGGGCTCGACCGCGACTCGGCCATCGTCGCGCGCCTGTTCGACGAGCGCGACGACGCGGTGAAGGCCCTGGTCGCGATGGCGATCAGCGCCTGCCGCAAGCGCGGCAAGTACATCGGCATCTGCGGGCAGGGCCCGTCCGATCACCCGGAGTTCGCGCGCTGGCTTCTCGAGCAGGGCATTGAGAGCATCTCGCTCAACCCGGACACGGTCGTCGAGACCTGGCTGTTTCTTGCAGGCGACAAGATCTGAAGCCAGCGCGGCATCAGTCCGCATTCTCCCGCGACAGTGCGCGCACGCGCGCCTCGGACGTTGCGCGGTCGCCGTCATCGAACGGCTGCACGTCAACGCGCTCGATCGTTCGAGGATCGAGACAGCGCACGTTCACACTGTAGCCGTCGGGATTCGAACGCGGCACGTAAAATGACTTCACGCCGCAGCGCCGACAAAAGAGATGGCGCGCCGTTGCGGTATTGAACCGGTATTCCTGCAGCTCGCCGGCACCGGCGAGCAGCCGGAAGCGGCTCTGCGGCACGATCAGGTGCAGGTATGCCGTCCTCCGGCAGATCGAGCAGTTGCACTCGAGCGCCGTGAACATCGCAGGCGCATCGACCTCGAACGCGACTGCGCCGCAGTGGCAACCGCCGCGATGGGTCACCAGCGTCACGCCGGTTCCGCACCCGACAGGAACGTGCAGGTCTCGGCGTCGACGTTGCCGCCGGAGATCACCACCCCAACGGCATCGCCGGGCCGCCCGATCCGGCCGGCAAGGAGCGCGGCCACCGGCACTGCCGATGAAGGCTCGATGAGGGCCTGCAGGTCCTCGAGAGCGATGCGCATCGCCTGCATGATCTCCTCCTCGCTCACGGTCACCATGTCGTTGACGCCACGGCGCAGCAACGCAAAATTGCGCACGCCGATCGAACCGCGCAGGCCGTCCGCGATCGTGTCTGCCACCTCCGCGCGCTGGCGCACGCCCGTCCTGAACGAACGATAGGCGTCGTCAGCCCGCTCGGGCTCCACACCAACGACGCGGCAATGCGGTCGCATTCCGCGGACGGCGAGCAGCGTGCCGGCGATGAGCCCGCCGCCTCCGACCGGCACCGTCACGACATCGAGCGCAGGGATTTCGGTCATCAGTTCGAGAGCGGCAGTGCCCTGCCCGGCGATCACCTGGGAGTCGTCGAAAGGATGGACCAGGATTCCGCCCTCGCGCCCGAGAATCTGCGCGACCGCGGCTTCGCGGGCCGGCATGCCCGCGCTGCAGAACCGCAAGTCAGCGCCGGCGCGACGCACCGCGTCGATTTTCAGCCTGGAGCTGTCCTCGGGCATCACCACGGTCGCCGTCAGGCCGATCGCGCGGGCGGCAAGTGCCAGCGCCGCCCCGTGATTGCCGGACGAGTGCGTGACGAGGCGCAAACCCGCCGCGCGGTCCGGCAGCGCAAGCAGGGCATTCATCGCGCCGCGAAACTTGAAGGCGCCACCGTGCTGGAGATTCTCGCACTTGAAGAACACGCGGCGCCCGGTGCGGGCGTCGAACGCGTCCGAACGCAGCACTGGGGTACGCAGCACGTGCGGTGCCAGGCGCCGCGCGGCTGCGCGGACGTCGTCGAAGACCGGCAAAGCCTCGGGCGCTGGCGATTGCGCTTGGCGCGACACGGCCGCCTTCATTGCCCGGGCGAGGCGAACAGTCGCGCGCGATAGTGCTCGAGTTCGCGGATCGACTCGCGGATGTCGGCGAGCGCGAGATGCGCGCCGGTCTTGACGAAGCTCTCGGCGACGCCCGGCGCCCAGCGGCGCGCCAGCTCCTTCAATGTGCTGACGTCGAGATTGCGGTAGTGAAAGAACCGCTCGAGCCGCGGCATGCCGCGCGCGAGAAAACGGCGGTCCTGGCAGACACTGTTCCCGCACATCGGCGAGCAGCCCGACTCGAGGTGTTCGGCGAGGAACTCGAGCGTCCGCTCCTCGGCGGCGGCGAGTGTGACCGAGCTCGTTCGCACCCGCCCGAGCAACCCCGAGCCGGTATGCTGCCGCAGGTTCCAGTCATCCATGCGGGCCAGCACAGCCTCGGGATGACTGATGGCGCAGACCGGGCCTTCCGCGATGGTTACCAGCTGCGGATCGGTGACGATGGTCGCAATCTCGATGATCACGTCGGACTCGGGCGACAGGCCCGTCATCTCGAGGTCGATCCAGATAAGGTTGTCACGGCTCGCCATGGTCGCCCGCAAACTCGCGTTTCGGTTGAGTGCGATTCTAGCAGAGGCTAACCTGCGGCCTCACGCACTGGAACCTACGATGTCGTCGTTTACAGCTCAGGTCATCGGCGCATTCGGTCGCGGCATCCGCGTGCGCGACGAGTCGGGTGCTATTCTCGCCGCGCGGCCTTTCGGGCGCAGGCTCGACATCGCCTGCGGCGATCGCGTGCGCTGCGAGCACGACACGGTGCACGATGAGGTGCACGCGGTGGCGGTGCTGTCACGCACGTCGGCGCTGTTTCGCTCGAACGCCCGCGGCCAGCCCGAAATCGTCGCCGCGAACCTTTCGCTCGTGGCGGTCGTCATCGCGCCGCGGCCGGCGCCGGACTGGTTCGTGGTGGATCGCTATCTTGCGGCCGCCACCTCGAATGGGATCGGCGCGTTGCTCGTCTGTAACAAGTCCGAGCTGGGGATTGACGCGGAGCTGCAGGCGGAGACAGCCGGGTATTTCGCGGCGGGCTACGCGCAGGTCGTGTGCTCGGCCCGTGCCGGCCTCGGCCTCGACGCGCTGGCCGCGGCGCTGCGCGGTCACACCGCGATTTTCGTCGGTCAGTCGGGCGTGGGAAAATCTTCGCTGGTGCGCGCGTTGCTGCCGGAGTCGGTGGTTGCCACCGGGGAACTCGACCGCGAGGACGAGGGCCGTCACACGACCGCGGCCTCGCAGCTGTACGATCTGGCGGCCGGAGGTCATCTCATCGACTCGCCGGGAGTCCGCGACTTCGTCCCGGCGATCGAGACGCTCGAACCGCGCTCACTCGGGTTCCCCGAGATCGACCGACTCGGCACGGCTTGCCGGTTTCAGGACTGCCGGCACCTGCAGGAGCCGGGCTGCGCCGTGCGCGCCGCCTGCGACCGCGGCGAGCTTCGGGCCCGGCGATACGAGAGTTACCGCCGCCTACGCAGGCTCCGCGATAGTCTGAGCGCCGCCCGCGGCCGGAAGCCTGGCCCGCGACGCGGGCGTTAACGGCGCGGTGCGGCGCGCTCAGGCGATCGACTGCCGGCCGGCCAGCGCATGGGCGAGTGTCCCGCCGTCGATGTACTCGAGTTCCCCCCCGATCGGAATCCCGTGCGCGATGCGCGAGGCGCGCAGGCCATGGGCCGCAACGACCTCCGAGAGGAAATGCGCCGTCGCCTCGCCTTCCACCGTCGGGTTGGTCGCCAGGATCACTTCACCGATCTCGCCGCCATCGAGCAGCGCCTCGAGGTCGCGCACGCCGAGCTGCTCGGGTCCGACTCCGTCGAGCGGCGAGAGATGCCCCATCAGTACGAAGTACCGGCCGCGGTAACCGCCCGACTGTTCGATCGCGATGACATCGGCCGGCGACTCGACGACGCACAGCAGCGTCGCATCGCGTTGCGCGGCGCTGCAGACTGAGCACAGCTCCTCTTCGGTGAGCATGCGGCAGCGCCGACAGCGCCCAACTCGCTCGATTGCCGAGTCGAGGGAACTTACCAGTGCCCGCGCGCCGGCGCGCCCCTCCTGGAGCAGGTGGAAGGCCATGCGCTGCGCGGTCTTCGGTCCGACGCCCGGGAGCGTGCGCAGTGCGTCGATGAGGCGCGCCAAGTGCGGCGAATGCTGCATGTCAGAGCGGCAGCTTCACGCCAAGCGGCAAATTGAGGGCCGCCACGACGCTGGCCATCTTCGCCTGCGCAACGGCCTCGGCCTTGCGCACGGCGTCGTTGATCGCCGCGGTGATCAGGTCCTCAAGCATCTCCCGGTCCTCGCCGACCGCGGACGGCTCGATCTGCAGGCGTTTCACCTCGTGCTTGCCCGTCATCGTCACCTTGACCACGCCGCCGCCCGATTCGCCCACGACTTCGAGCAGCGCAATCTCGGCCTGCACTTTCTGCATGTTGTTCCGCATGGCCTGCGCCTGCGTCATCATGTTGCCGATGTTGCCCCGCATGGCTGCTCCTCAGCGTGTTGCGCGTCGCCAGGTCACTTGTTAGGTCGCACTGAATCCGGCAGCAAAGTTGCGCCGAAGCGTTCCTTGATCGCCTGCACGTTCGGGT
>JBAVOB010000289.1:0-2001 GCA_049691655.1 Steroidobacteraceae bacterium | reverse complement strand
TACGTCGACCGCACGATCAAGGCGGCAACGTTGCGCGTAGATTCCAGATTGGGTGATCTCGACCTCGTGTCGATCACCGACTACCAGAAGGCCGATAAGTTCTATACCGAGGGTGGCGACGCCTCGCCCGACGGGGGCGTAGTCTTCTATCAGGGGAGTGCCATCAAGCAGTTTTCGGAAGAACTCCGTTTGTCGGGCAAGTTCGGCGCGCACCAGGCCGTCGGCGGGCTTTACGGCCTGAAGGTCGACGGTGATTACACCGGCAAGTTTGCCGACCCATTCTATGGTTATGACCCCACCATCATCGCCTCGCAGAATACGAAATCGTTCGCGATCTTCGCCCAGGACGAATGGCGGGCAACGGATCAGGTGAGCGTGATCGCCGGCCTGCGTTATTGGCGCGACAAGCGTGAAGGTTCGTACCGCGGATCCGAGCCGAGCAACGGCATCGAAATCGTCTTTGATCGCAGCCAGATCCTGGGAACTTCTTTTGGCGTGCCCTTCAGTCAGACCGCGGTGCCGATCACGGTCACGCCCGCGGATGCCGACAAGACATTTACCGGCGTCACCGCGCGCCTCGAGCTCGATTACCGCGTCAACAGCGATGTACTGCTGTTTGCCAGCTATAACCGCGGCAGCAAGAGTGGCGGTTTCTCATTCTCGACCGGCACGCCATACGCCGATTTTCCTTCACCTGTCGTCGCTCTCAATGTTGCGCCGGGTACGGACGCACTGTTCCTGAACGGAATACCGTTCAATCCTGAAGTTCTGAACTCGTTCGAGGCGGGCATCAAGTCCGCGATCCACGGCACGACCACCTTCAACGCCAGCGCGTTTTACTACGACTACAAGGACTACCAGGCTTTCGTGCAGCTAGGGCAAAACCAGACGGTCATCAACCTGCCCGCAACCGCCTACGGCCTCGAGGCTGAGATCAACTCGCACCCAGTGGCGGGTCTCACGCTGCAACTGGGTGTGTCGGCCTTGAGCTCCAAGGTGAAGGATATCGTGCTGCCCGACACCGTCACTCGTGTGGAACATGACCTGCCGCAGGCGCCGAAATTCTCCGGTAATGCACTCGCGCGCTACGAATTCGGGGTCGGTGCAGGTCGTGCCTCGGTGCAAGCGGACATCCAGTACACGGACAAATTCTGCTTCACGGTGCTCTGCGCTCCCGTCGAACGCGAAAGGGCCTATTCGGTGACGAACGCGCGCGTCGGCTACGAGACGCCGGACCGGCACTGGGAGTTCGCGGGTTTGGTGAATAACCTGTTCGAGACGGAGTACCGTGTGTACGCCTTTGACAGTTCTTTGTTCGCCGGCGTGGTCGCCGGCGTGTACGGCAAACCGCGCACCTGGGGCCTGACGGCGACGTATCGGTTCAGCGGGGCGAACGATTAGCTACGCGTTTCGTTGCAGGCGACGCGCGGCTGCGGGCTCAGCGCTGCTTCTGCTGCCAGTCGGAAGCGGTGAGGTACGGAGCGGTAGATCGCGGCAGCAGCGGCTTACCGAGGATATGATCCGCCGCTTTCTCCGCGATCATGATGGTGGGCGCATTCAGATTGCCGTTCGTGATCGACGGCATGATGGATGAATCCACCACGCGCAGGCCGCTGAGCCCCAGGACGCGCGTCTCAGGATCCACGACGGCCATTGGGTCACTCCGCGAGCCCATCCTGCACGTCCCGCAAGGATGATATGCGGTTTCGGCCTTTTCGCGTACGAACGCATCGATCTGCGCATCGCTCGTCACCTCAGCTCCAGGCTGAATCTCGCCGCCTCGATAACGGTCGAAGGCTTGCTGCGAGAAGATCTCGCGCGTCAGCCGCACGCTGGCTCGCATTTCGGTCCAGTCGTCCGGGTGGTTCATGTAATTGAAGAGGATCCTGGGCGCCGCACGCGGATCGCGCGCGGCCAAGGTCACTGTGCCCCGGCTTTTTGACCGCATCGGACCGACATGCGCCTGAAACCCGTGCTCCCTCGCAAGCGAGGAGCCGTCAT
>JBAVOB010000288.1:0-1705 GCA_049691655.1 Steroidobacteraceae bacterium | reverse complement strand
GCGATAACCGGCCTGTACCGCCGCTTCCAGCCACGCGGCATGCAGCGGATTGCGCAGCGATCCATAACACGTCTGCAGCGGCCCAGCATCGCCACGATAAGCGTCGCCGCCGTCGCGGCGCGCCTCGGCGCGGCGAAAATAGGGCAGCACGTCCGCGTATGACCAGCCCGTGGCGCCCTCCTCCTGCCAGCGCTCGAAGTCGAGCGGGTTGCCACGGATGTAAACGAGTCCATTGATCGACGACGACCCGCCCAGGACCTTGCCGCGCGGAGTGCGCATGCGCCGTCCGCCGAGACCAGGTTCGGGCTGGGTGCAGTACCCCCAGTCGTAGCGACGCGTATTCATAGGAATCGACAGCGCAGTCGGCATCTGGATGTAGATAGATCGGTCGGAACCGCCGTACTCGAGCAACAGCACGCTGTTGCGACGGTCGTCGCTCAACCGGTTGGCGAGCACGCAGCCCGCTGATCCCGCGCCGACGATGACGTAATCGAACTGTTCCATGTCCAAAGCGTCCGCCATTTTTAGTACGGGGCCTGGATGTCCTGCAGCGCGACATAGACACTTTTCAGTTGCGTGTAGTGCTCGATCGCCGCCCGACCGTTCTCCCGTCCGAGCCCCGACTGCTTGACACCCCCGAACGGCAGCTCGATCGGCGTCACGTTGTAGTGATTGATCCAGCAGGTGCCGGCCTGGAGCTGCGCGATGACCCGATGCGCACGCGTCAGGTCAGCGGTAAACACCCCGGCGGACAGTCCGAACTCGGTCGCGTTTGCACGGCGCACCACCTCGGCCTCGTGGTCGAACGCCAGCACGCACATCACCGGACCGAAAATCTCCTCGCGAGCGATTTGCATGTCGTCGCGGCAACGGTCGAACACCGCCGGTTCGACGAAGAATCCCCGCGCTAGCGCGCCTTCCGCGCGGCGTCGGCCACCGACCAGCAGGCGCGCGCCTTCCGCTACCCCGGTGCTGATGTAGCCGAGTACCTTCTCGAGATGCTTCTGGGAGATCAGCGCGCCGACCTGCGTCGCTGGATCGAGCGGATCGCCGACGCGCAGGGCGCGAGTGCGCGCCACGAGGCGCTCGATGAAATCCCCGAGCACGCTCCGCTCCACGAATACCCGCGTGCCGTTCGAGCACACCTCCCCGGCCGAGTAGAAATTACCGAGCAGAGCGCCGGCAACGGCGTTGTCGAGATTGGAGTCGGCGAAGACGATGATCGGCGACTTGCCGCCAAGCTCGAGTGTCACCTGCTTGAGCGTCGCGGCCGCGTCGCGCATCACCGCGCGCCCAGTGCTTACCTCACCGGTCAGCGACACCTTACGTATGCCTGCATGGCGGGTCAGCAGCCGGCCGGTCTCGGCGTAACCCTGCACGACCTGAAACACGCCCGGCGGCGCGCCCGCGGCAAGCAGCGCGGCTTCGAGTCGCTGCGCCGACAGGGGCGTCAGTTCCGCGGGCTTGAAGATCATGGCGTTGCCGCAGGCGAGCGCCGGCGCCGCCTTCCAGCAGGCAATCTGCAGGGGGTAGTTCCAGGCGCCGATCCCGGCGACCACGCCGAGCGGTTCGCGGCGCGTGTACCCGAACGCCGCCGGCCCGAGGTCCAGGTGCTCTCCGGCAATGCCGGCCGCAAGACCCGCGTAGTACTCGAGGCAGTCCGCGCCCGAGGCGACATCCACCACGCGCGTCTCCTGGATCGGCT
>JBAVOB010000287.1:0-10051 GCA_049691655.1 Steroidobacteraceae bacterium | reverse complement strand
GCACTGCGAAGAGCAATTATAGGGTGCGGCGCCGGGACTTCCCATTGCGCGGCCGTGCACGGCGCGCGCGGTGGCCCCTGATCAGGCGGCGGCGCTCGCGCGCTGTTCGGTTTGCACCCGAATAGTGTCGATGGCGCCACCACCAAGGCAGCGCGTTCCCTGATAAAGCACGATGTATTGGCCGGGTGTTACGGCGTGTTCCGGTGCAGCGAACCGTAGGTCGACGTCGCCATCGGGCAGCATTTCGGCGCGGCACTGCACGGGCGCTTGGCGATGACGCACTCGGGCGCGAGCGTCGATCGCACAGCCCGCGATCGGCGCGTCGCTCAGCCAGTTGAAGGCGGTCGCGCGCAGCCCTGAGCTTGCGAGCTTTGGGTGATCCCGTCCCTGCACCACGATCAGCCGATTGTTCTTGAGATCTTTCTCGGCAACGTACCAGGCGGCGTCGGCGTGGCCGCTCCGGCCGCCGATCTCCAGGCCGCTGCGCTGACCCAACGTGTAGAAGTGCAATCCGCGATGAGTGCCGAGACACTTGCCGTCCGAGGTTTCGATAGTGCCGGGCCGGTTCTCCAGGTAGCGGCCGAGGAACTCGCGAAACGGGCGCTCGCCGATGAAGCAGATGCCGCTGCTGTCGGGTTTGTCGAACACGGGTAGTCCCGCCGCGCGCGCCAGCGCACGCACCGCGCTCTTGTCAAGGTCGCCCACCGGAAACCAGACGCACTCGAACGCCGTACGATGCACCGCATGCAGGAAATACGACTGGTCCTTCTCGGTATCACTCCCCTGATGCAGTTCGGGCCCGCCCGGGCCCGGCAGCACCCGTGCATGGTGGCCCGTCACCAGGAGGCTCGCGCCGAGGCGACGTGCGTATGCGAGGCAGGCGCCGAACTTGATTTCCCGGTTGCAGAGCACATCGGGATTGGGGGTGCGTCCCGCCGAGTAGTCAGCGAGGAATTGCGCGAAGACCTGCTGCCGGTACTCGCGAGCGAAGCTCACGCGATGCAGCGGGATACCGAGTTCGTGCGCGACAGCGCGGGCATCCTGGAAGTCCTGTGCCGCGGTGCAGTACGCATCGGCTCCGTCCCAGTTGGCCATGAAGAGCCCGTGGACGTCGTGTCCGCGGCGCCGTGCCAGGAGCGCGGCGACGGCGGAATCCACTCCGCCGGACATACCGACGACTACTCGGGTGTGCTCACTCATCGAGCAATTCTAGCGGGTAAACGCGCCGCCCCGCAGGCGGTCGGTGCTCGGCGCCCTGTTGGTCGTCATGCCCAGACCGAAGCGGGTCCCCGGTCCGGGAGGCCGGCTAGCGGCTGCTCGTACCCTGCGCCGCGCTGGGTTCGGCGTCGAGATGCACGCGGCAATCGAGAAGCTGCGCGCGCTGTTGCAGATAATCATCTACGCAGCGCAATACCAGCGGGCTGCGCAGTCGGTCGAGCCGCGCGACAATTTCGTCGCGTGTCATCCAGTGAACGGCCAAGATGCCGCGATCGAGCGCGCGCCCGGGATGGTGTCGGGTGACGGATCCGATGAACGCGATGCGGCGGATCGTGCGCCCGGTTGCCGGGCGGATGAACTGGTATGACGCGAGCAGCGACTGCGGCGCAAAATCCCACGCCGTTTCCTCCAGAACCTCGCGTATCACGGCATCATGCGGGGTCTCGCCAGCTTCGACGTGGCCGCCGGGCTGCGTGAACACCAGACGACCGGCGATGGTCTCTTCCACCAGCAGGAAGCGACCGTCGCGCTCGATGACGGCAGCGACCGTCAATTCGGGTCCCGGGCTCATCATATTTTCAGCGACTGGCCGAGCGCAGGTTGTATTCGGAGCCGATGGAATGCCAGATCTCGTCGAAGTGATTCAGATGCAGGCGGGCCATGGTCGGGTTACTGAAATCGGCGACGCCGTCGAAGGACGCGGCGTTGCTCCGGTAGACGAGCGCGCGATCGTCGGCTATCAGGTAGCTCGCAAAGACCGGCAAGGTCGCCGTCGGCGCCATCCGGATATCAATATAACTCGTCAGGCGCCGGGCCATCGCCAGGAACCTGTTGTTATCGCGCACGATGCGATGCGCGTCGGCCAGGATGACGCGCACCTTTGCGAAGCTACGTGCGAGCACGAAGCGTTTCATGATCTCGAGAAAGGCGGTCTGCTCATAGATCTGGGGTTCGAGATCCGGCGTGTAGATCGACATCAGGCGTTGCGCGCCGGTCGCGACACGATTGACCGCGTCGCGAACTTCCTCGAGCGTGGTGAGAACGACCATCGGGCCGACTTGACGGGACGCAGTGTCCGCGGCCGCGCTGCCGGCTGGCGGGGCGCCCTGCAGAATGCTCCACTCGAATTCGCCGTTCGCCAAGCGCACCCCGGCCTGCGCGACGCAGTGTGCGCGCCGCTGATCGGGCCGGATCGTAGGTGGAAGCGCGGCGCGGCTCGCGTCGAGCGGATCACGTTTTCCCGCGTTTCGGCCGCCGGTTGACAGGGAAACGAGTAGCAGTTCGCACTTTCGGGCCGGTGGCCCCGCGTGCTATCCGAGGCGGACCAGCGCCGCAGCGAGACCGGTGTAGTCGGTGGGCCGCAGCGCACGCAGGCGTTCGCGGTCCCGCGCGTCGAGCGGCAGCGAATCGATCAAGTCACGCAGCGCCACGGCATCGATCGTGCGACCGCGGGAAAAGTCCTTCAGTTTCTCGTATCCGCCCGGCACGCCGCGTGCGCGCAGCAGTGACTGCACGGCTTCCGCCAGCACTTCCCACGCGCCGTCGAGGTCGGCCGCGAGTTTGACCGGATCCGGTTCGATCTTGCCGAGGCCGCGTCCAAGGGATCGCCATGCCACGGCCGTGTGGCCGAGCGCGACACCCAGATTGCGCAGCACGGTGGAGTCCGAAAGGTCGCGTTGCCAGCGCGAGACGGGCAGCTTCTCGGAGAAATGCCGCAGCAGCGCATTCGCGACGCCGAGGTTGCCTTCCGCATTCTCGAAGTCGATCGGATTCACCTTGTGTGGCATCGTCGAGGAACCCACCTCGCCCGCGAGCGTGCGCTGCCTGAGATAACCGATCGAGATATAGCCCCAGGCGTCGCGGCACAGATCCAGCAGGATCACGTTCGCCGCGGCAACAGCATCGCAATACTCGCCGATCCAGTCGTGCGGTTCGATCTGCGTCGTGTGACCGTTCCACTGCAGGCCGAGGGACTCGACGAAGCTGCGACCGATCGCCGGCCAGTCCGCGTCGGGAACGGCAAACGCGTGGGCGTTGAAATTCCCTACGGCACCATTCCACTTGCCGAGGATCGCAACCTGCGACCAGCGCGCATCGGCGCGTCGCAGCCGCGCGACGACATTCGCGAATTCCTTGCCAAGCGTTGTCGGGCTGGCGGGCTGCCCGTGGGTGTGTGCCAGCATCGCGAGATCGGCATGCCGCGCCGCCAATTGTGCGAGCGTGCCGCGCAGGTCGGCGAGTGAGCGCAACATCAAATCCCGCGCTGCGAGCAGCAAGCGGGCGTACGCCACGTTATTGATGTCCTCGGACGTGCATCCAAAATGCACCAGCTCCAGCGTAGCCGGGGCCGCGCCGGCCGCGCCCAGGGCATCGCGAACGAAATACTCCACCGCCTTCACGTCGTGATTGATGCGCGCCTCGATGGTCTTGACCGCCGACGCCGCCTCAGCGCCTGGATCGTCCGTCAGCGCCAGCGCCCGGGCACGCACCGCATCCGGCAGCCGCGCGGCAGGCAGTTGTGGTACCTCCGTCGCGAGATGCAGCAGCCACGCTGCTTCGATTCGTATGCGTTCCCGGATCAGTGCCCCTTCGGAAAGCCGGGCGCGCAGCTCGGCAACGGCTGATGCGTAACGGCCGTCGACCGGAGAGAGCGCCTCGACCGAGCCCGAATACATTGCTGCGAAAACTCGCGCGGGTGCTAGAATTTCAATGATAACGCATGCGCTCACGCTCGCGGCGCTGCGCTCCCGCCACGATGATGTCCGAGCGGCCTGGATGGAGTTGGAGTGCATGGCTTCCCGGTTCCGGATCGAGCGCGACAGTATGGGTGAGCTCAAGGTGCCCGCGGACGCTCTGTGGGGCGCCCAGACGCAGCGCGCCGTGCAGAATTTTCCCGTCAGCGGCCTGCGAATGCCGCGCGCGTTTCTACGTGCCCTCGGACTGATCAAGCAGGCGGCGGCCTCCGCCAACGCCGAACTCGGACTGCTCGACGTCGCGATCGCCCAGGCCATCGATGCGGCGGCGCTCGAGGTGGCGGACGGGCAGCACGACGATCAGTTTCCGATCGATGTCTACCAGACCGGTTCCGGTACCAGCACCAACATGAACGCCAACGAAGTGATCGCGCACCTGGCGAGCCGGCGTCTTGGCAAACCGGTCCATGCCAACGACCACGTCAACATGAGTCAGAGCAGCAACGACGTGATCCCCACCGCGATCCACGTGAGCGCCGTCCTACTGGCGCGCGAGGCGCTGGTGCCTGCGCTCGAGCACCTTGCGGCAGCGCTCGCGCGCAAGGAGAAGGAGATCGGCGCTACGGTAAAAACCGGTCGTACGCACCTGATGGATGCCATGCCGGTGACGCTGGGGCAGGAGTTATCCGCTTGGCGCACGCAGATCGAGAACGGGATTGCCCGCCTTGCCGCGGTGGCCCCGCGCCTGAACGCGCTTGCGCAGGGCGGCACCGCCGTGGGCACGGGTATCAATGCCCATCCCGATTTCGGCAAGACTTTCGCCGCTCACCTGTCGCGTCGAACCGGCGTGGCATTCCTTCCGAGCCGCAATTTCTTCGAGTCACTGTCGACCCAGGACACGGCGGTCGAGCTGTCGGGCCAGTTGAAGGTGATCGCCGTGAGCCTGATGAAGATCGCAAACGACTTGCGCTGGATGAATAGCGGGCCCCTCGCGGGTCTCGGGGAAATCGCTCTGCCAGCTTTGCAGCCGGGCAGCAGCATCATGCCGGGAAAGGTCAACCCGGTCATTCCGGAAGCCGCGGCAATGGTGGCCGCGCAGGTCATCGGGAACGACGCGACGATCACGGTGGCCGGCCAGTCGGGCAATTTCCAGCTGAACGTCATGCTGCCGGTCATCGCTTACAACCTCCTCGAGAGCTTGCGGCTCCTTGCGAATGCGGCACGCCTGCTCGCGGACAGTGCCATTGCGGGCTTCACGGTCAACCAGGCGCGTCTCGCGGAGGCGCTCGAACGCAATCCGATTCTCGTGACGGCGCTCAATCCGGTCATCGGTTATGAAAAGGGCGCGGCGATTGCCAAGCAGGCCTATGCCGAGGCCAAGCCGATCCGCGAAGTGGCCGAGAAGCTCACCGAGCTGTCGCGCGCTGAACTGGCAAAACTACTGGATCCGGCGGAACTTACGCAGGGCGGCATCAAGGGCGGAACGGGCGGTAGCGGATGATGCCGCCTGCATCGTGACGCGATCGCCACTCGCTGCTGACGCCGGACAACGCATCGTGGGATCGGGCGATCTCAAGGCGCGCATCGCGGCGCAGCTCGCGGGCACGAGGCCGTCGGCGACACTCGAGGACTGGCCCTTGCCCGAGCAGTCCTCCGACGAGCTGCGCAGGCTCAGGGCGACGCTCGCGGCGGCTCCGGTGCCGGCTGCGGTGCTGATACCGATCGTCGAGCGCGAATCGGGGTTGCAGGTGTTGCTCACGCGCCGTGCGTCGCACATGAAGTATCACGGCGGACAGATCAGTTTTCCCGGCGGGCGCGTCGAGGCGCGCGACGTCGATGCCGTCGCCGCCGCCTTGCGGGAGACGCATGAGGAGATCGGTCTCGAGAGTCGGTTCGTCGAGGTTGTCGGGTTTCTGCCCGACCACCTGATTGTCACGGGATACCGTGTCACACCGGTCGTTGGATTCATCCGACCCGGCTTCGACCTCGCGCTCGATGCGCGCGAGGTCGTGGAGACTTTCGAGGTGCCACTGATGCATATCCTCGATCCAGCGAATCGGCAGGCGCGGGTGCGTCAGTTCGGCGACTTTTCGGTTCCGTTCCAGGACATCCTGTTCGGCTCGCACGTGATCTGGGGCGCGACCGCCGCCATGCTGATCTCTTTCGGTCGTATCGTCGCGCACGATCGATGAGTACGACCGACGGTTCCATGGCGCGGCTTCTCCAGGTGATGCGGCGCCTGCGCGATCCGCAAGGTGGTTGCCCATGGGATCTCGAACAGACGTTCGCGACGATCGCACCCTACACGATCGAAGAAGCCTACGAAGTGGCTGATGCAATCGAGTCGGGCGACTCGCGGAAGCTGCGCGAGGAACTCGGCGATCTGCTGTTTCAGGTCGTGTTCCACTCGCAGCTGGCGCACGAGCGCGGCTGGTTTGACTTCGAAGCGGTTGCCGCGGCCATCGCCGACAAGCTGGAGCGCCGCCACCCGCATGTTTTCGCCGGTGCGACGGTGCGGGACGCGGCGGAGCAGACTGCGGCCTGGGAAGCGATGAAGGCCGCGGAGCGTGGTCAGCGGGCCGATGCGAGCCGGGTCGCCGACGTGCCGCGGGCGCTGCCGGCGCTTACACGCGCCTGCAAACTCGGCAGGCGGGCGGCCGCTGTGAATTTCGATTTCGACGGGGCTCCCGCTGCGCGCGCGAAGATCGACGAGGAGCTGGCGGAGCTCGACCAGGCGACCGGGAGCGGCGGCGGTGGGAGCGAGGCCGCCGAGGAGCTCGGAGACTTGCTGCTTGCCGTCGTTAACTGGGCGCGGCACCTCGAACTCGATCCCGAGGAGAGCCTGCGCGCCTCGAACGCGAAGTTCGAGCGGCGATTCCGGTTCATGGAAACACTCGCCCTCGAGCGTGGGATCGACCTCACACATTTGGATGCCGAGGGTTGGGACGTCCTATGGCGCGCCGCTAAAGCCTTGTAAGCCCCGCGCGCGTTCGGGCCTGGCGCATGTTCAGTGAGCATTCATTGACTATGGCTTACCTTGTGATCGTAGCCCGCTGAAAGGTCTGGGGCTCCACACTTCCGACCGGGCCCAAGGAGGTCATATGTTCAACCAGCGATCGCTCATGGCCAGCGTGATGGCGACTGGCCTCGTGCTCTGTACGCAGACGGCCTGGGCCGATCGGCACGGCCGGCACTGGGACGGGGGTTACCCGGGCTATGGCCACGTGGTCGGATACCCACGGGGCTACGCCTATGGAGACGCCTATGGCGACGGCGGCTCATACGACCGCAACTCGGGCTACGACTATGCGCAGGTCACCGACGTCCAGCCCCTCATCACGCGCATTCGGGTCAGTGTCCCGCGGCGAGAATGCTACGAGGACACGAGGTACGACTATGACGGTTACTACAACGGCGGTTCGAACCGGTACACGGGCGGCGCGGCGGGCCCTATGATCCTCGGCGGCATCGTCGGCGCCGCTCTGGGCAACCAGATCGGGCGCGGCGATGGCCGGCGCGCAGCGACCGTGGCGGGAGCCATCATCGGATCAGCGATCGGTCACGATGCAGCGGCCAACCGCGACGCCGGTCGCGGGTATGGAGGTCCGCCGGACCCGCGCCCGTACACGACCCGGCGCTGCGACACGCGCTACGAAGAGCACTGGGAGGAGCGGGTGGACGGTTATCGAGTGATCTATGACTACCACGGCCGCCGCGGTGTGACCCAGCTCCCATATGAGCCAGGCAGCCGCATTCGGGTGCGGGTCGACGTTCGACCGGACGAAGATAGCTGATAGAGTCGGTGGGCCATGGGCGGCGCTGGCCGCCCACGGGGCTCTGCAAACCTCTATCTCCTGGGCCGCCAGAACCGATCAGCAATCACGCGATGCGCCTTTCAACGACCCTGCCGGCACTGTTCCTCTGCGGCGTTCTCGCACCCGCGGCCGACGCCGATGGCCGGTCATCGAACGCCTGGCGCACGCCCGCATGGCAGGCAGGCGACATCATGCGAGCCAATGACGGGCACAGCGGGCACCGGGGTGGTAGCAGCGCTTTCGCCGGCATCACGCTCGATCAAGCCGTCACGATGGTCGAACAGCGATTCGGGGCCAAGGTCGTTCGGGCCGACACGGAACAGGGCGAGGGACGGACCACATACGTGCTGCGGCTGCTCAACGCGGCCGGCCGGGTGTGGACCGTGCGGATCGATGCGTCGACGGGCTCGATCCAGGAATAGCGCTGCGGCCTGCGAGCCCATGCGCCAGGACCGTTGACGTGAGGGTGCTCCTGGTCGAGGACGAGGCCAGCCTGCGCGAAGCCCTCGCAAAGCAATTGGCCGAGGCCGGATTCAGTGTCGATCAGGCAGCCGATGGCGAGGAGGGACTGTTCGCCGGGCGCGAATTCCCGCTCGACGTCGCGATCGTGGATCTCGGACTGCCGAAGCTCTCGGGTCTCGAACTCATTCGACGGCTGCGCGCCGACAAGAAGAGCTACCCGATCCTCGTGCTCACGGCACGGGACCGTTGGCAGGACAAGGTCGAAGGCCTCGAAGCGGGCGCCGACGACTATGTCGCCAAGCCGTACCATTTCGAGGAAGTGCACGCGCGCCTGCAGGCGCTGCTGCGACGTGCCGGGGGCTGGGCGACACCGGAGCTCGCGTGCGGGCCCATCGTGCTCGATACGCGCGCCCAGTCGGTGCAGTTACACGGCCGGGCGATCGAGCTCACGACTTTTGAATACCGTATCCTCGAGCACCTCATGCTGCGCGCCGGCGAAGTAATCTCGAAAACCGAGCTGACCGAGCGTCTCTACGACCAGGACTTCGAACGCGACAGCAACGTGATCGAGGTGTTCGTAGGGCGTTTGCGCCGCAAGCTTGACCCCGAGGACACTCTGAAGCCCATCGAAACGCTGCGCGGGCGCGGCTACCGCCTGGCGTTGGCCCGCAGTTCGGGCTGAGCCGCGCCCGCGACGGACTGCCCGGTGCACTCCTTCAGCCGGCGGCTTCTAGTCTCGGTCTCCATTCCGCTCGTTCTGTTCTTCGGGCTGACGATCGCGGGCCTCGATGCGATCTTCCGCGACCTGGCGCGGCGCTCACTCGAGGAAATGCTGAACGCGCAGCTGGTAGCGCTGGTGTCGGCCGCCGAGCCGCAAACCGGCGGACGGATCGACGTCGAACCGCGGGGGCTCGAGTCGCGACTCGGCACCCCCGGATCCGGTCTCTATGCGCAGATCCGCTCCGTGGACGGTTCCCGGGAATGGCGTTCGCCTTCGGCGGTCGGTACGTTCATCGATTTTGGTGCCCCGGTCGGGCCGGGCGAGCAGCGCGTCCAGTACGGAACTCTCCCGGACGGTACGCGTGTCGCGATCGCGAGCCGCGGATTTCTATGGGAAACCAAGGAGCGGCAGGAACTGCGCCTCGTCTTCAGGATCGCATCGAGCCTGCGCTCCTACGACCAGCAGCTGCTGCGGTTCCGCACTCAGCTCTTCGGCTGGTTCACGGTGCTCACACTGGCGTTGCTCGGCACGCTTGGCGTGTTGCTGCGGTGGGTCTTGACGCCGGTGCGGCGCCTCGAGGCGGAGATCGCCGCCATGGAATCCGGCGAGCAGGCGGAACTCGGCTCCGGCTACCCGCGCGAGCTCGCGGGCGTCACCAGGAACCTCAACGCGCTGCTTGCCGGCGAGCGCAGGCGCGTCGCGCGCTACCGTGACACCCTCGGCAATCTCGCACATTCGCTCAAGACCCCACTCGCGGTGATGCGCTCGATGCTTGGGGGCCGTGAGGGCGTTGCTCCGCAAGCGCTGGACGCCGAAATCCAGCGCATGTCGTCCATCATCGAACACCAGATGCGTCGCGCGGCCGCCTCCGGCGGCACGCTCCTCGGACAGGCACCGATCGAGGTCGTGCGCGTTGCCGGGGATGTGCGCGGCGCGCTGCTCAAGATCTACGGTGCGAAGGACGTCGGGATCGAATTGCGCGTACCGGCGCAAGCGCGCTTCATCGGGGACCGGGCGGATTTCACCGAGATGCTTGGAAATCTGCTCGACAACGCCTGCAAGTGGTGTCGCGAACGGGTGGTCATCACGGCTGCCCCTGCGGCGGCCGAGGCCGGGAGCCCGCGAATCGCGATCATGGTGGA
>JBAVOB010000286.1:0-10346 GCA_049691655.1 Steroidobacteraceae bacterium | reverse complement strand
GGCGAGGCGCGTCGCACTCTTGCGGCGCATGTATCGGGAGTGGCCCTTCTTCGGCACGCTGCTGTCAAACCTCGACATGGTGCTTGCGAAGAGCGATCTCGGCATCGCGCAGCGCTATGTCGAGTTGGTCGCCGACAAGCTCCTGGGGCAACGCATCTTCACCGCTATCTGTGACGAGTGGGGAAAGGTGCAGCAGGCCCTGACGCTGATCACGGGCGAGAGCCAGCGGCTCGCCACGAACGCCGCATTGGCGCGCTCGATTGCGCACCGTTTTCCGTACGTCGATCCGATCAATCACCTGCAGGTCGAACTGATGCGACGCCTGCGCAGTCGCCGTCCGGGCGACCCGGCGAACGAGCGTTTGCAACGGGGCATTCACATCTCGATCAATGGCATCGCTGCCGGACTGCGCAACACGGGCTGAACGGACGCAATGCGGGCCCGATCGGTCAGGCCGGCTTCCGCGCCGACCAGCCGTATGCCGCAATCAGCACGTAGCAGAGTGCCGGAATCACCAGCGAGGTGCCGAGACTCGTTGCGTCGGCGAGCTTGCCGACCGCAAGCGGTATCACCGCGCCGCCCACAATGGCCATGCACAGGAATCCCGAGCCCTGCGGCGTACGGGCACCGAGCCCTTCTACCCCCAGGCTGAAAATCGTCGGGAACATGATCGCGTTCATCAACCCGACTGCCAGCAGGCTCCAACCGGCGAAACTGCCCGATGACGCGGCCGAAGTCAGCGCGAGCGTCGCGGCACCGATGGCCACGCAGGCCAATACCTTGCCGGGCGCAAACAGGCGCAAGGCGCCGGCGCCGATGAATCGGCCCACCATTGCCCCGCCCCAGTAGAACGCAAGCATCTTGCCGGCCGTCTGCAGCGCCACGCCCATTACGTGGCCCTGCGCCAGGTAGTTCACCAGCATCGACCCAATCGCGACTTCCGCTCCAACATAGAGGAAGATCGACAGCACGCCACCGGCCAACCGCCGCTGCCGTAGCAGGCCAAAACTCCCCGCGAGGTGTGTGACGGCCTCGGCGCGCTGCGGCAGCTGCGCGCGGCACCACCAGAAGAAGGCAGCAACGAGGAGCAGGGCCGCGGCGATTCCGATATAGGCACGCCCGATCACCCCCGACTCGTGAATCTGAAACGCGGCGCGTTCCACCGCAGACAGCGTCGCTGGATCGACATCCTTGAGCGATCCGAGAATCACGATGGCGCCCAGCGGCGGAAAGATCGTCGTGCCGAGGGAATTGAATGCCTGGGCAAACGTGAGCCGGCTGTGCGAGGTCACCGTACTCCCCAGATTGGCGATGAGCGGGTTAGCCGCAACCTGCAGCACGGTGATACCGGCGGCCAGCACGAACAGCGCGGACAGAAACGTCGCGTAAATGCCGGAGGCCGCCGCCGGCACGAACATCAGGCAGCCGAGCGCCATCACTCCGAGTCCGATCACGATCCCTTTGAAATAGCCCACCCGTGCGATGAGATGTCCGGCCGGCAACGCGCAGATGAAATAGGCCGTAAAGAACGCGAACTGCGTGAGCATCGCCTCGGCGTAGGAGAGCGAGAACAGGCCCTTCAGCTTCGGGATCAGTATGTCGTTGAGGCTCGTGAGCCCGCCCCAGATGAAGAACAGCGCGACGACCGCGACGACCAGCGTAAGTGGTGCCTCCGCTGTCTGGTCGGCCGGCGCGGCATCCGTGGCGATGTTGCTGGTCATCTGGGCATCCCCGAAAGAGTCTTGACTGCGCAGCCTTGCGGCGGTCATGAAGGTATCACACGTACCTGCCGGATCCGCCGGTCCGTACTCTGGTCCCCGGCCGCCGGTACCGCGCGCGGCGCGCAGATCCGCACCGTCCCCTGCATTGACTTGACCCGCCGAAGTAGTAGCTTGCGGGGCGTTGCACCACAAGAACCGACCCGTAGCAGGAGGCAATCTGATGAGATCGATCAGCCGAATGCGCAAAATTGTTGCGCTGACCGTCCTAACGGCAGGCGTGGCCTTCGCCTGGGACGCACAGGCAAACGTGCTGCGCGTCGTCACCGTACGGACCGATAACTACAGTGACTACGTGAAGGAACTGGAACGCGGCAAGGCGATCCTGAAGCGTCTCGGCAGCAGTGCCGTGCTACGCGTCTGGCGCGCGCACTTTGCCGGCCCGAACGCGGGCAGTGTCGTCGTGTCAATTGAGTACCCCAGCATGGTGGTTCTGGCTCAGGATGAAGCCAAGGCCTATGCCGATCCCGAGTACACGAGCTGGCTCAGCGGGCTCGCCTCGATGCGCAAGGTGGTCTCGGACAGCGTGTACGATGAAATGAAGCCGTGATGCACCGGCGCCTGCACGCGTGCGAGACCCGCCGCACGCGTGCCCGCCGCCGCGCGGCGCGAAGCAGCAGGTAGAATTCCCTGGACGCCGCGGGCAGACGCAAAGCCCACACACAACCATCGACCCTGTTCGCCGCTCGCGCGCTCAGGGATTTTGGCGATGGATTCGTTGCGGTACTGCTGGCGGTCTACCTGACGGAGCTCGGGTTTGGAGCCTTCGCCGTCGGGGTCGTCGCGACCGTGGCCCTGCTCGGCTCGGCGCTGATGACGCTCGGCATTGGCGTGCTCGGCGCCCGGCTCGATCGGCGCGCGCTCCTGATCCTCGCCTCGTTACTGATGGTCGCGACCGGACTCGCGTTCGCGACCTCGCGAAGCTACGCGCTGCTCGTGCTGATCTCCTTCATCGGCACGATCAATCCTTCCGCCGGCAGCGTGAGCGTTTTCGTGCCGCTCGAGCACGCCCTGCTCGCCGGCGCAGTGGCCGATGCGGACCGGACGCGGTCTTTCGCGCGCTACAGCCTGATTGGTGCCTTCGCGGCCGCGCTCGGATCGCTGGCCGCCGCGAGCCCCGAATTCCTTGGCGCGGCAGGCCTGTCCCGACTCGCGGCCCTGCGTGTGATGTTCCTGCTGTACGCCTTGCTGGGAGTGGCCGGCGGCCTCTTGTACCTGCGCATCCCGCCGCAGACGAGTTCGCGCGGGCATGCGGCCAACGCGGCCCTCGGTCCCTCGAAGAGGATCGTCTACCGCCTCGCTGCGCTGTTCAGCATTGACGCGTTCGCCGGCGGTTTCGCCGTGCAATCACTCATGGCGCTGTGGCTGTTCCACAAGTTCGGCCTGTCGCTCGGGGCGGCGGCAGCCTTCTTCTTCTGGTCGGGCGTGCTTTCCGGATTTTCGTTCCTCGCGGCGGCGTGGCTGTCGAACCGCGCCGGGCTCATCAACACCATGGTCTTCACGCACATTCCCGCAAGCTTCTGCCTGATGTTCGCGGCGGTGGTGCCGAGCCTCCCGCTGGCTCTCGGACTGCTGCTGGTGCGCTCGGCCTTGTCGCAGATGGACGTTCCGGCGCGCTCTTCCTATGTGATGGGGATCGTGACTCCCGCCGAGCGCGCGGCGGCTGCGAGTGTCACGTCAGTGCCGAGAACCCTGGCCGCCGCGGCCAGCCCGTCCATCGCAGGCGCGCTGTTCGCCGCGGGCTTCGAAGCCTGGCCGTTCCTCATCTGCGGAGCGCTGAAGATCGTCTACGACGTGCTGCTGCTGTGGACGTTTCGCCACGTGAAACCGCCGGAGGAAGTCCGCTAGGTCCGCCCGGCAGCGTCTCGCGGGACGCGTATCCGGCGCTCCGTTCAGGCGACTTCAAACAACCCGGCGGCGCCCATCCCGCCTCCGATGCACATCGTGACGACGACGCGCTTCACGCCGAGTCGCTTGCCCGCGAGCAACGCATGGCCGACCAGCCGCTGGCCGCTCATACCGTACGGGTGGCCGACGGCGATCGCGCCGCCATCGACGTTCAGTCGATCATCGGGCAGGCCGAGCTTGTCACGGCAATAGAGCACCTGCACCGCGAACGCCTCATTGAGTTCCCAGAGGCCGACGTCTTCGAGCTTGACGCCGGTGCGCTCGAGGAGCTTCGGAATGGCGAACACCGGGCCGATTCCCATCTCGTCGGGCTCGCAGCCCGCGACCGCAAACCCGCGGAAGATGCCGATCGGCGCGAGCTTGCGGCGCGCTGCTTCCCGGGCGCTCATGACGACGCAGGCGCCGGCCCCGTCCGAGAACTGGCTGGCATTGCCTGCCGCGACCGTTCCTCCGGGGGTAGCGGTCTTGATTTTTGCGATCGCGGCCACCGTAGTGCCCTCGCGCAGCCCCTCATCCTGCGTCACCGTAACTCGCTTGGTAAAAAGCCGACCAGTGTCCCTGTCGATACCGGCCGTGGTGGTAGTGATCGGGGCGATCTCGGCAGTAAAATGGCCCGCCGCCTGCGCAGCACAGGCGCGCTGCTGGCTGCGCGCACCGTACTCATCCTGGCGCTCGCGCCCGATGCCGTAGCGGGCCGCGACGGTTTCCGCCGTCTTGAGCATGGGCCAGTACACTTCGGGCTTCTTTGCGCTCAGTGCCGGGTCCATGAACATGTGCGTATTCATTTCCTGCTGGACGCAGGAGATCGACTCGACTCCGCCGGCGACGTAGACGTTGCCCTCGCCCGCGATGACGCGCTGCGCAGCGAGCGCAATCGTCTGCAACCCCGAGGAGCAAAAGCGATTTACCGTCACACCCGGCACCGTGACCGGGCAGCCGGCAGCGAGCGCCGCCTGCCGCGCGATGTTCCAGCCGGTCGTGCCTTCGGGGTTGGCGCAACCTAACAACACGTCCTCGACCTCGCCGGGCTGCAGTCGCGCCCGCTCGATTGCAGCGGCGACCGCGTGACCGGCGAGCGTCGCGCCGTAGGTCATGTTGAACGCGCCTTTCCACGACTTGCCGAGCGGCGTGCGCGCGGTGGAGACGATCACCGCCTCATCGGCCGAACGTCCGCGACTCATGTGGCACCCCGCGCCGCGGCCGCGGCATTGAATCGGTCGCCCTCCGCAGCCAGTCGCGCCAGTAGCGGCGCCGGCGTCCAGAAACCCGGCTCATCCAGCAGATTCGCCGCGAGCCGGCCCATGCGCTGTACGACCGTGTACAACCCCAGCGTATCGGCGTAGAACATCGGGCCGCCGCGCCATGCGGGGAAGCCGTAGCCGGTGAGGTAGACGATATCGATGTCCGAGGCGCGCTGCGCAATGTGCTCCTCAAGAATCCGCGCGCCCTCGTTGACGAGCGCGAACACGAGGCGGTCAACAATTTCGGAGGCTGCGAGCTGGCGCACCGGTCGGCCCGCTTCCTTGCGAGCGTCCGCGATCAGGTTCGCAACGACCGGCGACGCATACGCTTCACGATCGCCGCGCCGGTAGTCGTACCAGCCGCCCCCGGTTTTCTGCCCGAAGCGTCCCGCCTCGCACAATCGGTCGGCGATCACCGCCGGTCGCCCGAGTCTGCCCTCGGCGTTCTGGCGTTTGCGGATGTGCCAAGAAATGTCGTTGCCCGCGAGATCGCTCATGCGGAACGGTCCCATCGCGAAACCGAAAACCTCGGCCGCGGCATCCACCTGCTGCGGACTCGCGCCTTCATCCACCATTGCGAGCGCCTGGCGCGAGTACGGCCCGATCATGCGATTGCCGATGAATCCGTCGCAAACGCCCGCGACTACCGCGGTCTTGCGGATCGTGCGGGCAATGGCCATCGACGTGGCAAGCACGTCCTTGCCGGTCTTTGCGCCGCGCACGACCTCGAGTAGCTTCATGATATTCGCCGGACTGAAGAAATGCAGGCCGATCACGTCCTGCGGCCGCCGCGTAAAGCCGGCGATCCGGTCCACGTCGAGCGTCGAGGTGTTGCTGGCGAGGATCGCGCCCGGCTTCATCGTCGAATCGAGCGTGCGGAACACTTTCTCCTTGACACCCATGTCCTCGAAAACGGCCTCGATGACGAGGTCCGCGGCTGCGATGTCGGCGTACCCCAGGGTCGGCGCGAGCAGTGCAAGGCGCGCGTCGCGCTTCACCCCGTCCAGCTTTCCCTTGGCTACCTGGCCATCGTAGGTTTCGCGTATGCGAGCCACGCCGCGATCGAGCGCTTCCTGTCCGACTTCGAGCAGCAGCGTGCGGATACCGGCGTTCAGAAAGTTGATCGCGATGCCGGTCCCCATCGTACCGGCACCGATGACGGCCACCGTCTTGATCGCGCGCGCCGGTGTGCCCTCGGGAACATCGGCAATGCGTGCGGCCGCGCGTTCCGCAAAAAACACATGGCGCAACGCCGCCGAGACCGGCGAGGCCAGCAGTCCCTCGAACAGTTGCCGCTCCTCGGCGAGTCCGGTCTCGAACGGCTGCGCTGACGCCTGCACGGCATCCACGATCGCGGCGGGCGCCGGGTACTCCTTGCATGCGGCTTTCACCGTGTTGCGCGCGAACTGGCAGAGCGGCTCGAGACTCGCGTCACGAATCTGGCGATCGCGGGCGCGCGGCAGGGGCTGGCCAGCGCCCGACACCGTCCGCTTCGCGGCCTCGGCCGCGAGTTGCAACGCTGTCCCCGCCAGGTCGCTCTGCGTGACGCGATCCAGCAACGGCGTACTCGCAAATACCTTGGCCGCGACCGGCTCACCGCTCAGGATGACGTTGAGCGCGCCTTCCACCCCAATCAGGCGCGGCAGGCGCTGCGTCCCGCCCGCTCCGGGGAGGAGCCCGAGCTTGACTTCCGGAAGGCCAAGCTTCGCGCTCTCGAGCGCCACGCGGTAATGACAGGACATGGCGAGTTCGAAGCCGCCGCCTAGCGCGACACCCTCGATTGCGGCGACGACCGGTTTCGGCCCATCGTCGATGAGGGCGCACAGTTGCCGCAGGTTCGGCGGACGCAACATCTCCGGAGTATTGAACTCGCGGATGTCGGCGCCCGCGCAGAATGTTCCATTCGCTCCGATCAGCACGACTGCCTGCACAGCCGGCTCGGCAAACGCTCGGTCGATGGCCGCGGCCAGGTCCCGCCGCAGCCCGTGATTCAGGCTGTTGACCGGTGGATTCTGGAACGCGAGCACGGCTGTCGCTTCGCGCAGGGAATACTCGACATGGGCCATCGTGTCACCTCCACTCGATTGTCGCACGAGCAATCAAAAGCCGCTGAGCCGCGCAAGGCGGTCGGCATGGAAATAGCCGTCGCCAAATAATTGCCGCGCCACCGCCACGCGCTTCATGAAGAACCCGATCTCGAGAGCATCCGTCATGCCGATTCCGCCGTGCATCTGGACGCTTTCGTTCACGGCCAGCGACGCCGTGTCCGCGGCCTTCGCCTTTGCGAGGCTGGCGAGCGCTCCCAGCGCGACGCCCGGCTCGTCCGGCGCGCGTAATGCGCGCAACACCACGGAGCGGCACAACTCGATCTCGCAGAACAGCTGCGCCGCTCGATGCTGCAGCGCCTGGAAGCTGCCGATCGGAACGCCGAACTGCTTGCGCTGGCGCAGGTAGTCGAGGGTTCGCGCGAAGCACTCGCGTGCGATGCCGAGCAGTTCTGCCGCGAGACAAACGCGACCGACATCGAGCGTACGTTCGAGCGGAGCCCATCCGCCGCCCAACTCGCCGAGCAGTGCGGAGCGCGGCACCCGCACCGATTCGAGCCTAAGGTCTGCGGAATTGCGCGCGTCGACCATGACAGTGCGTTCCACGCGCAGGCCCGGTGTGCCGGCATCGACCAGAAACAGACTGAGCCCCTCGGTCACGCCCGCTTCGCCGGCCGTGCGCGCCACGATGACGAGCACGTCGGCGACGTGACCGTCCGCCACCAGCGTCTTCCTGCCGGTGATCGCAAACCCTTCGCCGTGCGCGACGGCCCGTGTCGTGATGGCGAGTGGCTCGTGGCGCGCGAGCTCATCCACTGCAACCGCGAGCAGCAGCCGGCCCGCGGCGATCGCGCTGAGAATCTGGCGCTTCTGCGCGACGCTACCCGCCTCGCGCACGATCGTGGCCCCGAGCACGCCGGTGGCGAAGAACGGCGAGGCCGCGAGTACACGCCCCGCCTCTTCGCAGACGATGCCCGCGCCCGCATGCGAGAAACCGAGCCCGCCGTATTCTTCCGGCACGAGCATGCCCGCCCAGCCGAGTTCGACGACGGCGGCCCACAGCTCGCGGGAAAAGCCGTCAATGTCGTGCTGGTCGCGTAGATTCCGCGCAGCAGAGACCGGCGAGCGCTCGGCGAGGAAGCCGCGTGCGGATTCCGCCAGCAACCGCTCGTCGTCGCTGAAAACGAGCGTCATCGCCTGGTCCGCCGACGGCCTTCGATCACGGCAGCTCCAGGATGCGTTTCGCAATGATGTTGAGCTGTATCTCGGACGTGCCACCCTCGATCGAATTGCCCTTGCTGCGCAACCAGGAGCGCGCCGCAACGCCGTGCCGGAAGCGCTCGCCCTCCCAGGCGAGCCCGTCGGCGCCCTGGATGGCCATCAGCAGTTCCTGGCGTCGCTTGTTCAGCTCCGCACCGTAGTACTTGAGCATCGACGACGCCGCGCCGACCCCGTGGCCGGCCCGCGCTTCGTCACGCACGCGTTCCAGCGTCAGCGCGAAAGCCCGCGCGTCGATCTCGAAACGCGCGAGATCGTGGCGCAAGCCGCCGTCCGCGAGACGCCCGTCCACGAGCCCGAGCCGCTGCGCCGCGATCTCAGCGGGCGTCGCCTGTCCGGCACCACTCACGCCGAACACGCTGCTGATCATCTCGCGCTCGTGGGTCAGGAGGTACTTGGCGATGTCCCAGCCCTGGTGCAGCCCGCCCACCAGGTTCTCCTTCGGCACCTTGACGTTGTCGAAAAAGGTCTCGCAAAACGGTGACGCGCCGCTGATCAGGAGAATCGGCCGCGTGCTCACGCCGGCGCTCTCCATGTCGAACAGGATGAAGCTGATGCCCTGGTGCTTGGGGGGCTGCGGGTCGGTGCGCACCAGGCAGAAGATCCAGTCCGACTGATCGGCGTACGACGTCCAGATCTTCTGTCCGTTGACGAGGAAGTAATCGCCGCGGTCCTCGGCGCGCGTCTGCAGACCCGCCAGATCAGAGCCGGCGTTCGGCTCGCTATAGCCCTGGCACCAGCGGATCTCACCGCGCACGATCGGCGGCAGGAACCGTCGCTTCTGCGCCTCGCTGCCAAACTTCAGCAGCGCCGGCCCCAGCATCGAGATGCCGAAACTCTCGAGAGGTGACAGCGCGCGGATCCGCGTCTGCTCTTCGCGCACGATTTTGCACTGCGCCGCAGTGAGACCGCCGCCGCCGTACTGCGTTGGCCAGTCCGGGGCGGTCCAGCCGCGCGCAGCCATCTGCTGCAGCCACAGCCGTTGGTCGTCGCTAGCGAACTTCCACTTGCGTCCGCCGCGGCAGAGGTCCGCCTCGGTCAGCGCCGCGCTACCCGGCGGACGACGCAGAGACGGCGGGCAGTTCTGCTCGAGCCACGCGCGCGTTTCTTGCCTGAAGGTGTCGTCTTCTGTCATCCCCGTTGCCTCCGTTTCCAGGCGAGCCGCGCGACCGGTAGGCGCGCTACGATGTTCGAAGGCGGAACGGTCGGCGCGCGGCCCGGCGCTTTAGGGAATTGTAGTCGAAAGGCTGTGCTGCGCGCGGGCGCCATGTCCCTCTGACTCGAGGATGATCAATCATGCTGTCTCTAGAAGCGGTCCGCCCGATCTCGCTCGCCGACATGCACGACGCGCGCGCGCGCATTGCGTCGACGGTCGTGCGCACGCCGCTGGTGCGCCTCGATCTCGGTCCCGGCTACCCCGATGTTCGGCTCAAGCTCGAGAATCTGCAGCCGACCAACTCGTACAAGCTGCGCGGCGCGGTCAATGCGGTGGCGATGCTGGACGAGTCCGAGCGCCGGCGCGGCGTGTGGACGATCAGCGCCGGCAATGCCGGCCAGGGGGTTGCGTACGCCGCGCGCCGTGCTGGCGTGCCTTGCACGGTCGTCGTCATCGAGACCGCGCCGGCGTCGAAGATCGAGCGCATGCAGGCGCTCGGCGCGCGACTGGTCCCGGTTCCGTATGCAGTCGCATGGCGGGCGCTCGATGAGAGATCGTTCCCGGGAATCGAAGGCGTCTTCGTTCATCCCTTTGACGACCATGGCTTCATTGCGGGCCACAGCACCATGGGTCTCGAGATTCTTGAGGATGCGCCCGAAACGGTTGCCGTGATTGCTGGCATCGGCGGTGGCGGATTGATCGCGGGCGTCGGCAGCGCAATGAAGCTCCTCAATCCGCAGATCCGGGTCTGGGGCGCCGAACCGGAGACCGCCGCGCCGGCCGCGCGCTCGTTCGCACTCGGTTCTCCGCAGAGCTTTCCGGACTGGAAGCCCTCGTTCGTGGACGGCGCGGGCGGGCAGAGCGTCTTCCCGCGCATGTGGCAGCGCATGCGGCCGCTGGTGGATGGCTGCATCGTGGTCACGCTCGATGAGACCAGGCG
>JBAVOB010000285.1:0-17045 GCA_049691655.1 Steroidobacteraceae bacterium | reverse complement strand
AGTCGCGGCCGCGACAAGGCGCCGAGCAGCTCGGCGGAAGCCGGCGGTCGCAGGCTCAGCAGGAATTGCGGCGCCTCGGTCTCGTGACACAGCGCTTCGTAGCTGTCGGGGAGCGACGGGCGCACGGTCTTGACCTGCATCGGCCCATCCCAGTCCGAAGCGGCTGCTACGGTGCCGCTGTGGGTGCCGAAGCCGATCGTGTAGGCGTCGTTCCCGAACTGCTCCCGGCACAGGTGGCCCAGGTTGTATTCGCCACGCTGCGACATCTCGGTGGCCGCGGAGTCCCCGACGTGGGAGTTGTGCGCCCAGACGATGCCCTTGCTCTGCGGCCCGTGATGCTGGCGCAGGTTCACGAGCGTCTCGAACATGTGGCCGTCGCGCAGGTTCCACGAGGCGCGCGAGCCGTAGTACATGATCCGGTAGTAGCGCTCGGCATTAGTGACCAGTTGCGCATTCTGCATGGCATCGAGGAAGCGTTCTCCATCGTGCTCGGCGTAGGCCTGCTCCTTGCCCCGAAGCTCCTTGAGGACGGCGATGACCTGATCCTCACAGCTGCGATAGCTGCCGGTGAGCGCGGCGTGGCCGTAGGTCACCGGGTCGGTCTGCCAGGGCGTCAGGCACCCATAGCGCAGGCGCGCGATGCGCGCGCTGCGCGGGTCCACCTGATCGAGATAATCGAGCACCGAGCGGATCGAGCTGTAGAGGCTGTAGAGATCCAGGCCATGGAATGCCACGCGCCGCGCCGGCTCCAGCTTCGTGTTGTGCGCGCGCAGCCAGTCGACGAAGGCGCGGGTCTCGCGGTTGCGCCACATCCACACGGGGAAGCGCGCGAACGCCGTCCACTCCGAGGGCGGATACTCGGCGTGCCGCACGTAGTGATCCACACGCGCGGCATCGGGCCAGTCGCCCTCGATCGCGACGAACTCGAAACCCTTGCGTTCGACCAGCTCGCGGGAGATGCGCGCGCGCATGCGGTAGAACTCCGAGCTGCCGTGCGTCGCCTCGCCGATCAGCACGAGGCTCGCCTCGCCGATGCGTTGGAGCAGCGGCTCGAGGTCGGCGCTTTCGAGGCTCGGGAACCTCTCGCACGACAGTGCAATGCTTTTTGCGAGCTCGAAATCCCCGCTCCGGGGGCGCCGCGTCACGGGCCGGGGAACGGGTGGCGTCTCATCGGGCCGCTCGGCCCCCCAGCCCTCCGCGCCGACCAGCGGTACAAACCGCACGTCGGCGAGCTCCTCGGTCCGGTACTTGTCGTCCGCGATGCGCGTGACGCGCACCAGCTCCTGCAGGCTCCGGTCCGCGCCCACGGGGATGACCAGGCGCCCGCCGATCTTCAGCTGGTCCTTCAGGCTCGGCGGCACTTCGGGGCCGCCGGCGGCAACGACGATCGCATCGAACGGCGCATGCTCGGGCCAGCCGAGTGTGCCGTCGCCGTGCAGCACGTGGACATTGTCATAGCCAGCCCGGGCGAGCGTGTCGGCGGCCTTGGTCGCGAGCTGCCCATAACGCTCAACCGTGTAGACGTCCTTCGCGATGCAGGCGAGCACCGCCGCCGCATAGCCGGATCCGGTGCCGATCTCGAGCACCTGCTCGCCGCCTTTCAGTCCGAGCGCCTCGGTCATCAACGCAACGATGTACGGCTGCGAGATGGTCTGGCCTTCCTCGATCGGCAGGGGCGTGTCTTCGTAGGCGAACTCGCGCAGGTTCTCGGGGAGAAATTGCTCGCGTGGCACGCGGCCGACGGCCTCGAGCACGAGCGGCGCGCGCACGCCGCGGTGCGCGATCTGGCGCTCGACCATCGCTTGCCGGCGCTCGGCCAGGGCAGAATCATTCGCGGCGGATGCTTTCACCGTGAGGGTGATTGATACGCTGTGTCGGGAGAGCTGAGAATAGGGGGATTCACCGATGGCGCCCCGGGCGGGGCAGGCCGCCAGGGGCTTATTGGCGGAAACGTGAGGACCAGAACCATGGAGCAGGTGGACGAGCCGCAACGAGCGCCGCCCTGATGCAGTGGATCAGGGCTCTGCATGTCATGGCGATCATCGCGTGGATGGCGGCGCTGCTCTATCTGCCGCGACTCATGGTCTATCACTGCGCCGCGGTGGCCGGTAGTGAGACATCGGAAACCTTCAAGGTCATGGAGCGGCGCCTGCTGCGCCAGATCATGACACCGGCGATGCTGGTTGCGTGGGCGAGCGGCAGCTGGCTCGTGTTGCGGGAGGGATGGTGGGTGGCTGGATGGTTGCAGGCGAAACTCGCCCTGGTATTGCTGCTGTCGGTCTTCCACGGCGTGCTCGCGAGCTGGGTGAGCGCCTTCGCGGCCGACCGCAATACCCGACCCTCCTGGGTGTACCGGATCGCGAACGAGCTACCGACCCTGCTCATGATCGGAATCGTCATCCTGGTCATCGTCCGGCCCTTCTGAGGCGGTCGCTGTACGGCGACAATCCACGCCCCGGCCGGCATTCGTGAGAGCCTAGGTAAATGCCGCAATCGTGCGCTGGTCGACAGTTCGAGCCGGAAGCTCCTGACATTGGCGTGACAATCCGGGTCCGGCTGCAGCCTAGGATTCCTGCATGGAGCTTAGCGACCTCTACCTGCTGCACGTACCCAAGCAGCGCGCCGGCGGGGCCGGTGAGGAACTGTTTCCCGCCTCCGACCGTGCGCTCGTGCTCGATACCTGCCTGCGCCGCGTCGCCGTCACCGCCTCGGTGGCCGAGGCTGCGCGCCTGCGCCGCTACGGTGAGGTATTTCAGGGCGTGGCGGCCTACCAGTTTCTGCTCGAGCTCGCGGCGGGGCTCAAGAGCACGGTCATCGGCGAGAGCGAAATCCTCGGCCAGCTGCGCGTCGCCTGGAGTGCGGTCGAGAGCAACTCGAGCCGCCTCGCCATGGAGCTGTCGCCGTTCATCCAACGCCTGTTTGCCGACGTGAAAGAGCTGCGCGAACGGTATTTGCGGGGTGCGGGCGGGCAAAGCTACGGGAGCCTGCTGCGCAAGGTCCTGCAGCAAAGCGCATCGGGCCCGACGCTCCTGATCGGCGCGGGGCAGCTCGCGGCCTCCATTGTGCCTTACCTGCAGGGATCGGAGCTGTGGATCTGGAATCGCTCCGCCGATCGCGCCCGCGGTCTGTGCTCCGGCCACGTCCGCGGCGGCGGGCCGCCCGTACAGATTCTGCCCGCGACGCCCGAGGCGGAGCTCGCCGCCTGGGGCCGCGCCGCAACGATCGTTCTGTGCATCCCTGAAGATCCGCCGTGCGATGCGGCGCGCATCGCTGCCTGGCGCGGGCGCGGGCCAGGCGAGGGCAGGGTCGCGCACCTCGGACTGCTGCGCGCACAACACACGCCGTGGGAGCAAGTGCCGAATCTCGTGACGCTCGAGTCGCTCATGACCTGCGATCGCGCGCACCTCAAGCTGCGCACCGAGCGCGTGGCGCTTGCCAGGCAATTCTGCGCCGAGCGCGCGCAGCTACGGGATCTCGGGCGATCGGTGTCGATCGCGCACGGCTGGGAAGACCTCGCTCAGTTTCAGGGCCTGCTCGAGCAACGTTCCGACGCGACACTGTCGGTATGAACCCGGCGGTCGAGCTGCGCCTCGGCACCCGCCGCTCGGCACTTGCGTTGGCGCAAGGCCGGTACGTGGCACGCGCGCTCGAAGCGCGCGATCCGCTCCTGCGAGTGCGTTTCATCGGCATCGAATCCCGCGGCGACCAGCTCACCGACGTGCCGCTGCGCGAGGTGGAGGGCAAGTCGTTCTTCACCGCCGAGATCGACGAGGCGCTGCTGCGCGGCGACGTCGACTTCGCCGTGCACTCGCTGAAGGACCTGGCGCTCGACCGTCCGGCGGGCCTCGCGTCCGCCGCCATTCCGCAGCGCGCGTTCGCACACGATGTGCTGCTGTGCGGGCCCGATGTCCTCAAACGGCTGGCGGACGGTGCGACGTTGCGCATCGGCACGTCCTCGCCGCGGCGCCTGGAACTCGTCGCCCCGTTTCTGCGCCAGGCGCTGCCTACCATCGATGCGCCGCCGCGCATTGAATTCACGGACCTGCGCGGCAACGTCGACACGCGCCTGGCGCGCCTCCATCAACCGATTGGATCTGCGCGACACCTCGACGGTATTGTCATTGCGCTGGCCGGGCTGCAACGGCTGTGGGCGGATCAAGGCGTCGAATCCTGCGGACGCGACCGCCTGCAACCCCTGTTGCGCGGCCTGCGCTGGATGCTGCTGCCGCTGTCGCTCTGTCCAACGGCTCCGGGCCAGGGCGCGCTCGCCATCGAGTGCCGCGCGAGCGATACGGCGACGCTCGAGCGCCTGCAGGCGCTGCACGATCCGGCGACGGCGGGCGAAATTGCGCGCGAGCGCGCGGTCCTCGCTCGCTGGGGTGGGGGATGTCACCAGGCGTTCGGCGCCACGGTGGTGACGCACGGCGGTTTCGGCTCGCTGCTCATCGCACGCGGCGTGAGTTCCGACGGGACGCGTCTCGATCAGGAAGTGTGGACCCCGCCGGCGGCACCGAATATGCCCGCTCGGGACCTCCATCCCTGGGACGGAGCCCGACAGGGGCGCCCGCGCGTCGAGCGGCTGGCGAGCGAGTCCGATGTGCTGCGCGGTCTCAACGCTCATCCCGAGTGTCCGGTGTTCATCGCACACCGTCACGCCGTGCCCGATGGGCCGGTGTCGGTGGCGACGCAGCGTCTCTGGGTCTCGGGCATCGCGAGCTGGCGTGCGCTCGCGGCGCGCGGCTTCTGGGTCGAGGGCTGTGCCGATGGATTCGGCTTCGATGCGTTGCGGCCGATCCTTACCGAACCGGTGCTCGGCCTGCCGCCGCTCGCGGAATGGAACATACTGACGCATGCGGGCGCCGAGGCGCACTGGCCGTTCGGGCGCGCCTTCGCGACCTATCGTTTAGTCCATGCGCACGCCGGCGAGGGGCCCTCGCCTGGCGTCACGCATGTGTACTGGAGCAGCGTGACGCAGTTCGAGGCCCTGAAGCAATACGTCGCGCCCTCTGTGCATCATGCGAGCGGCCCGGGGCGTACGGCCGCGCATCTTGCCGCGCAGGGCGTCACGCGCCGCGACATGTTTCCATCCGTCGACGCGTGGCGACGCTGGGTAGGTTTGTCCTCATGAGCATGACGTTAAGGCGGCTGCGCCGCGATCCCCTGATTCGCGCGCTAACGCGTGAGTTTGCAGTCGTTCCGGAGCGACTGATCCAGCCGCTGTTCGTGGCGCAGAGCGCGAGTGCCGCTGCGGAGGTTCCCGGATTGACGGGCGTGAATGTCGACACCCCGGCATCGCTCTTGCGCCAGGTCGAGGCGGATCTCGAGCAGGGCGTGCGGGCATTCCTGCTCTTCGGCGTGCCGGCGCACAAGGCGACCGACGGCTCCGGCTACGAGTTCACCGCGCAGCAGATCGAGTCGCTCCGCCGCCGCTTCGGGCGCGACCTGTGGATCGCGGCTGACGTGTGCGTCTGCTCATTCACCGAATCCGGGCATTGCGGGGTGCTGACGCGCGAGGGCGATCATGTCGACAATACCGCCTCGGTCGAGGCGCTCGCCCGGGTCGCGCTCGCCTATGCGCAGGCCGGCGCCGACTGCGTGGCGCCGAGCGATATGATGGACGGGCGGGTGGCGCGCATCCGCGCGGCCCTGCATGCCGCTCAGTTTGAGCATGTCATCCTGATGAGCTACGCGGCGAAGTTTCACTCGGCATTCTATGGGCCATTCCGCGCGGCGGCCGATTCTGCGCCAAAATCTGCGCTCAAGAACCGGGCTACCTACCAGATCGATCCCGGGCGCCTCTCCGACGCGCTCGCCTGCGCCGCGCGCGACGCGCATGAAGGCGCCGACATCATCATGGTGAAGCCCGGGCTTCCCTATCTCGATATCCTGGTGCGCCTCAAGGCGACCCTGCAGCAGCCGCTTGCCGTCTACCAGGTGAGCGGCGAGTTCGCCGCCATCGAGCTGCTGGCCCGCGAGGGACTCGCACAGCGGGCCGCCGCGCACGTGGAGCTCTGGACCGCGTTCGCGCGCGCCGGCGCGCAGCTGGTCATCACCTACGGCGCGCGCTACGCGCGGCAGTGGCTCGCCGAGGTGCAGCAGTGAGCGCGGCGGTGCGTGCGCCGCTCGCCGCGGACCTCTTCGCGCGGGCGCAGCGCGTTGCCCCGGGAGGCGTGCACTCGCCGGTACGCGCGTTTCGGGGCGTGGGCGGTACCCCGAGGTTCATGCAGAGCGCGCAAGGAGCGCGCCTCCAGGATGTGGACGGGCGCCAGTATCTCGATTTCTGCCTCGCCTGGGGCGCACTGCTCACCGGTCACCAGGACGAGGACGTGCAGCGCGCCGTCAGCGCGGCGTTGCAGCGCGGCTGGGTGTTCGGGACCGCGGAACCGTATTCGCTCGAACTCGCGGAGTTCATCACGGCGAATCTGCCGTGGGTGCAGAAGCTGCGCTTCACCAATTCCGGCACCGAGGCCGTGATGGCCGCCGTGCGCGTGGCGCGCGCTGCCACGGGACGCACGCAGATCGTCAAGTACAGTGGCTGCTACCACGGACACGCCGACGGGATGCTCGTGAAGGCGGGTTCCGGTCTCGCGGAGGCGCCGGTTCCCGACAGCGCCGGGGTCAGTGCCGCCTCAGCCGCGGAGACCTGGGTGCTGCCGCTTGACGACGATGCGGCCACGGAGCGGCTGTTCGCCGCGCGCGGGCGCGAGATTGCTGCCGTGATCATCGAACCGCTCCCGGCGAACTATGGCCTGCTGGTGCAACGCGAGGAATTCCTGCGCGGCGTGATCGCGGCAGCCCATCGAGCCGGCGCACTCGTCATCCTGGATGAAGTCATCACGGGATTTCGTGCCGCCTTCGGCGGCATGACGGAGCGCCTGCAGCTCGAGCCCGACCTGGTCACCTACGGCAAGATCCTCGGCGGCGGGTTTCCGGTCGGTGCCTGCGGCGGGCGTGCGGACCTCATGGACTGGATCGCGCCCGCCGGGCCGGTCTACCAGGCGGGAACCTTCAGCGCCAATCCGGTTGGCATGTGCGCGGGACTGGCGATGCTCAGGAAACTGAAGGACCTTGCGCCCTACGCGCAGCTCGAGCGCACCACCACGGCGCTTGCGCAGTCGCTCCGCAGCGCGGTCGCGCGGGTACCGGGCTGCTCGCTGCAGATCCAGCAGCTCGGCTCGCTCTTCTGGCTGGTGTATGGAGCGAGCGCAAACGTGCAGGCGGTGCGCACGCCCGCCGCGATTCCCGCCGATCATGCGCAGCGCTTCGCGCCACTGTTTCACGCCTTGCTCGAGCGCGGGGTCTATCTCGCACCGAGCGGATTCGAGACGCATTTTATCTCCACCGCGCACTCGCGCGAGGAGCTCGCGCAATTCGTCACGGCGTTCGAAGAGTCGCTCCGGGCATGCCATCGGTAGCGGGACGCGGCGGATTGAGCGTGGTGCCGACGCGCAAGGCGCGGCTGGTCATTGCCCTGGCGGGCGTGTGGCTGGCGAGTCTGCTGGCGCTCGGGGCCTGGTGGGCGTTGTTTGCGCTGCGGCAGGCGGACCGGATCGCAGCGCTCGAACGCGAGCCCGGAGTGCTGAACAGCCCGGACGGCGGCCAGTGGGCGCGCACGCACCAGATGCTGTGGTGGGAAGGCGGCACGTTTCTGGTATTGCTCATCCTGCTGACCGCCGTGCTGGCCTGGCTCTATTCGCGCGACCACCTGCGAACGCGCGCCCTGCAGGCGTTTTTTGCAGCCGTGACCCATGAGCTGAAGACGCCGCTCACCAGCATCCGATTGCAAGCCGAAGCGCTCGCCGCCGGCGGAGACACGCCCACGCTCGTGCGGCGCCTGCTCTCCGACACCGGCCGGCTCGAGTCGCAGGTCGAATCCGCGCTCGAACTGGCGCGCCTCGAAGGCGGTGGCGCGCTCGTCGACCAGACCGTCCCGCTCGGGGTATGGACGCAGCGGGCGATTCACTGGCTCGGCGAGGTGTACGGCCCGGCCGTGCAGTTTCACCTCGAGCTGCGCGCGCATCCCGATGCGGTCGCGGCCGACGCGGCCGCGGTGCAGATCATCCTGCGCAACCTGGTTGAGAACTCCGTGCGCCACGGCCAGACCGTGCCCGCAGTGGTGGACCTGTCGATCGATCGCACGGCCGATGCCATCGTTCTCACCTACCGGGATCACGGCCAGGGCTATGCGGAAGGCGATGCCGCGCGGCTCGGGAAACTGTTCGTGCGCGGTAAGCATTCCTCGGGTGCCGGTGTCGGGTTGTACCTGGTGCGCCTGTTGATGACGCGCATGGGCGGGTGGGCGCGCTTCGAGTCCGCGCCCGGCAAGGGTTTTTCGGCCGTGCTCGGTTTTCGCGTTGCCGAGGCCTGATCGATGCAGCCCACGGGACACCCGGCGCAACTCCTGGTCGTCGAGGACGACGAGAATGTCGCGCGCACGCTCCTCGAGCGCCTCGCGGCGACCGGTTTCACCGTGACGCACGCTCCTACCGCACGCGCCGCGGCGCAGAGTCTCGACTCGCACAGCTTCGCTCTCGCGCTGCTCGATGTCGGACTTCCCGATGGCGATGGGTTCGGTGTGGCGCAGACCATCCGCCGCAGGAGTCCGCAGACCGCAATCGTGTTCGTGACGGCGCGCGGCAATCCGGAAGAGCGCATCCAGGGTCTCGAACTCGGCGCGGATGACTACATCGTCAAGCCCTTTCATTTTCGGGAACTGCTGTTGCGCATCGAGAACGTGCTGCGACGCGCGCGCCAGCTGACCGAGTCCGCGCAGCAGGGGCGCACGGCGGTCAGGATCGGCCGCGCCACCGTGGATTTCGGCCGCTTCGAGGCGAACGTCGCGGGTGAAACGCATGCGCTGACGCACAAGGAGTGCGCAGTGCTGCTCGCGCTCGTCGAGAACGTAGGGGTCACTGTCTCGCGCGACCAGATTCTCGATCGCGCGTGGTCGAAGGACGAGTTTCCGACCGCCCGCACCGTCGACAACGTCATCGTGCGGCTGCGCCGGCTGGTGGAAGCGGATCCTCAGGCGCCGGCCGTCATCCGCAGCGTGCGCGGCGTCGGGTATCTGCTGCGGGAAACTGCCCATGACTGAGAACGCCTTGAGAGATGCGCTCGCGCGGCGCAATGCGGGGCGCCCGCCCGTGTGGTTCATGCGCCAGGCCGGTCGCTATCACGGCCATTATCAGCGGCTGCGGCGGGAGCACGACTTCGTGAGTCTCTGCAAGATCCCGCAGCTCGCGACCGAAGTCACCCTCGGCCCGATCCGCGACTTTGACTTCGACGCGGCGATCCTGTTTTCCGATCTGCTGTTTCCGCTGGAAGCGATGGGCCTGGGCCTCGCCTATACGCCCGGTCCGACGCTCGACCGGCGCCTCGATACCCTCGCCGCCGTCGATGCGCTTGCCTCGGGGCCGCAGCAAGCCGCGGGCCTCAGGTTCCAGGCCGACGCCGTGACCCAAATCCGTCGCGCACTGCCGCCGGAGAAGGGGCTGATCGGGTTCGCCGGCGGTCCATGGACCTTGTTCGTGTACGGGACCGACGGCTCGCATCAGGGAGGGCTTCCCTCGGCGCACCGCGGTCTCCTCGATGGTCGTTACCAGCATTTCTGCGCGCGGCTCGCCGAAGTGCTGGCCGCATGCCTGGCGCAGCAGGCCGAGGCGGGCGCCGACGCGGTGGCGATTTTCGATACGGCGGCAGGTGAGCTCAGCGCCGAGGAATTTGCCACCCACGTGGTGCCGCCGCTGCGCGAGGTGTTGGCGCGATTTCGCGCACGCGCGCCTGCGACCCCGGTGATCTACTACTCCCGGGGTACGACGCCGGCCCACTGGCGCCATCTCGAGGGACTTGATCTGCAGTGCCTCGGGATCGACTGGCATCACGATCTTGCGGAAGTGCTCGAGCGCTTCGGCGAGCGCTTCGCGGTCCAGGGGAACGTCGATCCACAGTGGTTGCTCCTGCCGCCGACGGAGTTCGACGCGAAGCTGCGCACCTGGCTCGAGCGCATCGCGCGCCTGCCCGCCGGGGCGCGCCGCGGCTGGATCTGCGGATTGGGACACGGGGTGCTGCCGACGACGCCCGAGCGCAACGTGCGTCGGTTTCTGCAACTTGAACGGGAGGTCTTCGATGAGCGTGGTTAGCACCGATCTCGTTCGCAAGTACAACGTTCCGGGACCGCGCTACACGAGTTACCCAACCGTGCCGTACTGGGAGGCGACGCCGAGCGCGCAGCAGTGGATCGAGCACCTCGCGCAGTCCTTGAGCGCTGGCCGCGCGCGCGGTGAAGGCGCCGCGGTGTACGTGCATATTCCGTTCTGCCGTTCGCTTTGTACCTACTGCGGCTGCAACGTGCGCATTACGCGCAGCCGCAGCTTCGTCGCGCCTTATCTCGCTGCGGTGCTCGAGGAGTTCCGCATGTACCGCGAGCGGCTCGGGATCACCGCGCTCCCGGTCGGGGAGCTGCACATCGGCGGTGGAACGCCCACCTATCTCAGCGCTGCAGAGCTGGCCGAGCTGGTGGATGGGCTCCTTGCGGGTATGACGCTCGCCTCCGAAGCGGTGTTGTCGCTCGAGGTCGATCCGCGCACGACGGATGCTGACCAGCTGCGGGTGCTCGCGCAACGCGGCTTTCGCCGCGTCAGTCTCGGGGTGCAGGACTTCGATCCGCGGGTGCAGGACATCGTCAATCGCGTGCAGTCGGAAGAACAGGTGGCCACGGTCACGGAGACTGCGCGCGCGTGCGGTTTCGAGAGCGTCAATTACGATCTGATCTACGGGTTGCCGCTGCAGACCCTCGCCAGCATCGAACGCACGCTCGATGCCGTCGAACGGCTGCGGCCGGACCGCATCGCCTTTTATTCCTATGCGCACGTGCCCTGGATCAGGCCGAGCCAGCGCCGCTTCACGGAGGCGGATTTACCGACCGGCGCCGAGCGGCGCGCGCTGTATGAGCTCGGGCGCGAGCGGCTCGAGCGCGCGGGGTACCGCGAAGTCGGACTGGATCATTTCGCACTGCCGACCGATTCGCTGTGGCGGGCGCTCGAGAGCGGCACGCTGCATCGCAATTTCATGGGCTATACCGATACCTTTACCGTGCCGCTCGTCGGCCTCGGGCTCTCGGCGATCGGCGATGCCGTGACGGCCTTCGCCCAGAATGAGAAGGAACTCAACCGTTACCAGGAGCGGGTGCTGTCCGGCGAGTTGCCGCTGCATCGCGGTCACCTGCTCGATCGGGAGGACCAGATCCTGCGTCAGCACATTCTCAATCTCATGACGCGCTTTCATACCGAGTGGCGCTCGCCTGGCGCGCAGACACCCTTCCTCGACTCGGTACACCAGCGACTCGGGCCGCTCGCGGCGGACGAGGTAGTGGAGCTCGCGGACGGGTCCTGCCGCGTCACCGAGCCCGGGAGAGCCTTCGTGCGCAACGTGTGCATGGCGTTCGATGCGCGCCTCATGCGGCGCGCGCCGACCACGGCACTGTTCAGCAGCACCGTCTAGGCCCGCCCGGCGGCTTCGCAATCGACCATGGCCTGGTTTCGTAACAACCCGCCGAGCGGGAACGCACAGCGCGGCGGCACTGCGGTGCTGCTCGTCAATCTCGGCACGCCGCAGGCGCCGACGGCGCGCGCCGTCCGGTCATTCCTTGCGCGTTTCCTGCGCGACCGGCGGGTGGTGGACCTGCCGCCGCTCCTGTGGTGGCCGCTGCTCTACGGGCTGGTGCTGCCGCTGCGCCCGTATCGTTCGGCCCGCGCGTACCGCAAGATCTGGACGGCGCAGGGCTCACCGCTCGCCCACTTCACCGCGGAGCTCGCTCGCAAGCTCCAGGCGAGAATCGATGCGGTCGGGCCGCGGCGGATGCGGGTGGCGTACGCCATGTGCTACTCGGCGCCAGGCGTTGCCGCGGGGCTGCGAGCGCTCGCGGCGAGCGGCTGCGACCGCCTGGTGGTGCTGCCGCTGTACCCGCAACACAGTTCGAGCACGACCGGCTCGGTGTTCGATCAGGTTGCGCGCGAGCTCGCCCGCTGGCGGCGTGTTCCCGAGCTGAGCTTCGTCAGCCACTACTGCGACCATCCCGCCTACATCGAAGCGCTGGCAGCCAGCGTCCGTACGCACTGGGCGAACGCCACGGCACGCGCGCCGCTCCTGTTCTCCTTTCACGGAATTCCGGCCCGCTCGGTGACGCAGGGAGATCCCTACTTCGAGCAATGCCATGAGACGGCAAGACTCGTCGCCGATTCCCTGGGTCTCGCGCGGGGAGCCTGGTCGGTGTCGTTCCAGTCGCGCTTCGGGCGAACCCAGTGGCTCGAACCCGGCACCGGCGACGAACTCATCGCGCACGCGCGCCGTGGAGCGGATCGCATTGCCGTGCTCGCTCCATCCTTCGCCGTCGATTGCCTCGAGACGCTCGAGGAGATCGCGATCGGATATCGCGAACTGTTTCTCGCCGCGGGCGGGCGCGACTTGCAATACATCCCGGCGCTCAATGCGTGCGATGAGCACGTGCGCGCGCTGCTCGAGGTAGTCGGCGAACATGTCGGCGGGCGCCGCGAAGCGGCGCTCGAGCCACGAAAACACGCCGCCCGATAGACGCAAACCTGCGTCCGGGGTTAGCATTGTCTGCCGCCGGAACCCCGAAGAAGACTGCCCTGGTTCCGCGCGTACCCGGCCCATCTTTGGGGAGTTCCATGATCCGTCCCAGCCTCGCGACTCTCGCCGCTACGCTCGTTGGTTTGTTCGGTTTCGCGGCGCAGGCCTCGGCCGCGGTCACACCCGCGGTGGAGAAACCCAAGTCCGAATTCGGTGCGCTGAAATTTCGTGCCCTCGGCCCCGCGATCAGCGGCCGCGTGACGCGCGTAGCCGGCGTCCCGGGCGACCCGCTCACCTACTTCGTGGCATTTGCGCAGGGCGGGGTGTGGAAGAGCGCGAACGGTGGTCGCGACTGGCAGCCACTCTTCGATGAGCAGCCCACCAACTCGATCGGCTCGATCGCGGTCGCGCCTTCCGACCCGAGCGTCGTGTACGTCGGGAGCGGGGAGGCCAATATCCGCGGCAACGTCGCCCTCGGCAGCGGCATCTTCAAGTCGATCGACGGCGGCAAGAACTGGCAGCAGGTGTGGAAAGGCCGTGGCCAGATCGGCACCATGGCGGTCCATCCAAAGAACCCCGACATCGCGTTCGCCGCCGTGTTTGGCTCGCCCTTCGGGCCGAGCCGGGAACGCGGCGTGTATCGCACGACCGACGGCGGCAAGAGCTGGCAACAGGTGCTCTTCAAGGACGAGCGCACCGGTGCCTCGGACGTCACGTTCGATCCGAACAATCCGCGCATCCTGTTCGCCGGCATGTGGCAGGCCCTGCGCCAGCCCTGGAACGCGACGAGCGGCGGACCGGGGAGCGGCCTGTATCGCTCGGCGGACGGCGGCGATACCTGGCAACCGATCAAGGAGCATGGCCTGCCGGCGGGCGAGTGGGGCAAGGTCGGGGTACGCGTGGCGCCCTCCGACTCACACATTATCTATGCGTTGATCGAGGCGAAGGACGGGGGCCTCTTCCGCTCCGAGGATGGCGGCGAGAAGTGGGAGCACGTGAGCGCGGCGCGCGTCATCCGGCAACGCGCCTGGTATTACAGCTGTCTCACCATCGACCCGACGAACCCGAACGTCGTCTGGGTGCCGCAGGTGAACCTCGTGCGAACCATCGACGCGGGCAAGAGCTGGCAGGCCGTCAGGGTGCCGGCGCACGGCGATCACCACGATGTGTGGATCGACCCGGCGAATCCGCGCCGGATCATCACCGGCAACGACGGCGGCGTCTCGCTCACACTCGCCGGCGGCGCGAGCTGGACGGCGCCGGCGATGCCGACGCCGCAGTTCTACAACATCGACGTCGACGATCGGCTGCCGTATCACGTCGGCGGCACCATCCAGGACTGGGGCACGGCGAGCGGGCCGGCGTACACGCTACGGAGCGGCGAGGACGGCGGCGGCGGCCCGACCCTCGGGGATTTCTACGTCGTGGGGGGCGGGGAAGCGGGAGATTTTGTCTACGACCGCGCCCAGCCGGGGCATATCTACGCGGGCGAGTACTCGGGCTATATCTCCCACTACCAGGAAGGGACCGGGAACTTTCGCAACATCAGTATCTACCCGCGGAATTTCTCGGGCTGGCCGGCCAAGGGAAGCAGGTACCGCTTCCAGTGGACCGCCCCGATCGCAGCTTCGCCGCACGATCCGCACGTGCTCTACCATGGCGCCAATGTCCTGCTGCGTACCACCGATCGCGGCGTGCACTGGGAGGCGATCAGCCCGGACCTGACCCGCAACGACAAGTCAAAGCAGCAATGGTCGGGCGGGCCGATAACGGGCGACATCACCGGCGTCGAGGTGTACGACACGATCTTCTCGATTGCCGAGTCGCCGGCCGCGGCGGGGGAGATCTGGGTCGGCACGGACGATGGTCTCGTGCAGCTCACGCGCGATGGCGGCAAGAGCTGGAGCGACGTCACGCCGCCCAAACTCCCCGCATGGGGCACCGTGGAAGCGATCGAACCCTCGCATCGCGACGCGGGCACCGTGTACGTCGCGGTCGATGCCCGCCGGCTCGATGACAGCCGGCCGTACCTGTTCAGGAGCCGCGACTTCGGCAAGCGCTGGGAGCAGCTCGGCAACGGCTTGCCGCCGGATCAGCATCTGTTCGTGGTGCGCGAGGACCCGACCGATCCGAACCTGTTGTACGTCGGCAGCGAGCGCGGGGTGTACTTCTCGCGCGACGGCGGCGCGAGCTTTCACGATCTGCGTAACAACCTGCCGGCCGTCAACGTCGCCGACATCGAAGTCAAGCATGACGACCTGGTTCTCGGCACGCGGCGCGGCATCTGGATTCTCGATGACATCACGGCGCTGCGCGCGTTCACGCCCGAGATCAAGGCGCAGCCGGCGCACCTGTTCACGCCGCGCGCCGCATACCGGTTCCGTCTCGATGCGCGCTGGGATCAGAACCGCGAGGGGCAGGTGGAGAATGCGCCCAGAGGCATGACGATCACCTACTGGTTGAAGGAGAAGCCGCAGGACCCGGCGGCCGAGCACAAGCCCGTGCCCGAGGATCCGAACGAGCTGAAGCTCGAGATCTTCGATCCCGCGGGCAAACTCATCCGCACCTTGAGTTCCGTCGCGAAACCCAATCGCTATCCGAAGGACGATCCGGACGAGCCGAAGAAGGAAGCCGAGCCCGACCTCACCAAGGACCAGGGGCTCAACCGCGCGCAGTGGGACCTGCGTTACGAGGGCTCGAAACGCCTGCCGCAGGCGAAGATCGATTCCGGTAACCCCGACGATGGCCCGCTGGCGCTGCCCGGCAAGTACACCCTCAAGCTCACCGTCAACGGCCAGGCCTACACGAGCGTCGGCGAGATACTCGCCGATCCGCACTCGCCGGTCCCGCCCGAGCAGCTGCGGCAGAACGTCGCGTTCACGCTCGCGGCGCGCGCGGCGCTTGACCGGCTGGTGGATGACATCGAGGAAGTGCGCGCGATCGACGCGCAGACGGCCGACATCAGGAAGCGCACCGCGGGCAATCCTGCCGCGAAGGAGCTGCAGGCGGCCGCGGAGGCCGTGCTGAAGCGCTGCGATGAGCTCGAGCATCGCATGCACAACCCGGAAGCCGAGGTCGCGTACGACGTTCTTGCCGGCCGGCAGGGGGGCGCGAAGCTCTATTCGCAGATCGCGCCGCTGTTCACCGACATCCAGAACTCCGATTACGCCCCGACGCAGGGCCAGCTCTCGCAGATGGAGGAGAATCTCGCCGACCTCAGCGCGCTCGAGGCCGAACTCGGGACGCTGCGCAACGGCGACTTGGCGCGCCTCGAGGCGCAGGCCAAGGGGCTGGCGCTGCCGCGCGTGATCCTGCCGCGAACGGAGTGAACGACGCGGGGTCGCCCCTCGCCGGCGGACGACACGGGGCAGGCCGCGCGCGGCCGGTCAGGCCATTGGCGACACGCCGGTGAGCCAGCGGTGGGCCCAGAGGAGGAACGCCACGTAGAGCGCGAGCCCGGCGAGCACGGCGATGGCATCGTTGACTGCCGATGGCGGCGCGCCGCGCACGGGCCGCGGCGTGCGCCGGCTGAACGACAGGCGGTCGGCCACGGACCACGCCAGAAAGCCGCCAAACAGCAGCACGCCCGCGACCGTGCCATTCACGAGCAGGTGGGCGAGGGCCCAGAGCGTCACCGCGAGGATCATCGGGTGCCGGGCTGCGGTCTTGATCCTTCCCGGTAGGTAGGCCGAGAGCAGCAGCGGAAACGCCGGCACCATCAGGACCAACGCCGCGATTCGTAATCCGGCAGGCGGCGTGTACAGCGCGACCGGCGATTGCTGCGCGAGGCCGTAACCCCGGATCAGCAGCACGAAGCCGACGATCGAGGCGAGCGCGTAGAGACCCTTCCACACAAATTCGCCGCGCCGTGCGACCTGAGCGTCGCGCCAGGCCGGTGCGACGATCGACACCGAATGCACGCCGAGGAACACCGCCAAACCGATCACGAGTAGTAGCATTGGCTGCCCCTCCGTGCAGAGCGTCCGGCCAGGCAGCACAGTCTACCCGGCTGCGGCGGCTTGGAACGAAGTCCCGCGCACCGGGTCTCAGCTGTGCACGCGAGGTATCCTTTGCATCATGACAAGCTCGGATCGATTGTGACGCCGACCTGCGTCGGGCGCCTGCTCGCCTCGCTCCCGGCACTGGTGCTCGCCGCCTGCGGCGGCAGTTCTGCCGGGGGCAACACGGTCGTGAACCCCGACCCGGCGCGCGGCACCCTGTTGCAGAACCCTCCCGAGTTGACCACCGTGACTGCCCCGGAGCTGCTGCTCAGGCTCGGCGCGGCGGTGAACCAGCAGCTCCTCGCGCTCGCCGGCGCCCCGCTCTGCGATGTCGCGGTGTTCCACATCCGCTACCAAACCGTCGGCGGCGCCAATGAGCCGACCACCGCCTCCGGCGCCCTGATGGTGCCGACGGGCACCAGCTCGCAATGCCGCGGAGCGCGGCCGATCGTCCTC
>JBAVOB010000284.1:0-3075 GCA_049691655.1 Steroidobacteraceae bacterium | reverse complement strand
CGCGCGCTCCGTGAACACGCTGACGCTTACCAAGGAACGGAAAATCTCGGGTGACAACACCGACGGTGCGGGCCTGGTGATCGACCTGCGGAATAATCTCGGGTTCACGGTGACCCGCAAGCGCGTGCTGATCCTCGGCGCGGGCGGCGCGGCACGCGGCATCCTCGCTCCGCTCCTGACGCTGTCGCCGAAGGAAATCGTACTCGCGAACCGTACCCCGGACCGCGCGGCCGCGATCGCCGCCGAATTCGGGGACCTCGGTCCGATGCGCGGTTGCGGATTCGACGAGGTGACACCGGAGCCCTTCCACCTGATCGTCAACGCCACCTCGGCGAGCCTCCAGGGGAGCGTGCCGCAGGTCACGCCGCGGGTCATCGATCGCAAGACGCTCTGCTACGACATGGCGTACAGCGCCGGTGACACGCCGTTCGTGCGCTGGGCGGCGCAGCATGGCTGTGCGCGCGCGGTCCAGGGCTGGGGCATGCTCGTCGAGCAGGCGGCCGAGGCGTTCTGGATCTGGCGCGGCATCCGCCCCGACACGGAGCCCGTGATCCAGGCGTTGCGACGCCATCCGGGCGCCATGGCCCGCGCGGGCTGACGGGCTGCACGCGCTTGCCGGGCGCCACGGTGCGCCGTCCGTTCAGCGCATCGTGACCAGCTCTTCCGCGCTCGTCGGGTGGATAGCGACGGTATCGTTGAACTGCGCCTTGGTTGCGCCCATCCGCAGCGCCACGGCAAAGCCCTGCAGCATTTCGTCGGCTCCCGCGCCGATCACGTGACAACCGACGACGCGTTCCTGCGCTCCGACCGTCACGAGCTTCATCTCGGCCCGCGGCTTGCGCGCGGTCAGCGCGTGGTACAGCGGCACGAAGCCCGAGCGATAAACGCGCACGCCGTCGCCATGCTGCGCCCGCGCCTCGCGTTCGCTCAGGCCCACGGTGCCGATTGGCGGATGCGAGAACACCACCGTCGGCACGGTTTCATAGTCGAGGTGGCGGTCGGTACGCCCGCCGAACAGCCGGTCGGAGAGCCGCCGGCCGGCCGCGATCGCCACCGGCGTGAGCGGCAGATGGCCGGTCACGTCACCGATCGCGAATACGTTCTCCATGTTCGTCGCCTGCCAACGGTCGACCACGACATGGTCACTCGCATCGCGAGCGACACCGAGCCGTTCGAGCCCGAGACCCGCCACTGCCGGGTCGCGGCCGATCGCCCAGATGAGGGCGTCGAACGGACCGAGCGAGCGCCCGTCGTGCGTCGCAAGGTGCAGCGCGCCATCGGCGGCGCGCATCGCGCCGGCGGGCTCCGCACCGGTGATCACTTCGACCCCGGAGTCGCGGCAGATGCCGAGGAGCGTCTCGCCCAGCATCGTATCGAAGCTCTTCAGCATGTGTTCGTGGCGCAGGATCAGCGAGGTGCGCGAGCCGAGCGCGTGGAAGATACCGGTCAGTTCGGCGGCGATGTAACCACTGCCGACGATTGCCACGCTGCGCGGCTGGGCGGCGAGCGCGAAGAACCCGTCCGACGTGATGCCGAACGCGGCGCCGGGAATCCGCGGCACGCGGGGCACGCCACCGGTGGCGATCACGAGCCGGCTGCCACGGTACACGTGCCCGTCGACTTCGACTTCCGCCGCGCCAGCAAGACGGGCGCGGCCGCGCAGCAGCTCGACCTTGCGGCTGGCGAGATGGCGTTCGTAGATGCCGTTCAGGCGCAGCACGTAGGCGTCGCGCTGCGCCTTGAGGGCGGCCCAGTCGAGTGTCGCCGGACCGACAGCGAAGCCGTAATCCGGCGCATCCGCGATGCACTCGGCGATCTGTGCGGCGTTCCACATGACTTTCTTCGGCACGCAGCCCACGTTCACGCAGGTGCCGCCGAGGCGGTGCGACTCGATGACGAGCGCCCGCGCGCCATGCTCCGCCGCTCGCTGCGCGCAGGCGAGGCCGCCGCTCCCGCCGCCGATGACGATCAGATCGTAGGGGCTCGCCATGACCGCTCCCGGGAATCTCCGCTCCAGCGGCCGGATGTTACACGGGGCGCCGTGGCACCCGCGGCGCATCGACCGGCACGCCGGCCCCGCCGATTGCTAGAATCGGCGCCCGGACGTACCCCAGCCACGATATGACGAACCCGCTCCTCACCACCGGCTCACTGCCGCCCTTTCCCGCGATCCGGCCCGAACACGTCGAGCCGGCCGTGCGCGAGCGGCTGGCCGCCAATCGTGCGCACGTCGCCGAGATCGAGCGCAGCGTCGCGCCTTCCTTTCGCACCGTCGTCGAGCCGCTCGAGGATCTGCAGCACGGGCTGACGCTCGTGTGGTCGCCGGTGAGTCACCTCAACGCCGTCGTCAATTCGGATGCGCTGCGCGCGAGCTACAACGCCTGCCTGCCGCTGCTGTCGGATTACCAGACGGACCTGGCGCATAGCGAGCCGCTATACCGCGCCTATGCGCATATCGTCGAGCGCGAAGGCGCGACGCTCGATGCGGAACAGCGGCGCGTCATCGAACTCGCGCTGCGCGATTTCCGCCTGGCCGGCGTCGCGCTCGATCGTGCCCGCAAGGACCGCTTCAAGGCGATGATGGCCGAGCTCACGCAACTGCAGGCAAAGTTCGAGGAAAACGTCCTCGACGCGACCAACGCGTGGTCGCACCAGCTCACCGACGAGGCGCAGCTGCGTGGCCTGAATGCCGGCATCGTGGAAGCCGCGCGGCAGCGCGCGCTCGAGCGCGGACTCGAGGGCTGGGTGCTCGGGCTGGACCAGCCGACCTACGTCGCGGTCGTCACGGACGCGGAATCGGAGCCGCTGCGCCGCGCGTTCTACGAAGCCTGGTCGACGCGCGCCTCGGATCGCGGGCCGACGGCCGGGCGCTTCGACAACACGCCCGTGATGGAGCGGATCGTGCGGCTGCGGCACGAGATCGCGCGGCTGCTCGATTTCCGCAGCTTCGCGGAGTACGCGCTCGCGACGCGCATGGCGCGCTCGCCCCAGGCGGTGACGGATTTCCTGCTGCGGCTCGCGCGCGCGGCGCGCCCCGCCGCGCAGCAGGAATTCGCCGAGCTGGAGGCCTTCGCG
>JBAVOB010000283.1:0-6593 GCA_049691655.1 Steroidobacteraceae bacterium | reverse complement strand
GTCGTTGCCGTTGCCGCCGGTGATGATGTCGTTGCCGGCGCCGCCGAGCAGGATGTTGCCGCCGCCGAAGCCGCCGGTCGCCCCCGGACCGCCAAAGACCGTCGCAGTATCCTGTCCGGCGAAGAAGAAGTTGCCCTTGGTGGTGCCGTTGACAAAGATCAGGGCAGGATCGACCGGGGCTCCGCCGGGTGGTCCGACCACTGCGTCCGCCAACCCCTTGATCAGTGTCGGGTTGTCGAGCGAGTTCTTGGCAATGACCACGCGCGCCTTGTTGTCGCCGAGGATGGTGTCGTCGAACGCCGAGCCGCTGGCCGCGTCCGTGAGCTGGTAGAGATCGCGGATGCCGTCGCCGCCGGCTGGCGCAAGTGCGGCAATGAACTCCTTGCGGTTCATGTCGATGCTGACGCCCTGGGTCGCGATCTCGAACGAGGCCCAGTCGAAGCCGAGGCCGCCGTCGAACTTGGTGAAGCCGCCGGTTCCGACCATGATGTCGTCGCCGCTGAAGCCCTTCATGACCGTGCCATTGTGGCCGATCAGCACGTCGTTGCCGGCATAGAGCGGGAAGCCGCCGGTCGGCGCACCGACGTCGCCGAACAGCACGTCGCCGCCGTCCGGGCCGCCGTCGATCCAGTCGTCGCCCTGGTCGCCCTGGATCTCTTCGCCGCCTTCGCCGCCGAAGATGATGTCGTTGCCGAGACCGCCGATGATGTCGTCGACGCCCTGGCCGCCATAGATCAGGTCGTTGCCGTCGCCGCCGGTGATGGTGTCGTCGCCCTTGCTGCCATAGATGGTGTCGTCGCCGGCATCACCGTGGAACACGGTGCCGATGCTGGAGTTGGAGTTGGAGAGGATGTCGTTGCCGTCGCCGCCAAACAGGTTGTCGTTGCCGCCGCCGCCGTCGATGATGTCGTTGCCGGCATCGCCGTAAACGGTGTCGTCGTCGGCCTGGCCGGCCATCAGGCGGTCGTTGGCCGCGGTGCCGCCGAGCACCATGGTGTTGCCGAAGAAGTTGTCCGCGCCGAGGAAGTGTACTGTGCCGTCGTTCTGGATCTCCACCAGCGGATGCTGGGCGCCGTCGGAACCGGTGAAGGTCGGCATCGCGACGGTCGTATCGATCTTGGCGTGGGTTCCGCTCGCGTCGGTCACCATCGCGACGGTACCATCGGCATTGTGCTGATAGAACTTGTCCGCCTCGATCGTGTACTCGGGCGTCAGGAACACGCTGGCGGAGAGGTGCTTCACGCCGGTGTTGTTCATGATGAGCTCGGCGAACGAATTGTTCTCGATCTGATCGGAAAAATCCGTGCCTTCGATGCGCGGCAGGTAGTACAGCCGGTCGGCATCCTGCAGGTTCTCCATCTGCAGCTTGAATACGTAGTCGAAGGTGGAGCCCAGCATGCTGTCATGCAGGTTCTGCTTCTCGGCGAGGCCGCCGATCCAGAAATCGATCTTGTCGAGGCCGGTGATGGAGCCGGTGCTGTAGGTGGGCGGGTTGGGATCGAATTGCGGGTGACCCGCCGCATCGAGCTTGGGTTGTCCCGTTGCCGGATCGAGCAGCACGCTGTGCACCGCGCGCGGGTCGAGCACGTAGTTCGCGTCGAGCGGGATGTTCTGCCACGCACCCTGACTGTGCATGAAGTCCCAGGCGTCACCCTTGGTGATGGTCACGCCACCGATCGTGATCGTCGCCGTGCTACCCTTGCTCGTAACGTCCTCGCCGGCGTTGACGAGAATAGTTGCATCCGCGCGTCGGGCAGCGGCGTCACCGGTGATGATCGAGCCATAGGCGGCGACGAAATTGATCAGCGATTCCGGATGCTTGAGGAACTGGCCGAATTCGTGCCAGCTGTCATAGGGCTTCAGCACGGAGTCGTGGGTCTGGCTGTAGAGCTCGTTGCGCACGAGGTTGAGGCCGGGAACGCCTTCGGAGCGGCCGCGGGCGATATTGAGCGCGGCCAGATCGAGCGGTGCGCCGAGCAGATTGTTGCGCAACGTGCCGGTGACGAACTCGTCGATCTCGTTGCCGACCTGGGCGGTATCGCCGAGCGTCAGCTGGGCAGCCGCGTCGCGGCCCGCCGCCTCGTAAGCGAGCGGATTGGTGAAGGCCGTCAGCAGGGCGATGTCGGTCGAGACCGGTTTGCCGGTCGAGTCGAGCAGAACTGGCAAGCCCGCAGCCGGATTCGCGACATTGGCGTTGCCGCTGGCATCGGTCGCATTGTTGGTCGGATGACCACTGGCGTCCAAGAAAGACAACCCAAGCTCCGGCGTGCCGGCCTTCGGGTTGACAACGCCCGTGTCAGTATCGGTCGTGGTGCCGTCCGGATTGAGGAACGCCTTCTGCACCGAGAACCGCTGCAGGTTCTCGTCCAGCATCGAATGGCCGAACCGATAGACGGTGTGGGCGAATTCCGCGAACACGGCGGGATCGAGATGGATGTTGGTATCGCCGGAGAGGTGGATGTCGGGTGCAACCTTGCGGGCGAACTCCTCGAACACGAGATGCTGGTACTGCGTTTCGGCGCCGAAGCGGGCCGCCTGGAAGATACGCTCGCCGTTCCACTCATTGGCGGTGATCAGGTGGGTCGCCCTGCCCGCGGCGATGTCCGCGGCGGTCAGTGTCGTGAGATCGGTTCCGGGCAGCACCCAGTCCGAGGCCATCGAGGTGTCGCCCCGGTCCAAATACTCCTGAACCAGCGCCTTGGTCTGCCCCGACAACCGGTTGAACTCGGACAGGAAGATGTCGTGGATCGAAGTCAGGCCGATATTCTCGTTGACGCGGCCGTCGCCGGCGATGAAGTGACTGTCGAGCAGCGCGGTGTTCCAAAGCGGTGTGATACCGTCTGCGGCGTACCTGAGATGGCCGAAGTCGTCATACGGGTTGGCCGTGCGGTCCATATCGTTGATGAAGGCGACGCCGGCGCCGACATATTGCGTCGAAAGGGTCGAGTTCGGCGGGGCAACGATGCCCGCGGGAATTGCGATGTGGTCGATGTCGATGCCGGCCGCGGTACCCTCGATCGTGCGCTCGTCTACCACGGTTGTGACGTGTGTGGTATTGTCGGTGGCGAGGATCTGATAGGTCACCTGGGCGTAGCCATTGGGACCGCGCACGACGTTGCCGTAGGCGTCGGCCAACACCAGCGGCACGCTGGCGACATCCGGATCGGACAGTCTGATTCCAAGATTCGTAAGGGCGTTCAGCTTGATATCGGCCCAATTCGGCAGATGGTGCGATCCGTCCGCATTCAGATGCTCTAGCATGCGGCCGGTGGAGTGGAAGTTGGGTGTCAGGGCGCCGGCGGCGCGATCATCGATGTACTCGCGCAGGAACACCTGGTGCGAGGCATGCGACGAGAACACCTGGCTGAGGTCGACCGGCGGCGTGACCGCGTTGGTGGTCTCGTGGGTATAGACATCGTCCCTGGTGCCGATGATGCCGTCCGCGCCGGCGTCGCGGCGCAGCATGGTGCCGCGGTTGAGGACCATGAAGTTGTTGTGGCCGCCCGCCACGTAAAGCGGGTCTCCGGGCAGAATCGGGATGATGACCTGCCCGTTGCCGCCCTTGTTCAGCAGATCGAGGCCGTGATCAAAGAACTGGCCGAACAGCGTGAAGAAGGTATTGAAGGGCGCCGAGATGCCGCCATCGGGCGTCACGTTCGGGATCGAGTAGTTGACGGCGTGCGGGTGGGTCCCGTCCGGAAGCGTGATCGACAGATCGAAGGCCTTGGGATCGAAACCGTCGGTGGCCGCGACCTTGTTTGGGTCCTGCACCGCGGGCATCACCGTCGCCTGCGACCGCGCCGCCGCCAGGGCCGCCGGATTGTTCGCGCTCTGATCGGCGATCAAATTGCTGATCAAGCGCGGGTCGCTATCGAACACGAAGCCGGAGGTCTGGCCGTAGCTGGTCGGGATAGCCGGGCTGCCTGGGCCGAAGAAGCCGGACGGTATGTCCTGCGCAAGACCCAATACGGGCGTGGTCAGCCGCGGGAAGGCCTGGTCCGACTGCCCGAAGGTGTCTTGGCCAGCGAGCGCGCTGTTGTTCTCGGCCGAGACCGTGCGCAAGCCAAACGCCAGATGCGGGTTGACCGGCGGCTGGCCCGCCTCCGCCATCTTGATCTGGGTCAGGATGAAGTCGAGATCGACGCGGTCGAAATGGACGCCCATGCCGCGACTCGTCGCGGGGGCAGCACCAGCCGCGAGTGTCGTCGTGGCTGGCGCCGGCCCCGTTGCGTTGAGAACGTCGATATGGAAATCCGTCGTCGCCGTCAGTGCCGGGAAAACCTGGCCGGCGTTTGGCTGGCCCCCCGGTACGGTGAAGCCGCCGTCATTGGCCGTGATACGAACCGTGATCGGGCCGTTGATTCCGACGGGAAGCGTGCCGGTGATGGTGGCGCCGGTTACGGCACCCGGAGCGCCTTGAACGGTGAAGGACAGACCGCTGAAGGGACCCGCGCCGGCGTTGCCGACGGTGATATCGTGCGCCACCCCGGCGGCGTCGATGATGAACGCCGAATAGACCAGCGTATTGCTCGCCGTATGGTCATCGATGAACTTGTTGGTGATCGGAATGAAGATGTTGACGGTTTCGCCCTGATAGGCCGACGTGTCGGGAATGAAGTCCGTGACGCGCTGAATCTGCGTCGGCCCGAAGTTCGTGGTCTGATCGGGGCCCAGCAGCGCCGTCGGGGCGGTGGTGACCGTCTCCACGAAGCCGCGGGCGTCGGTGTAGGTGGCCTTGAGCCGGACCGCCGTACCTTCTACGAACTGGCCGGGCGTGAAAGCAGCCGGATTGGTGGCGCCGACGAGGTTGATCCATTCACCGCGCAGCAGATCCTGGTACTGCCACTGGTAGCTGATCGGATTGGTGATGACTCCGCCCGCGAAGTCGGCATCCGTAATGGTGCCGCCGCCAAAGTTCGACGAGAGCAGGTCGCCTACGTTCGGTGCACCGGGACCAGTGATGGTCAGTGCGCTGACGGGCACGTGGTTGCGCCCGGCCGAGATATCGACCGTGACATCGGCGAACTCGAGCCGCTCAATGTTGCGCAGCAGGTCGGTGCCTTCGTCGATGGTCTTCGGCAGCAACGCCGCGTTGCCGCCATTGACGATCGGCGGCGTGTGGACGATCTTGATGAAGCCCTGCGCGTCCGGCGTAATGCCCAAGCTGGCGAGCGTACTCGCACCCGAGTTCAATGCGCCAATCGTGCCGTTGTTCAACACGACTCGCGTGCCGTTGGCGCCGACCAGCGTGAAGTCGGCCGCCACGTCCTGATAGACCGCCGTGTCGACGGCCCTGGCGTCGTCGACCGTCTTGTCCGCATACCTGATCTCGCGCAGAATTCCGCTGCCAGCCCCGATGACGCCCTGCGCATTGGGCAGCAGGTCGACATGCAGGAAGGCGTCGCCGTCGATCACGTCGTCGCCGCCGCCACCCTCGATGCGGTCACTGCCGCCGCCGCCGAGCAGGATATCGCCCTGCGCGAAGCTGACGGGACCTTGGGGCAGGAAGTTGCCTTCGACCGTGTGGTTACCATTGACCGTGACCGTCCTGGTGAAGACGTCGTCGGGCGTGTTTAGTGCGCCGTCGGGACCGGCAAACCTCAGGTCGTTGAGCCCGTGCACGAGGTTGGCGTTGGTCAGCTCGTCCTTGGCCAGGATGCGGGCGGCCTTGTTGGTGTCCTCGCCCCTGATGACGTCGTTGAACTGCGAGCCGCTGAGGCCCTCGACATGGGTGAATACATCGCGGACGCCGTCGCCGGCCAGCGGGTTGAGCGGCGAGACGAACTCCTTCCGCTTCATGTCGACGCTGACGCCTTCGGTCTCGCGCTCGAACGAGGCCCAGTCGAAGCCGGTGCCGCCGATGAACTTGTCGAAGCCGCCGCGGCCGAGCATGATGTCGTCGCCACCGAAGCCCTTCATCACGGTGCCGACGCCGCCGATCAGAACGTCGTTGCCGGTGTAGAGCGGCAACTGGCCGGTCGGCGCGCCGACGTCGCCGACGAGGTTGTCGCCGCCGTCCGGGCCGCCCTCGATCCAGTCGTCGCCCTGGTTGCCCTGGATTTCGTCGGCGCCTTCGCCGCCGAAGACGATGTCGTTGCCGGCGCCGCCGACCACGGAGTCGGCGCCGCCGCCGGCACTGATGTAGTCGTTGCCGTCGCCGCCGAAGATGACGTCGTCGCCCTTGCCCATCAGGATGGTGTCATTGCCCTCATCGCCATGCACGACGTTGGCGCCCGCCTGATCGGTGATGAGATCGTCGCCCTTGCCGCCGAACAGGTTGTCGTTGCCGCCGCCGCCATCGATGATGTCGTTGCCGCCGTCGCCCCAGATGGTGTCGTCGTCGGCATTGCCCGACAGCAGCTTGTCGGCCTGGTCGGTGCCGCCCATGACGATGGTGTTGCCGAAGAAATAGTCCACGCCGTTGAAGTGCAGCTCGCCCCTGGCTGTCACCTCCAGCAACGGCGGCGCGCCGGTCGCAACCGGATTCGCGGCGTTAAAGGCGGTGATCTTGGCCGCGTCGTACTGCACCTGGCCGTTGGCATCGAGCGCAAAGCTGCCGTCGGCGTTGGTCTGGTAGTAATCCTTCGCCTCGA
>JBAVOB010000282.1:0-7365 GCA_049691655.1 Steroidobacteraceae bacterium | reverse complement strand
GCGCAGACGCCTCGGGCCCAGGCCGGCCGGCGGCGCCTGCAGTCCAGATCCTGAGCAGGGCACGCTGTGCGATGATCGCGCCGCCGAACATCAGTGCGCTGAACACGAGCACGCCGGCGTTGCCGACATAGCGCACCGTCTCGCCGGTGATCAGCGGCCCGATGAGCGCGCCCGCCGTGCCGCCGGCCGCAATGAACCCGAACAGGCGCTTGGCCTGCTGCGAATTGAACAGTTCGAGCGCGAAGCTCCAGAACACCGACACCAGCATCAGGTTGAGCACGCTGATCCACACGTAGAATGTCGCGGCAACCGCTGCGTTGTTCCCGCCCGCGTTGATCGCCACGGCGAAGGCGAGCAGCGACAGCGAGACGCCGCCATAGATGAGCGGCAGCAGCACGCCCCGGCGGATGCGCGCCACCAGTTCGCCGTAGACCGGCACGATGGCGAGCGCGCCGATGAAGGTCGCGACCCACAGATCCTGCGTGCGGCTGCGGCCGAGGATCGTGCCGAAAGTCTCGCGTACGGGCCGGATCGCGAAATACCCGCCGAGCACGCAGAACAGCAGCACGAAGGCGGCAAGAACTGCCGGCACCTCATCGGGCTCCACGTTGGCCAACCGGCCAAGCAGCCGGGCGACCGCGGAGGATTGTGCGCCGGGCACGGCGATCGACTGTCGCTTGCTGTTCATGCTGCTGCGATCAAGCCGCGCCGACGGCCGGCAGGGCTGCGACATCTACCCGCATCCCGGGCCGGGTCGCTGTGGCGACGGCGCCGACGGCCCGGAGAGACGCGCTGAATTTCTCCGCCACTTCCGGCTCGCCGTGCACGAGGTACACCGGCGGACGCGACGCGAAGCTCGAATACCATTGCAGCAGGTCGCGCCGGTCCCCGTGTGCCGACAATCCGCCGAGCGTGTGCACCGTCGCCGCAACCTTGATCTCATCGCCGTGAATGCGCACGTACGGCACGCGCTCGACCAGGGCGCGCCCGAGCGTTCCGGGCGCCTGGAAGCTCGTGATGATCACATGGCACTCGGGGCGCGAGAGATTGTGCTTCAGATGGTGGAGGATGCGCCCGCCGTTGCACATGCCGCTGCCGGCCACCACGATCGCGTGATGCCGTGCCGCGTTGATCGCGCGCGACTCATCCGCGGTGCGGCACAGCTTCAGGTTCGGTACCTGCGGCAACGCGCCTGCCGCGGGTCGCAGCCGTGCGGCTGCAGCGTCAAGGCGGTCGGCGTGATTCCAGTACACCTCGGTTGCCTCGATCGCCATCGGGCTGTCGAGATAGATGGACCAGCGTCCGAGTTCCCACGCGTCGAAGTGGCGGCCGAATAGGTAGAGCAGCTCCTGGCTGCGACCGACCGCGAACGCGGGGATCAGCACGTTGCCGCCGTCCACGGCGGCCTGGTGGATGATGTCGCCGAGCTCGCGCACCGTTGCAGCGCGATCGCGGTGCAGGCGATCGCCGTAGGTGCTCTCCATCACCACCGCGTCGGCGCTCGTGAAGCGGAACGGGTCAAGCAGGAGCGGCGAATCGTACTGCCCCAGATCGCCGCTGAAGACGATGCGGCGACGAACGCCCGGCTCCTCGAGCGTCAACTCGACGCTCGAGGAACCGATGATGTGGCCGGCGTCCCGCAGCCGAACACTGATACCGGGCAGCACTGCGCATTCCACGTCGTACCGCAGCGTCTCGAAACGCTCGAGCGCGTGCTCGACGTCCTCGAGGGTAAAAAGCGGCTCCACCGGGCGTCCGGCATGCGTGCGATGGCGGTGCTCGCGCTCCGCGTCCCGCGCGGCCAGTTCCGCGGTATCGCGCAGCAGGATCGGCGCCAGTTCGCGGCAGGCCGCGTTCGTGAAGATCCGGCCGCGAAACCCGCGCTTGACCAGCAGCGGCAGCCTGCCGCAATGATCGATGTGCGCATGGCTGAGGACGACGGCATCGATCGCCACCGCCTCGAACGGGAAGGGCGCGCGGTTGCGCGCCGGCGGATCGTGTCCGCCCTGCACCATCCCGCAATCGAGCAACAGTTGCCGGTCGCCGGCCCGGACGATGTGGCAGGAACCGGTCACTTCGCCTGCCGCGCCGAAAAACTCGATTTCCATGCGGTGCACCCGCTCCCTGACTAGATGGCGCCGCTCGCCGGCCGACGCAGAAACCTCAATCGCGGGGCGCGCATCGCTGCAGCAGCACCAGACGCAGGTACTTCTCGCGCACGTAGCGCGCCTCGATCAATGCCACGCTCAAGCCACGCCAGCCGTCGAGGAACCCCAGCCGCAGAACGTACGCGCGCAGGAACCGCCAGAGCGGATTGAGGAACACCTGCGCCCAGTGGCCGCGCTTGCCGCGCCGGTGCATCGCCTCGGCCATGAGCCGCGCGTAGAGCGAGAGTTTCTCGAGCTGATCGTCGAGGCTGCGGTATGAGTCGTGCCGGATGGCGGCATGCAGGCGTCCCACCGGGCCGCGCGCCACGATCTTCTCGTGGATCTCGTAGCCGCCCATTCCGGCCCGGCGCCGATCGAAGAGCCGCACGTGGCGATCCGGGTGCCAGTCGCCGTGGCGCAGGTAACGTCCGAAGTACAGACTGCTGAAAGGGATTGCGTATGCGGCGTGGCGCTGCATCTTCGTGGACGTCCTGAGCTCGCCGAGCTCCGCGGCGAGCTCAGGCGAGAGCTGCTCGTCCGCATCGAGGAACAGGATCCAGTCGTGCGTCGCCGCGCCGATGGCGAATTCGCGCTGCGAGCGATACCCGGGCCAGTCGCGCTCGATGACACGCGCGCCGCAGCGCTCGGCGATTTCACGCGTGCGATCGGTGGAATGCGCATCGATCACCAGCGTCTCGTCGCAGGGCGTGAGCGAGCGCAGGCAATGCTCGATGTTCGCCTCCTCGTTGAAGGCGATGACGCAGCCTGAGATGGGCACGCTCACGCAGTCGCTCGCCGACGCAACGGACCGCGCAATCCGGGGATCGCAGTCACTGGTCCGCGGTTTGGGGTTGACCCGCCGATCTCGCGGCCGGATCGCCCCGCAGATAATCGAACGCCACGTTCGCGAGCGCGCGCAGCGCGATCGGCAATGCACGTTCGTCGACGTAGAACAACGGTGAGTGGTTCGCGGCGGCCGTGGCCGGCTTCTGTCCAGGTGGAACGACCCCTACGAAGAAGAAGAAACTCGGGACTTTCTGGCCGTAGAACGCGAAGTCCTCGGAAACCGTCACCAGTGGCATGATGCGCACGTCCGCGACTCCCGCAGTTTTCTTCAGGGACGGCAGCACGCGCTCGGTCAGGTTCGGATCGTTGTAGGTGACGATGGCATCCCCGCGAATCAATTCGAACGTCGCGGTAGCACCGCTCGCCGCCGCGGTGTTCTCGACCGTGCGCCGGATGCGCTGCATGATGTCTTCGCGCTGGGCGCCCGAGAAGGTGCGCAGCGTTCCCGTCATCTGCACCTGATCCGGGACGATATTGTGGCGCACGCCTCCCCGGATCGTGCCGATCGTGACGACAGCGGGATTCTCGGTGATATCGACCTGGCGGCTGACGATCGACTGCAGCGCCGTCACGATCTGCGCCGCGACGACCACCGGATCGACCCCCTGCCACGGGCGCGCACCGTGCGTCTGGCGCCCGTTGACCACGATGCGGAAACTGTCGGCACCTGCCATGAGTGCCCCGCTCCGGTAGCCAATCACGCCGACATTCGCCATCGACATAAGGTGCAGGCCGAATGCCGCCGCCGGCCGGTACTTCTCGAAGATGCCTTCCTTGATGACGAGCGAGGCGCCGCCGTCCTCGCCCGCGGGCGGGCCTTCCTCCGCCGGCTGAAACAGAAACACAACGTTTCCGGGCAGCTCGCTCCGCAGCTTGCTGAACGCCTCCGCGACACCCAGGAGCACGGCCGTGTGGCCATCATGCCCGCAAGCGTGCATGACGCCGACCCGTTCGCCGAGATACTCACCGGTGGCGTGCGACTTGAACGGCACATCGGTCTGTTCGACGACCGGCAGCGCGTCCATGTCGGCGCGCAGCAGGATCGTCGGACCCGGACGGCCACCCCTCAGCAGGCCGACGACGCCCGTGTGCGCGACACCGGTCTGCACTTCGAGCCCCAGAGTGCGCAACTCGTCGGCTACCAGGCCCGATGTGCGGAACTCCCGGTTGCCGAGTTCGGGATTCTGGTGGATGTCGCGCCGCCAGGCGCTGACGTGCGGATCGACGGTCTGCAACATGCGCTCCAGTTTGTCGGGCGCTGGTTCGCCGCTCGCAATGGTTGTCGCCAACGACAGCGCGCAGGAAAGCAGCAGGCGGCCAGGTCTTCGCATGGCGTGCGATCTCGGTTGGAGCGTCGCGTGAGTTTGCGGTTCAAGCGGCCACGGCGGCAACTCTGTGAAATATCCCGTAATCCCGCCAAGCTTGACAGGTGCCCGAGTGGCCGGGTGCAATGACGCTCAGGCCCTCTGCCGGGAGCCATGAACAATGCTTCGCGAACGTCCCCGGCGCGCGCCGCCGCACTGCGCCCCGGGTAATCCATGCACCTCGTAGACACGACACTGTTCTATTCGCCAACGAGCGGTGGCGTGAAGCGCTATCTGCTCGCGAAGCACGCCTGGCTCGGCGCGCATACGAACTGGAAGCATTCGATCGTCGTCCCCGGCGCGGCAGAGTGCGTGATCCCGGGCGAGATCTGCACGGTTCCCGGAACGCCGATTCCGGGAGCCTTCAACTATCGGCTGCCGCTGTCGCCGTCCCGCTGGTCGCGGATTCTCGACCGCCTCGAGCCGGACCTGATCGAGGCCGGTGACGCTTTTCATCCCGCCTGGTGTGCGGCCTCGGTGGCGCAGCGGCGCGGCGTTCCCGTCGTCGGGTTCTTTCATTCGAACCTGCCGCAGATTCTCGGTCGCCGCATGGGCCTCGCGACCGAACGCGCCCTCGGTCATTACGTGCGCTGGCTCTATGAGCGCTTCGATCTCGTGTTCGCGCCGAGCCGTTACATGTGCGAATACCTCGGCAGCCTCGGCGTACACCACACCGCTCACCAGCCGCTCGGCGTCGACGCGCGAATATTCTCGCCCGAGCGCCGCATTGCGGACCTGCGCGAGCGCCTCGGGCTCGCCCGCGACACGCGCCTGCTGGTATTCGCGGGCCGCTTCGCCGGCGAGAAGCAGCTGCCGGTCCTGCTGCAGGCGTTTGCGAAACTCGGCGCGCCGTATCACCTGCTGTTGATCGGCGGCACGCGCAGCGGCCGGCCGTATCCGAACATCACACTGACGCCGTACCGGCGCGACAGCATCGAGCTTGCGCAGTGGATCGCCTCGTGCGATGCGCTGGTGCATGCCGGGACGCAGGAGACTTTCGGCCTCGTGGTGCTCGAGGCGATGGCCTGCGGCCGCCCGGTCGTCGGCACGCGGGCCGGCGCCATCCCGGAGCTGATCGACGAGAGCGTCGGCATGCTCGCCGAACCGCACAACGTCGCCAGCATGGCGGATGCAATCGCGGCGCTCTACGAACGCGATCTCGAAGCGCTTGGGCAGGTGGCGCGCGCGCGGATTCTCAAGCGTTTCACATGGACCCAGGCACTGACGCTGCAGCTTGCGGCGTACGCGAGCGTCCTGGCGACGGCGCGCCGCGCCGCGGCGTACGCCGCCCCGGCGACCTTCGAACTCGGGTCGCGTGCCCGCTGACGGGAATTTTCGAGTGGCGTGTGCGCTAGCGCGGCGCCTCGGCCAACTCGAACAGTGACAGCGCGCCCTGCGCGTCACCCACCGCGAGCACGCGGCTGTCGGGTGACCATCGCACCACCGATATCGCGGCACTCGTCATGTGTGCGTCGACCGCCAGCGCAGCCTTTCCCGGCGCCCAAAGCGACAGCCGCCAGTCGCGGCCGCCGCTGGCGAGATACTGGCCGCCCGGTTGCCAGGCCATGCATTCGATGCGATCCGTGTGGCCGACCAGCTGTGCGGGCCGCGACCCTTCCGGGCCCTTGCCACCGAAGTCCCAGACGATCACTTCCGGTCCCGCGCTCGTTGCGAGATAGCGACTGTTCGAGCTCCAGCCCGTGAGCCCGACCCTGGCGCCGTAGCCGCGCATCTGCGCATCCCGGCCCGTCGCGAGGTACCAGAAATGCGCGGCGCCGTCCTGCGTGCCGGTCGCGAGCACCTTGCCGTTCGGGCTGAAGGAAACGGTGAGGTTCGCACCGCGCCATGGATATTCGCGCGTGGTCACGCGCGGCGACGCTGCACCGGATTGCAGTTCGACGCGATGGATGCGCAGCCCGCCATGATGTGCGACGCCGAGATCGCGGCCCGGCTTGTCCCAGCACAGCGCGACAACCGTGGCCGCGTGATCCGCGATTTCGTGCAAACACTCGCCGGCCGCCGACCAGAGCGAGACGCTTCGGCCCGCAGCGGTCGCGAGCAGCCGCCCGTCCGGCGTCCATGCGAGATTTTCCGTCCAGCTCTGCGCGGGATGCCAGCGCTTGACCGCGGTGCCCGAGTCCGCGCGCCATAGCGCCAGAGCGCCATCCTGGCCCGACGTCGCGAACGTCTCGCCGCGCACGGGCCAGGCGACCGCAAGCGCCCCGAGCGCATGCTCTCCGATTCTGCGCACCGGCAGGGCAGCACCGTCCCGCCGCGCCAGGTAGATACCGCCCTCGCCGCCTGCGACTGCCAGCGAGTTCCCGTCGGGCGACCAGGCGATGTCGCGAACATAGTCATCGAGGGCAACTGCGGCACGGCGCTCGAGAATCGCGAATCTCTGGCCCATGCGCGGCGGCTCAGGCGACGCAGGAGGCAAAGCCCGCCTCGAGCTCCTGCCGATCGAGCTTGCGCCCGATGAAGATCAGGCTGTTGCGGCGCGGCGCGGTCGCCCACGGCTGCTCGAGCCGGCCATCGAACATCATGTGAACGCCGTGAAACACGTAGCGGCGATCCTCGCCGTGCAGGCTCAGCACGCCCTTCATGCGAAAGATGTCCTGGCCACGGCTCTGCAGCAGGTAGGACAGCCAGTCGTTGAGTTTCCGTGCATTGAGCGGCCGGTCGTCCACGATGCCGATCGAGGCAATTTCGGGATCGTGATGATGCTGCGATGCGAACGCGCGCTCGAAAACCGGTTGCTGGCCGTCCACGCGCAGATTGAATTCGTGCGGCGCGTGTTCGCTGAACAGCACGTAGGCGCCCGGCTCGCGGATCTCCAGCCCGAACTGCACTCCGTCACGAGCGAGCATCAGGCGATGCAGCCTGCCGTTCGCTTCGATAGAGCCGCCACCGGGTACGACGGTTGCCGTGCCCGAAAACGCGAGCACCGCCCGCTCGACCTGCGCGGCCACGCCCGCAGCGTCCGCAGCTGTCACGGGCAGCGCGACCAC
>JBAVOB010000281.1:0-13356 GCA_049691655.1 Steroidobacteraceae bacterium | reverse complement strand
CGCGGGGTCCGGTGCGCTCGCGATCGCGCAGGGCGGCGACCTCGCGCGCCTGCGCAGCGAAGTCACCTCGAAGGGCGGAACCACCGAAGCCGCGCTGCGCTCGCTCGTCGACGCCGATCTGGGTGGTATCGTGCTGCGCGCCCTGACTGCCGCTGCGGAACGCAGCCGCGCACTCGCGGGCGGGACGCCTTGAAGCCCTGACTACCGACGCGACGCCCCCATGAACGCTATCCTGTTCCTCGTCGAGACGCTCCTCTCCCTGGTTTTCTTCGTGTTCCTGCTGCGGTTGCTCCTGCAGTGGGTGCGCGCCGATTTCCGCAATCCGGTGGCGGAAGCGGTCCTGCGGCTCACGAACTGGCTGATTCTGCCGCTGCGCCGCGTGCTGCCGCCGATCGGCCGCGTCGACACCGCAGCGGTGCTGGCCGTGATCCTGTGCGCCTTCGTGCAGGAAGGCGCCCTGCATTACCTGCGGCTGCGCGGCTGGCCGCCGCCCGTGGACTGGGCCGCCCTGGCGGGCCTTGCGATCCTGCGCGCCGTGCTGACGACCTACCTCTACGCGATTTTCCTGTACGCGCTCGTCGGGATGGTCGCGCCGGGCGTGCGCTCGCCGGTGCAGGCGATCCTCGAATCGCTCTGCGAGCCGGTCCTGCGGCCGATCCGTCGCACCATTCCCGGCGTCGCGGGCCTCGATCTGTCGCCGCTCTGGGCGGGCATCGCGATCATGTTCCTGCTCTATCTCATCGCCTGAGGCGGCCTGCCGCGGCGGCCATCGGCTGCGCGGCGCGCGCGATTCCGTAGCCTTTCCGGCCAACGGCTTATCGGCGCAACCGCACTGTGAATCGAGCGTCGCGCCGGGCGCCGCGCGCAGGCCCGGTGAGCGTTGCGCCGCCCACCGATGCGCTTTCCAAGCTGGAAAACAAGGCATTTCCGCCTTGGCGTACGCAGAAATATCGCTTGCGATCGGCGCCGCTTATGTTACTTTCCCGCGCGAATCTGACAGCCGCGGCGCGGCCGGGCCGCGCGCAATCACAACTGCTAGGAGTATTTTCATGGCGAAAAAGGGTGGCGCACCGACGAAGTCGGAGATTCTGAACAACATTGCCAAGGACACGAATCTGTCGCGCAAGCAGGTCAACGCGGTCTTCGATTCTCTGAACGGTGTGGTCAAGAAGAGCCTGCGCAGCCACGGCCTCTTTACCCTGCCCGGGCTCCTGAAGCTCAAGGTCGTGCGCAAGGCTGCGACCAAGGCGCGTGAAGGCATCAACCCGTTCACTGGCCAGAAGATGATGTTCAAGGCGAAGCCGGCGAGCAAGAAAGTTCGCGCGATGCCGTTGAAGTCGCTCAAGGCGATGGTGAACTGAAACACCGCTCGACGCGGTAGCGGAGAACCCGGAGAGGCGCGAGTCGATCCGGGTTTTTCGTTTTCAGGCTGCGAGCGCCGCGAGCAGCGCCGTACGCAGCTCGTGCAGCCGCCCGTGGAAGAAATGATCTACGCCCGGCAGCACCAGCAGATCGGGCGCGGGTGCACGCGCCGCGACCCAGGCACGCACATCGCCGACATCGACCAGCTCGTCCGCGTCGCCTTGCACGATGAGCCAGGGGCAGTCCGGGGCCGGCAGCGTCGCGAAATCGAAGCGCGCCACGGGCGGCGCGATGGTCACCAGGCGCTGCGGCCGTGCACGAGCGGCGGCGCGGGCCGCCACGTATGCGCCGAAGGAGAACCCGGCCAGCCACAGTTCCCGGCCCGGCCAGCTGCGGCGGCCCCACTCGACGATCGCAAGTGCGTCGTCGGTCTCGCCGCGGCCCTCGTCATGGCTGCCCGCGCTGTGGCCGACACCACGGAAATTGAAGCGCAGCGTCGCGATTCCGAGTTCCTGGAACGTCCGCGCGAGCGTGTGCACGACCTTGTTGGCGAGCGTTCCGCCGTAGAGCGGGTGCGGGTGACAGGCGATCGCGAAACGCTGCGGGCCCGGCTCGCGATCTTCGGCATCCGTGATCGGTTCTTCCACGACGCACTCGAGCGCGCCGGCGGGGCCGGCGATGCTGAGTAGCTCGGTTCGCGGCGCGCGCCTCAAGCGGCCCTCCTGTTCGCGCGGGCGCCGCGCGGCGGCGGCATTGACCGGGACACATTATCGCAGACGGGGCTGCGACCCGCGGAGCGACGCCACCGCACGCGGCTGGCGGCCGCGTGTGACGCATCAGTCGAAGCGAATGGGAGTCAGGAGCAGCGACAGGCAGGCGGTGGCGAGCAGGCCGACGCTCGAGCCGAGCTCGTCGAACGTGACGGCGACGATATACCGCGAGGTGGCGATGGAATCGTCCAGCTCGTCCCACCAGCGCAGCAGAAACTCCATGCGGTCATGCTAGATCAGCAGCGGTTGCGGCGCCGTGAGCGGCGTCACTCCCGCCGCACGCGTGCCTGCGGCAATTTGCCAGAATGCACGGCTTGCGCACCGGCGCGGCCGCAGCGTACCGTTGTTACGTCAACTGGCGAAGGATCGCGGGCCGCGAGACCCAGCATGCAACGCATCGTCGTGCTCAATCCCAAAGGAGGTTCCGGCAAGACCACGATCGCCATCAATCTCGTCGGCTACTATGCGGCGCGCGGCGAAGCGGTGGTGCTCGTCGACCACGATCCTCAGGGCTCGGCCCTGCGCTGGGTACGCAAGCGGCGCGCGCCGCTTCCCGTCATCCATCCGATCGCCGCCTGCGCGAGCGACAACCGCATGACGCGCAGCTGGCTGCAGAGGATTCCCATTGCCAGCCGGCGCATCGTCGTCGACACCGCCGCGGCCATCGAGGCGCAGATGATGCCGCAGCTCACGCGGGAGGCCACGCACATCCTGGTGCCCGTCCTGCCGTCGGACATCGATCTGCATGCCGCCTCGCGCTGCGTTGCGGACCTGCTGCTGGTCGCGAAAGTGCAGCGCACGAGCACGCGCATCGGGGTCATCGCCAACCGCGTGCGCCGCAACACGCTCGCCTACCAGTCGCTCCTGAGGTTTCTCGACACGCTGGGTATTCCCGTCGTCGCGACGATCCGCGATTCGCAGAACTACACGCGTAGCGCCGCGCTCGGCATGGGGATTCACGAGATGAAGCGCTACGTTGCGCGTGAGGACGTGGCGGACTGGGAATCTCTGGTGGCCTGGCTCGATGAGCGGCCCGCGGTCGACGGCCGCATCGCAGCCGCTGTCCCTACCGAAGCGCTTGGGCCCGGCTGAACGGCGGCGCGTGGCCGCTCGTTACTTCTTCGGCTCGTCGTCGAAGCTGCCCTTCATCTTGTCGGCCCAGGTGCGATAGCTCGCGATACTGCCGAAGCTGCGCGTGATCGCGGCGTGCCGTCCCCGGGCCCGCTGCATGCGCTCGAGCCAGCCCGTGTAGGGCGCGGTGGCCGGCAGCGCACCCGCAGCATTCGGGCCGTCTGCTGCGTCCGTCTCGACGGTCGAGCCGCGGCGCACTCGCCCGATGGAACTCATATTGACCCCGCGCAGCACATGGGGCGAGAGTACGTACTCCTCGGCGCAGGGCCGAGGAACCAAGTCACACGCATGCGGCTTTGCGCGCCAGGCGCAAACCATTTCCCGTCAATAATGCGCCCGCGGGTTAACTCGCAGCGTTATGTCACGCGACGAGGCGATAGCAGGGGTGATACGTGCGGCCTGGCAGCTTCATGCGCTGCTCGGCGATGAACGCGGCCAGCAGCTCGTCGAGGAGTTTCACGACCGCCGCATCTCCCGCGAGCTCGAACGGCCCTAGCTTCTCGATGGCGGCGATGCCCGCTTCCTTCACGTTGCCGGCCACGATGCCGGAGAACGCGCGCCGCAGGTTCGCGGCGAGCCTGTGCGGCGGCTGGTCGCGATGCAGCTCGAGCGAGCGCATGTTGGCATGCGTCACCTCGAACGGCAGCTGGAATTCCGGCTGAATCAGCAGCTGCCAGTTGAAGTTGTAGGAGTCGCTCCGCTCGCGGCGGAAATCGCGCACCGTCTCCGCCGCCCGGCCGAGGCGCCGCGCGACCTCGGCGGCGTCGTCCACGATCACCGTCATGCGCGTCATGGCCTGCGCGCCGAGGGTGCCGCTGATAAAGCGGCGCAGGTGGGTAAAGTACGCGGCGCTCGACTGTGGGCCGGTGAGGATGACCGTCACAGGCTGCTCCTCGTTGACCGGGTCGAGCAGGATGCCCAGCAGGTACAGGATTTCCTCGGCCGTACCGGCGCCGCCTGGGAAAATGACGATGCCGTGCGCGAGACGCAGGAAGGCCTCGAGGCGCTTCTCGATGTCCGGCATGATGACCAGCTGGTTGACGATCGGGTTCGGCGGCTCCGCGGCGATGATGCCGGGCTCGGTCAGTCCGATGTAGCGCCCCGAGTCGATGCGCTGCTTGGCGTGACCGATGGTCGCGCCCTTCATCGGGCCTTTCATCGCGCCCGGCCCGCAGCCCGTGCACACGTCCAGGCCGCGCAGGCCGAGTTCATAGCCGAGCTTCTTGGTGTACTTGTACTCGTCGTGGCCGATCGAGTGACCGCCCCAGCACACCATCAGGTTCGGCCGCGCCTTGTAGTCGAGCACGCGGGCGTTGCGCAGCACGTGGAATACGGCATTGGTGATCGATGCGCTGTCGCGCAGGTCGAAGCGGCCACTGTCCATGATCTCGTTCGAGATGTAGATGACATCGCGCAACACCGCGAACAGGTGCTCCTTGATGCCGCGGATCATCTGCCCGTCAACGAAGGCCTCGCCGGGCGCATTCCTGATCTCGAGCTTGATGCCGAAGGAATGGCGCACGATCTCGATCTCGAAATCCTTGTAGCGGTCGAAGGTTTCCTTCGCGTTGTCGATGTCGCTCCCGGAGGTGAGCACCGCGAGCGCGCACTTGCGGAACAGCTGGTAGACGCCGCCCTGGCGCGAATCGAGGAGCTTCTCGATCTCTGCCTGGGACAGCGTTTCGAGGCTGCCGCGCGGGCCGACCCGGGCGTCGACCATCTCGGGCAGGACGACGCTCGTTTCCAATGTCCGCTTGGCGCTCAGGGTTGTATCTCGATCGGCGCGTTGTCGGGGGTGAGGAGCCAGATCTCAAGCATATCGGTGTTCGACAGCGCGATGCAGCCGTCCGTCCAATCTTCGGTCTCATAATAGTCGGGCGGCCGCTTCAGGCGGTTCGGCAGCCCATGAATCATGATCGACCCGCCCGGATCCCAGCCGTTGCGGCGCGCGCGCCGCAGGTCGATCGGGCCCGGATACGACACTTGCATCGAGAGGAAATAGTCGCTGCGCGCGTTGCGGCGCACCAGCCGATAGCGCCCTTCCGGTGTGCGGAAATCCCCCGCACGCTCCTTCGGGCCGGCCGGGTTGAGGCCGAGCGCGATGCGATAGGAGGTCAGGATGTCCTCGCCTTTCATCAGGTACAGACGACGCTCGGCCTTGCGCACCACGACGCGGTCCGCCTGCGGGATCTCCGTGCTCAGCACCTGGGTGGCACCGACGCGGCCGCTGCGCGGCAGCATGTCCGCGTGCGCGCCACTGGCGCAGATGAATCCGCAGGCAAGTGTCGCCGCTAGTAGGCGCGTGTGTTTCATCGGCATGCCAAACAAGGGGTTGCGACCTTAGCCGATTATGCCTCGGCCGGCCAAGCGCGCGTCCCGTGCACGCGTCACAGGCCCGTGCATGGCGCGCGCTGTCAGAGCGTGCGACGGGCGGGCCGACCCGGATCGCTATAATTCCGTGATGCGACGCGCCGGACATAACCCCCGCCTGCAGCGGACGAGCTCGCCGTGCCACGCCGGGCTCGCGCTGCTCGCGGCCGCGACAGCGCTCGGCGGCTGCGCGCCACTAGACGTTGAGCCCGCACGCGACGTGCTCGACACCAACACCGGCACGACGGTAGTGCGGTTGGCGCAGCCCATGGAACTCGTCGCCGCCGTGCCGCGCGCGCGAACCGCGGACCCCTTCGCCTACCTGGCAACTTTCGCCACCAACCGCATGGGAGCGAGGCGCCTGTTCCTCTGGCTCGCCGCGCCGGGGGATGAGGCGATCGTCGCGACACCGCAGTTGCTCTGCGACGGCCAGGCGATTGCGCTCCAGCGCCTGAGCATCGAACCGGCATCACTCGGGCTGTCGCAGCCGCCCTACCCGCGCCCGGCGCCCTGGAGCGTCGAGTACTACTACCCCCTGGATGACCGGACGCTTGCGATCCTGGTGGGCGCGCGCACCATGACGGTAGTCGTGGCCTACGCCCAGAGTGGCGCAACGCGCTTCGAAGGGCGGATCGACACCGCCGCGCTCCAGGCATTCGCCGATCAGGCAGGCGTCAGATAGCGGCGCCGGGCGTTCCCGCGCGACGCCGCGCATCGGTTCAGTCCGAGCTCGGCACGTCCTCGACACGCGGGATGACCAGCTGCGTGTCCAGTCGCAGATCGCCCAGGTCCACGTCCGGATTGTATTGCTCGAGCAGCCAGGGCGGCAGGCCGGGATAACGCTGCGCGACAGTCCAGAGGGAGTCACCGCGCCGCGCCACGTAGATCTCGGTACCGTGGATCCGATGGGCATCGAAGAAGTCCGCCTGCAACCGCGCGTGGTAGTCGCGCCTACGTTGCTCGAAGGTTTCGCGGGACGCATGCGCGAATTCGAGCTTGAGACGCTGCCCGAGCAGCAGTGCCTTGCCACGCCCGATGCGGTTAAGCGCTCGCAGCCGCGCAGCGCTCATGCCCAGCCAATCGGCGAAATGGCCAAGCGTTTCCGCGGCGGCCACCCGCACCGTACCGTCGCGCGCCACCGAGTACTCGACTGCATCGATCGCTTCCGGCGGGCCATCGCTCCCGGCAATGAGCGAGGGTCCGAGCGCTTCGACCTGCGATTGCGACACCGGCCCGGGCGGCGGCGCGGCGGCCGTTGCGCTCTCGGCGTTTCTGACTGACGGGCTTGTGCGCGCCAGTGCGACGCGTCGCGGAGGTCCTGAGGCGGGCACGGGAAAATCGGCCTTCGCCAGCGTCTCGGCGACACCCGCCGCGCCGACGCTCGCGGCCGCAGGCGCGACCGCGGCGATTTCAGCGGCAGCCGGCGGCGCGGACGTGTCGGCCACGAGGCGCAGTTTCTGGCCCTCGAAAATGAAATCGGAGTCGCGCAGGCGGTTGAAGCGGATCAGGTCCGCCTGTCGAACGCCGACGCGCGTCGCGATGTCCGAGAGCGCCTCGCCGCGGCGCACCACGTACAGGGTCGGCCGCACGACGGCAGTTTCCGGCGATCGGTCAGCCGATTCGGCCGCCACCGCCTCGCCGCCCGCATCGGCGACATCGGCGGCCGCGACGACGCTGGTGGCGCTGCCGAGGTGCGCCGGCCGCCGCTCCGGCAACCGCAACGTGCGTCCGGGCCGCAGCTTTGCGGTTTCGGCCAGGCCGTTCAGGTCGGCGAGCAGTTGCGTCCGCAGGCCGTAGCGCTCGGCCACGCGCTGCAGCGTATCGCCGCGTCTGACGACGTGCGCGCGCGATTCGATCTGTCCGACGTACTGCTCGGTGGGCGGCAGGCGCGCCGCGAGCTTTTCCGTGGTCCACTCGCCCCCGCGCAGCGGCAGGCGCAGCAGGTAGCCGCGCGGCACATAGCGCTGGCCCTCCCACACCGGGCGCAACAGCGCCGGGTTCAGCGCTCGCAGCGTGTCGCGGTCGATGTCCGGCAGCGCTCGCTCGAGTGCCCGCACCGGCACGTAGGCCGGTACCGCGACTTCCCGGAAGTGCTGCTCCGGCACGCGCTCCAGCGCGCCGAAATATTTCTCCGGGTTCTGCTCGATGGTCAGTGCCGCGAGGAAGGAGACATAGAAGTTGCGTGACGCGAAGCCGAACGTCGCGCCCTTGAAGTTGCGCACGATGGCGACGATGTCGTCCGTCCCGAGGGCGTCGCGGGCGCGGCGCATCCCGGCAGCGCCGTGATTGTAAGCGGTGATGGCGAGCGGCCAGGAGCCGAGGATTCGGTAGTTATAGGCGAGCAATTGCGCGGCCGCCTCGCTCGAGCGGAAGGGGTCGAGCCGTTCGTCGACCGCTGAGTCGATGCGCAGGTACCGCCGCCCGGTCGAGCGCATGAATTGCCACAGGCCCGCGGCGCCGACCTTGGAATACGCCGCCGGATTGAAGGAGGACTCCACGTGCGGGAGCGCCGCGATCTCAGGCGGCAGCCCGAGATTGGCGAGCGCATCCGCGATATGCGATTCCCAGGCAGCCGAGCGCACCAACCCGGCACGGAAGCGGTCCGACTGCCCGAGCTGGAAGCGCATGGTGTTGGTCGCGGCGAGCAGGCGCTGCGGGGTCGCATCTCGGCCCCAGAGGTCGCGCACGCGGCGATCCTCCGCCGAAAGCGATTCGGTCCCGGGCGCCGCGGGCGGGACGGGCGGCTGGTCCGCAACGGAGGGCACGCCCGCCGCATTCTCGGCCGCGAGCGCGATACGTTTCAGCGCAGCGACGTAGCCGTCGCGCGCCGCGCCGACCAGCGCCTCGCGCTCGCGCGGCGTCGAATTCGGCGGGAAGCGCAGTTTCTCGTACACGACGCCCAGATTGTTCTCATCGTGCAGGAACCCTTCGTCGGTGGTGACCTCCGTGTAGATGCGAATCCAGAATTGCACTTCCCGTTCGAGCGCGGGCGGTCGCGGAATGGCGCTGTCGGCGGCGCGGGCGGCCTCGAACGCGCCACCCCAGGCGATGAGCGCAGACAGCAGCGCCGCGCAGCCACGCCAGCCGCTGTGCCTTCGCTCGGGCAACATAATCTGTCTCTTCACTGTCGACATTTTTATCAGTCGCGCGTTTCCCTGTCGCGCATCGACGCCGCGCCAACCACGGCGGACCTGCCGGAACTGCCAACCGGCTCACACTTCACGCTTCCCGCACTCGACGCAACAAGGCCTTGCGCGCGCGGGGCCCCCGGCTGGCACGCCGGATGCTTCAGTCTGCTCAGGACAGACAGACCGAGCATACGACAGCAGCAGACAGAACGATCAGGATTGCGTGGCGACGGACGGCCACAACCCGATAACAACAATAACGAAACTCCTCACAAGCAAGCGACCCATAGCCCCGCAAACGCGGGGCTTTTTTTTGTCTGCAATAACGGGCGTCGCGGCAAAAAAAAGGCAGCCGCCGCGCAAGCGGGGCTGCCTTGCAAGCGCGCGCCGGCCCCGTCAGGGCGGGGAATCGGACCAGGCGGGGACCCGGTCCTGGCGCGCTGATGAAACCCGGCGCGGCAGGCAGGCAGCGGGAGCGCCGCTTCTCAGCCGCATTTCGACTCGCCGCAATTCAGGCAGGTCATGCAGCCATCCATCATGACAACCGCCGCGGTGCTGCACTTGGTGCAGAGCTGCGCCCCTTCGGGGAAGTGCGACTTCGAGAACGCGTCTGCCTGGCGGGCGCGCGCCTCGAACTCCGCGCGTTTCTCATCGACCAGTTTCCTCTGGTGCTGATCGAGCTGCGTTGGACGCAGCAGCCCGATGAACAGCAGGTGTCGCTCGATCACGTGGCCGAGCTCGGCAATGATCGAGGGCATGAACTTGCCGCCCGGCTGCCAGTAGCCGCCGCGCGGGTCGAACACCGCCTTCAGCTCATCGACCAGGAAGGTGACGTCGCCCCCCTTGCGGAACACCGCCGAGATGATGCGCGTCAGCGCCACGATCCATTGAAAGTGGTCCAGATTCTTCGAGTTGATGAAGATCTCGAACGGCCGGCGCTGCTCGTATTCAGTGTCCTCGTTCAGCACGATGTCGTTGATGGTCACGTACATCGCATGATCGGAGACCGGCGTCTTGATCTTGTAGGTGGAGCCCACCAGCATCTCGGGACGCTGGATCTCCTCGGTCATGCGGATGACCTTCGCGGTCTTGCCGTCCTTGCCACGCACCAGCGTCGGGTCGTGCGCGGGGACTACCGCTGCCAGGTCCTCGGACTTGCGGACGCGATACTTGGTGATTTTCTTGTCGATCCTGATGCCGCTCATGCGCCGGGCTCCGCTGTTCAGAACTTGCCGTAATAACCTTCTTTGAGGGCGTCGAACAGGTTGGCGGCGGTGTGCTTCTCGCCGTCGTATTCGATTTCGTCATCGCCCTTCACTTCCACCTCGCTCCCGTCCTCGAGCGTAAAGAGATAAGTGGTGTTCTTCAGGTCTTCTTCCTTCACCAGCACGCCCTGGTGCGCTTCCGGGTTGAAGCGGAACGTGGTGCAGCCTTTCAGGCCCTGCTCGTGCGCGTACAGGTAGATGTCCTTGAATTCCTCATACTTGTAGTCGGTCGGCACATTGGCCGTCTTCGAGATCGAGGAATCCACCCACTTCTGCGCGGCTGCCTGGATATCGACATGCTGCTTTGGCGTGACGGCGTCCGCGGCGGTGAAATAATCCGGCAGCTTCTCCGCGGCATGGATCGAAGTCGGCATCGCGCGCGGATTCACCAATTCGCGGTATGCCAGCAGCTCGAACGAGAAGACGTCGATCTTCTCCTTGGATTTCTTGCCCGGGCGGATCACGTTGCGAAAGTAATGATGCGCGAACGACGGCTCGATGCCGTTCGATGCGTTGTTCGCGAGTGACAGCGAAATGGTGCCCGTGGGCGCGATCGAGGTGTGATGCGTGAACCGCGCGCCAACCTGGGAGAGCTGCTCGACCAGGGCCGGTGCCACGGTTGCGACGCGTTGCATGTAGCGGCTGTATTTCGCGTGCAGCACGCGCCCCGGCATCCGGGCGCCGACCTGCCAGCCGTCGCGCGCCATCTCCGGGCGCTTGCGCAGCATCTCCTGCGTCACCGTGAACTGCTCGTTCATGATCGGTGCCGGGCCTTTCTCGCGCGCCAGGTCGAGCGCGGCTTCCCAGCCAGCGACCGCCATCTCGCGCGAGACATCTTCGGTGAACTGTACCGACTCGGGCGAGCCGTATTTCATGCCGAGGAGCGTGATGGTGCTGCCGAGCCCGAGGAAGCCCATGCCGTGGCGGCGCTTGCGCTCGATCTCCTGTCGCTGCTGCTCGAGCGGCAAGCCGTTCAACTCGACGACGTTGTCGAGCATGCGGGTAAAAGTCCTGATTACCTCGCGGTATTCGTTCCAGTCGAATTCTGCGGATTCGGTAAAGGGGTAACGCACGAAGCGCGTGAGGTTCACCGATCCCAGCAGGCACGACCCATACGGCGGCAGCGGCTGCTCGCCGCAGGGGTTAGTCGCGCGGATGTTCTCGCACCACCAGTTGTTGTTCATCTCATTCACCCGGTCGATGAGAATGAACCCAGGTTCCGCGAAATCGTACGTCGACGTCATGATGACGTCCCACAGGCGCCGCGCCGGCACGGTCTTGTAGACCTTGCAGGCGACCAGCCCTGCCGCGTTCAGGACGTAATCGTCATGCACGGACCACTCCCGCCATACGTAGCGGGCCGTGTCGGAGAGGTCGGGCTGTTCCGTCTCGCTTTCCGTCACCGACAGCGGGAAGGCGAGCTGCCATTCACGATCCTCGCGCACGGCGCGAATGAATTCGTCGGTGACCAGGAGCGAGAGGTTGAACTGGCGCAGGCGTCCGTTCTCGCGCTTCGCGCGCACGAATTCGATCGCGTCCGGGTGGCCGACGTCGAACGTGCCCATCTGCGCGCCGCGGCGGCCGCCCGCCGAGGACACGGTGAAGCACATCTTGTCGTAGATATCCATGAACGACAGCGGACCGGAGGTATAGGCTCCGGCGCCGGAGACGTACGCCCCGCGCGGGCGCAGCGTGGAGAATTCGTAGCCGATGCCGCAGCCGGCCTTCAGCGTGAGCCCGGCCTCGTGCACCCGCTTGAGGATGTTGTCCATCGAATCGCGGATCGGGCCCGACACCGTGCAGTTGATGGTCGAGGTCGCGGGCTTGTGCTCGAGCGCGCCGGCATTCGAGGTGACACGGCCCGCGGGAATGGCGCCGCGGCGCAGCGCCCAGAGAAATTTCTCATACCATTGCTCGCGCACCGCTTCGCGCTCGACATCCGCGAGCGCACGGGCGACGCGACTGTAGGTATCGTCCATCGTCTTGTCGATCGCGCGCCCGTCCTTCGACACCAGGCGGTACTTCTTGTCCCAGATGTCGAGCGATGCTTCCTGGAACGCGATCGCGCTCAGGTCTTTCGGTTCGATCTTTACCACCGTGTTCATCGACTCGAGACGCTCCCTTGATTCTCCGTCGCTCCCTGCGGAAGTTGGAGGAAGCGACGCTCCGGGCACCCGCGCTCACGCACGCTGATGCCGCACCGTCCCCGGGTTGATTTCCCCGCGACCGGTAGACGCTGTCAGGCGCCCGCCGCTCCCACCTTCCTCTCCGGCCACCGATCCTGATCGCGTTGCGCAACACAAGATCTTGTGTCGGAGAGCTGAGCCTAAATTCGCGATGCGGCGCAGTCAAGATTGTTGCGAAAAAGTTGTAGGTAGATGAAATTCGCATTATGAATCAGTATCTTGCAGAACGATAGGCTGGAAAAACAAGCTTCGTTCCACGCTGCAAAGGCACTATGCATCATCCATGCCGGCATCAACATCTTGTGTTCACCGGCTGCCCACAATCGGCCCACAGGTTACGCCATGGCCGCGGCCCGGACGCCTGAGAAACCGGGCCGGTGGCTCGCTGGCGAGTACCCGGCGGGCCCCCGATGCCGTCGAAGCAGGGGCGGGAGCGGCGGCGCGATCAGGCTCGCCTGAAACCTCAGCAGGCCCGGTAACATGAACACCGGTCCCGACCCGGCCCGCGAGAACAATAGCCCCCATGACGCACGCCGAACCCGTTGTCCCGCTGCGCGCCGCCGCTCCCCTGTCGATCTGCGTACTCGGCGGCTCGGGATTCGTCGGCTCGGAGCTCGTCGCGAGCCTGGCGGCGGCCCGGCATCGCATTCGCGTTCTCACCCGGCACGCCGCGAGTGCACAGCATCTGCTGGTGTTGCCGACGGTCGAGGTCGTGGTGGCCGACATTCACAACCCGCCTGCGCTCGCGCGCCAGTTCACGGGCATCGATGTGGTCGTCAATCTGGTCGGCATTCTCAATGAACGCGGACGCGACGGCAGTGGCTTCCGCCGGGCGCACACCGAGCTCGCCCGCAAGATCGTCACCGCGGCCCGCGCGGCACGCGTCGGCCGGATCCTGCAGATGAGCGCGCTCGGCGCCGACGCGCGCCACGGGCCGAGTCATTACCTGCAGACCAAGGGAGCGGCCGAAGAGGCGATCCGCACCGGCGCTCTGGACGTGGAATTCGTGATATTCCGCCCGTCCGTGATTTTCGGGCCGGGCGACGGGTTCACCAACCGGTTCGCGCAGCTGCTGCGCCTCGCGGGTGGCGTCCTGCCGCTGCCGGGCGCGCGCACCCGCTTCGCGCCGGTCTACGTGGGCGAT
>JBAVOB010000280.1:0-3159 GCA_049691655.1 Steroidobacteraceae bacterium | reverse complement strand
GCGCGCCTATCCGCTCGGCACAACCCCGATCGTGATCGGCCGCGCTCTGACTTCCGCGCCGACAAGCGGCGCGGCGACCATCGAGCTGCCGGAGGGCCTGGCCGCCGTCTCGCGCCGTCACTGCACGTTATTGCGCGAAGGCGGCGAATTGATGCTGATCGACCACAGCCGTTATGGCACGCTCGTGAACGGCGAGCGCGTCGCAGGACGCACGCGCCTGCGCACCGGAGACACCGTGCGTCTCGGCGACCCGCCCGTCGAACTGTCGCTCATCGCGGTAGGCACGCCCGCGGGTTGATCCGCCCACGCTTCCATGGCACGCCGGCGCACCGAAGTCTTCAGCATCTCGTTCCTCGACTGCATCTGTTGCGGCTTCGGGGCGGTGGTGTTGTTTTATACGATCATCAGCGCGCAGAGCGGGGCGATCCGCACGCACCAGACCGACGACCTGCGCGGCGAGGTACGCCGGCTCGAGGAGCAGGTCACGGTCGGGACGCGCAACCTCACCGTGCTGCACAACACCTTCGAGAAAACCGAGATCGACCTGCGCAAGGCGGCTGCGCGCTCGACCGCGATCATCAGCGACCTCGAGCAGAAACGGCTGCTGCTCTCGAGCAATGACGCCACCAGCATCGCGCGCCGCGAGCACATCGCGAAACTGAAAAGTGACGTGCTCGCGCTCGAGCAGAGCACCAAGAGCGCTGCGGCCGCCATCGACAAGGCGCCGCCGGGAGAGCGGATCAAGGCGTTTCGCAAGACCGGCGGCGAGCGGCGTTACATCACGGGCCTGACGCTCACGGGCCGGCGCATCCTGGTGCTGGTTGACCGCTCGGCGAGCATGATGGACGACGACGTGGTCAACGTGATCCGGCTGCGCAACATGCCGGAGAGCGCGCGCCGCGCCGCGCGCAAGTGGCGGCGCGCCGTGGACACGGTGGGCTGGCTGATCACGCAATTGCCCGCCGGCGCGAAGTTCCAGATATACGGCTTCAACACGCAGGCAACGCCGGTGCTGGGAGCGAGCGGCGCGCAGTGGTTAGACAGCGGCGATGCGCGCACGCTGGACCAGGTGATGGAGCACCTGCGCGCGATCGTTCCGCAGAATGGCACCAGCCTCATCAATGCCTTCAAGGCGGTCGCGGAGCTGCAGCCGGCGCCCGACCAGGTAGTGCTCATCACCGACGGCTTGCCTACGCAGGGCGTCATCGCGCCGCCGCTGCGCAAGTACATCGACGCGAATGGACGCGCGCGGCTGTTCGACGATGCCGTGCGGGCGCTGCCGCCGCGCGTCCGGGTGGATGTCGTGCTGCTGCCGATGAAAGGCGATGTGCCGGCGCCGTACCGCTTCTGGCAGTTGGCGAAATCCTCCGGGGGTACGTTCACCATGCCCTCGAGGGACTGGCCATGAGGCCTGCGGCATGAAACTCGCGCGGCGCGACATCGAGGTATTCAGCCTCTCGTTCCTCGACTGCATCTGCTGTGGGTTCGGCGCGATCCTGCTGCTGCTCGTGATCTCGGAGTACGGGCAACCGATCGTGCTGGAGAAGAGTCGCAAGAATCTGGACGGCCAGGTGCTCGCATTGCAGAAGGAACTGAACGAGATCCGCGGCGAGACGGACGTGCTCGACCGCGAGCTGCACGGGCGCGAGGAGGATCTCAGCCGCGAGCGTCTCAGGCTCGCGCGACTCGAAGGCGATCTGACCAACATCAAGGGGCAGTATTCGACCAGCCGGACCGAGGTGCAGGTCACCAATATCCTCGAGCGTGAGCTGGTGTCCGCGTACCAGGCGCTCACCGCCGAAATGGAGCGCCTGGCGAAATTGATGGCGAAGCGCCCGCGTTCCGAGGCGGTGGGCGGTATCCCGATCGACAGCGAGTTCGTGATTTTCGTGATCGACACCTCGGGCAGCATGCTCGAGTATCACTGGGACACGGCGCAGGCGGTGATGCGGGAGATTCTCGACATCTACCCCAAGGTGCGCGGCGTGCAAGTCATGAGCGACCAGGGCCAGTTGATGTTTCCGGAGACGGGTGGTCGCTGGATGGAAGACTCCGAGGCGCAGCGGCGCCGCATTCTCGAGCGCATGCAGAACTGGGGCGCGTTCAGCAAGTCGAGTCCGGTCGAAGGGATCGAGGAAGCGATTCGCCGTTACTGGGCACCGGACAAGCGCATCAGTCTGTACGTGCTCGGCGATGAATTCACGGGGGATTCGATTCAGCAGGCGCTCGATCAGGTCAGGCAATACAACAAGACGGACGAGCGCGGTCGCCGCCGCGTGCGCATCCACGCGATTGGTTTCCCGCCGGGCGAGGGGTATCCGCCGTTTACAAGCGTGCGGTTTTCGGCCCTAATGCGTGCCATGTGCGAGGAAAACGCCGGCACCTTCGTCGGCATCACCAACGAGAAATCATGCGCGTTCCGCATCCAGATGAACGGTGTTTCTCACTGCATCCGGTGAACAGGGCGTGACAGCTCTGCGGTCGGTGTCGCTCAGGGGGCATGCGCTGCGCAGCATGGCGGCAGCGGCGCTCGGCCTCGTCGCGAGCTGCGGCGGCGTTGCCATTCAGCCCGAGACTGTCTTGCCGAAGGCGCTGATCGAACCGATTCCTGCGCGGGTCGGTCTCGTGATCGGGCACGAGATGCAGAACTACATTCACAAGGAAACCCGCAATAACGCCGACTGGGCGATCACGCTGGGGCCGGGCAATGCCCGGTTATGGCGCGACACCTTGCGCGCCGAATTCCGCGACGTGACGGAATTCGCCGATTCCGCGTCGCTGGCGCAGGCCGGCCTGCAGGGCAGTTTCGAGCCGCGCATCGAGCAGTACTCCTTCGCCACGGCGCAGGAAACGGGCGGCGCCTACTATGCGGTGACGATCCGCTATCGCGTCAACCTGTTCGCGGCGGACGGCAAGCTTGCCGACTCCCTCACGCTCACGGGCTACGGCAACGCGGCCGCCAAGGGTTTGTCGAGCGGTCATCCTCTGGCGAACGCGAGCGTCGCCGCGATGCGCGACGCCGCAGCCAAGTTTCTCGTGCAGTTTCCCGCCCAGGGTGTTGCCGTGACGCTCGCGAAAGGCGGGCCGGTCGTGGCCGATACCGCGAAAAGCAGCACCGCCACCAACGTCGTGACGCCGGAGATCGAGGCGGTGCCGATC
>JBAVOB010000279.1:0-7630 GCA_049691655.1 Steroidobacteraceae bacterium | reverse complement strand
CGCTCACGCTGCCCGCGTCGCGCGTGGACGACGATCAGCGCTTGTAACCACTCGTGATCGGATAGCGCCAGTCGCGGCCGAAAGCGCGCCGGCTGACGCGCACGCCCGGCGGCGCCTGCCGGCGCTTGTACTCGTTGCGCTTCACCAGGTCGAGTACGCGGCCGACGGTGGCGCGGTCGAATCCGCGCGCCGCGATTTCATCCACCGACAGGTCTTCCTCAATGAAGGCTTCGAGGATCGGATCGAGCACGGCATACTCGGGCAGCGCGTCGGTGTCCTTCTGGTTCGGCCGCAGCTCCGCGGACGGCGGCCGCTCGATCACCCGCAGCGGGATCGCCGGGGAAATGGTGTTCCGGTAAGCCGCGAGCCGGTACACGAGCAGCTTGCTGCAGTCCTTGATCGGCGCGAAGCCACCGGCCATGTCGCCGTAGAGCGTCGCGTAGCCGACCGCCATTTCGCTCTTGTTGCCGGTCGTCAGGAGCATCCGGCCGGTACGGTTCGACAACGCCATCAGGATCAGCATGCGGCAGCGCGACTGGATGTTCTCCTCGGTCGCATCCGGGGGCCGGTCGCCGAGCTCGTCCCTGAGCGCCGCGAGCGTCGCGACGAACATGCCTTCGATCGCGATCACCGAGTACCTGACGCCGAGCGTCGCGGCCTGCGCCTGCGCGTCCTCGAGGCTCATCTGCGAGGTGTAGCGCGACGGCATCATCACCGCGTGCACGCGGTCGGCGCCAAGCGCGTCCACGGCGATCACCAGGGTGAGCGCCGAATCGACGCCGCCCGAAAGCCCAAGCACGACGCCGGGAAAACGGTGCTTCGTCACATAGTCGCGCACGCCGAGCACCAGCGCACGGTAGACACTCTCTTCATCCGCGGGCGAGGGGGCGATCGCGGCGGCCCGCAGCTCGACCCCGGCGGGCGAACGCGCGACCTCGAGCGTGAACAGGCCTTCCTCGAATGCCGGCGCCCGCATCACGATGTCGCCGCGGGCATCCACCGCGAAGGAATGCCCGTCGAAGACCAGCTCGTCCTGGGCGCCGATCATGTTGGCGTAGACGATCGGCAGGCCGACGTCGAGCGCGCGCTGGCGCACGACGCGCTCGCGCTCGCGCTGCTTGTGCACATCGTAGGGCGAGGCGTTGACGACGATCAGGATCTCCGCGCCGATCGAACGCGCGAGCTGCGCCGGCTCGGGCTCCCAAACGTCCTCGCAGATGAGCATCCCGAGCCGCAGCCCCCGGACGCTCACGACGGTCGGTTGCGCGCCGGCCGCGAAATAGCGCTTCTCGTCGAAAACCTTGTAGTTGGGCAGCTCGCTCTTGCGATGCACGGCGGCCAGCTCGCCGCCCTGAACCAGGGCCGCTGAATTGAAGATCTGCGTCCCGCTGTATTCGGGGTAGCCGACGATGGCCGCGATGCCGGAAATCTCGCTGCGGATCCGGGCCAGGCCGCTGTCGATCTTGCGGCGAAACCCGCGATGGAACAGCAGGTCCTCGGGCGGGTAGCCCGACAGCGCCAGCTCGGGGAATACCACGAGGTCGGCGTGCTCGACGTCGTGCGCGCGCCGAGCCGCGTCGATGACGCGGGTGACATTGCCGTCGACGTCGCCGACGAGAAAGTCGAGCTGCGCGAGCGCCAGCTTGAGCTTGTCGGTCACCGGTGCTTGCGCGAGGCCCGGGTCGCACCGGGCCGCGAACTGCGCGGCGCGGGTACCTGCGCGCGCCGCGCTGCGAACGCGGCCTTCCGGCCTGCCCGGCCCTGTGGCTTGGCGAGGAGATCGCGCATCGCGCTGCCGAGTTCGGCGGGCGACTTGACGGCCCGCACACCGGCTCGGTCGAGCGCGAGATACTTGTCCGCGGCCGTGCCCTTCCCGCCCGCCACGATCGCGCCCGCGTGCCCCATGCGTTTGCCCGGCGGCGCCGTGACGCCCGCGATGTAGGCCACAACCGGTTTCGACACATAGCTGCCGATGTAGGCCGCCGCCGCTTCCTCGTCGCTACCGCCGATCTCGCCGACCAGGATGATGCCCTCGGTACCCGGGTCGCGCTCGAACAGCGCCAGCACGTCGATGAAACCCAGGCCACGCACCGGGTCGCCGCCGATGCCGACGCAGGTGCTCTGCCCCAGCCCGTTGTTCGTCGTCTGGAACACCGCCTCGTAGGTCAGCGTTCCGGAGCGCGACACGATACCGATGCGCCCCTTCTGGTGGATGAACCCCGGCATGATTCCGACCTTGCATTCCTGCGGCGTGATGACGCCGGGGCAGTTCGGCCCGATGAGGCGCGCACCGCAGCCGGCCAGCACGGCCTTCACACGCACCATGTCGTTGACCGGGATGCCTTCGGTGATGCAGACGATCAGTTCGATGCCCGCGTCCGCCGCCTCGAGTATCGAATCCGCTGCGTAAGCCGCGGGCACGTAGATCATGCTGACGGTGGCGCCGGTCTCGCGCACCGCGTCGTGCACCGTGTTGAAGACGGGTTGCCCGAGGTGCGTTTCGCCGCCGCGCCCGGGCGTGACGCCGCCCACGAGGCGCGTCCCGTATGCCAGGCATTGTTCGGAGTGAAACGTGCCCTGCTTGCCGGTGAAGCCCTGGCAGATGACGCGCGTGCTGCGATTGACGAGGATGCTCATGTGAAAGCGTTGCTCAGTTTTTGTTCGCCGCGGCGACGACTTTGCGGGCGGCCTCGGTGAGATCGCCCGCGGCCGTGATCGCGAGCCCGCTGCGGGTGAGCAGTTCCCGGGCCGCGGCCGCGTTCGTGCCTTCGAGCCGCACCACGACCGGGACACGCACACCGACTTTCTTGACGGCGTTCACGATACCGTCGGCAATCAGGTCACAGCGGACGATGCCGCCGAAGATATTCACGAGGATCGCGGCCACGCGCGAATTCGACAGGATCAGTTCGAAGGCTGCGGTGACCCGCTCGCTGGTCGCGCCGCCGCCGACGTCGAGAAAATTGGCTGGCGAGCCCCCGTGCAGCTTGATCAGGTCCATCGTCGCCATGGCGAGGCCCGCCCCGTTCACCATGCACGCAATGTTGCCGTCGAGCGAAACATAGTTCAGCTCGTGCTCGCTCGCGCGGCGCTCCATCGGATCTTCCTGGCTCGGGTCGCGATAGCGCAGCATTTCCGGCTGGCGGAACAGCGCGTTCGCGTCGATGTTGATCTTCGCATCGAGCGCCACGACCTTGCCCTGCGGGGTCACGATCAGCGGGTTGACCTCGACCAGGCTCGCATCCTTCTCGAGGAACAGCCGGTACAGCGCGAGCGCCAGCGCCTGGAATTCCGCGATCTGCGTGCCCTGCAGCCCGAGGCCGAACGCCAGGCGCCGGCACTGGAACGGCTGCAGGCCGGCGGCCGGCTGAACGTTCACGGTGAGAATTTTCTGCGGTGTCCGGGCGGCGACTTCCTCGATGTCCATCCCGCCAGCGGCCGAGGCGATCAGCGCGATGCGCGCCGTCTCGCGGTTGAGCGTCAGCGATAAATAGATTTCGCGGTCGATGTCCGAGCCGCACTCGACGTAAACGCGTTCGATGGGCAGCCCGTCGGCACCTGTCTGCCGGGTCACGAGACGCCGGCCCAGCATCCCCGCCGCGGCCACGCGCACCGCCTCTGCGTCCCGCGCCAGCGTCACGCCGCCCGCCTTGCCGCGCCCGCCCGCATGCACCTGGGCCTTGACCACCCATATTGAGCCTCCGAGGCTGCGCGCGGCCGCGACAGCCTCCTCCGGCGTCGCGGCTACCTGGCCCGCCGGCACCGGAATGCCGTACGCGCGAAAAACTTCTTTCGCCTGATACTCGTGCAGATTCATTGAGACTCGTCCGTGATGTCCGTCTCGGAGGGCGCCGCGCCGAGTTCTCATGCGACGCCCTGCGTCTGGTGTGGTCGGCCGGCGGCTTATTGTGGACAAATCCCGCTGTCGAGACCAGCGTGATAGATTTCCGCGATGCCGAGCGCCGCGCACGAGATGGATCGACGGGTCGCATGGCGCGGGAGCCGTTCCTCGCCGACCGACCTCGCATGGCGAGTGATCGGGCTCGTCAATCTCTACCGGCTGCTGATCCCGGTCGTTCTCTACAGCATCCACGCGCTGAGCCAGCCGTTCCCGGCGGTCGGCGGCGCCCATCCGCAGCTGTTCCTCGCCGTGAGCGTGATGTATTTCGTCGTCGCGATCGGGCTGGTGATCGTCCAGCGGCGTCTCTGGCCAAGCCTGCGCTTGCTCGAGCTCACGCACGCGCTGATCGACGCCGTGGCGATCGCCGCGCTGCTGTACGCGAGCGGCGGCGTCGCAAGCGGTTTCGCAATCCTGCTCGTGGTTCCCGTCGGCGCGATGGCGCTGCTCGCGCAGAGCCGCGACACCCTGCTGATCGCCGCCTTCACCGCGCTTTGCGTGCTGGCCCAGCAGATCGCGTGCCAGCTCGCGGGCACGGCCCCCGCGTCCGACTACCCGGCCGCCGGTGTCATCGGGGCCGTGGTCTTCCTCGTTGCGCTGCTCACGTGGCCGGTCGCCGCGCGGCTGCGGGAAAGCGAAGCGCTGGTGCTGCGGCAGGAAGTCGACCTCGCGAACCTCGCCCAGCTCTCGCAGTACATCGTGCAGCACCTGCGCGAGAGCATCCTGGTCGTGGATACCGAGGACCGCATCCGGCTGATCAACGAATCGGCGGCACAGATCCTCGGCGACCGGCAGGCGTTTCCGGGCGCGCTGCTCGGCGAGGCATCACCGCGCCTGCTGTACCTGCTAGCCACCTGGCGCAGCCGGGGCGGCAACCCGACCGACGTCGCCGAGACCTTTGTCGCGGCCGACGGCGCCACGGTCATCCGGCCGCACTTCGCGCCGCTCGGCGGCGCTGCGCCCGTGCCGCACCTCGTGTTCCTCGAGGACACGACCCTGCTGGCCGAACAGGTGCAGCAAACGAAGCTCGCGGCCCTCGGCCGGTTGTCGGCCAGCATCGCGCACGAGATCCGCAACCCGGTCGGTGCGATGAGTCACGCGGCGCAGTTGCTGACGGAATCCCCGCGCCTCGACGATGCCGATCGCCGGCTCACCGAAATCATCCGCTCGAACTCCGAGCGCGTCAGCACCATCATTTCCAACGTGCTGCAGATGTCGCGGCGCGATGCCGCGAAGCTCGAGCGCGTGTCGCTCGGCGCGTGGGCCAGTAATTTTCGCGAGGAATTCTGTCGCACGATGCAGTGGCCGCCGGAACGCTTCACGGTGACGGCCGAGGACACCGACATCGGTGTGCGCGCCGATCCGAGTCAGCTCTCGCAGGTGGTGTGGAACCTGTGCGAGAACGCCATCAGGCACGCGCTCGCGGACTTGCCGAACGGCGCCGTCGAAGTGCGTATCGGGCGGCTGGCCGCGTTCGCGCGGCCGTTCCTCGAGGTCGCGGACCGCGGGCCCGGCATTCCCGTTGAGCTGGTCGAGCGGGTGTTCGAACCGTTCTTCTCAGCCGGCCAGCGCGGGTCCGGGCTCGGCCTGTTTCTCGCGCGCGAGCTCGCGCAGGCGAACGGCGCGACGCTGCTCTACGAGTCGCGCGCCGGCGGCGGCAGCACCTTCCGTCTCGTATTCACCGATCCGCATCGTTGGGAAATCTGACGCCTGCGGTTAAGCTGCGCGCCATGTCCAGAACCACCGTCCTCGTGGTCGACGACGAGCCGGATCTCGTCGAGCTCGTCGCCCTCACGCTCACCCGCATGGGCCTCGATTCGGTCGGGGCCGGGGACATCGCGAACGCGCAGCGGCTGCTCAAGTCGCAGCATTTCGACCTCTGCCTCACCGACATGCGCCTGCCGGACGGGGATGGGCTCGACCTGGTCGCCTGGATCGCGGAGCACCGCGCGAGCGTACCGTGCGCGGTAATCACGGCTCACGGGAACGTGGGGGCAGCGGTCCGGGCGCTCAAGGCCGGGGCGTTCGATTTCGTCTCGAAGCCGCTCGATCTGGGCGTGCTGCGCAAACTCGTGGCAAGCGCGGTCAAGCTCGCAGACCGCTCCGGGAGCGAGGCGACGCGGCATGGCGCGCGCCTGATCGGGGAGTCGCCCGCGATCCGCGCGCTGCGCGACACCATTGCGCGTGTCGCGCGCAGCCAGGCGCCGGTCCACATCTGCGGCGAATCGGGCACCGGCAAGGAGCTCGCGGCGCGCCTCATTCACGAACTCGGCAGCCGCGCGGACGGCCCATTCGTCGCCGTCAACTGCGGCGCGATCCCGACCGAGCTGCTCGAGAGCGAACTATTCGGTCACAAGCGTGGTAGTTTCACCGGCGCCGTGAGCGACAAGCAGGGACTGATCCCGTCCGCCGAGGGCGGCACTCTGTTCCTCGACGAAGTCGCGGATCTGCCGCTGCACATGCAGGTCAAGCTATTGCGCGTGATTCAGGAGAAGACTCTGCGACCGGTCGGCGAATCCCGCGAGCAGCCGATCGACGTGCGCATCCTGTCGGCGACGCACCGCAACCTCGCGAAGCTGGTCAAGGAAGGCCGCTTTCGCGAGGATCTTTATTACCGCATCAACGTGATCGAGCTGCGGGTGCCGAGCCTCAGAGAGCACCCCGAGGACATCCCCGATCTCGCCGCCGCGATCATCGCGCGGCTCGCGCAGCGCCAGCACGGCACGCCGCCCGAGATCAGTGCCGCGGCCATGCAGGCACTGCGCGAGTACGCGTTTCCGGGAAACGTCCGCGAGCTGGAGAACATCCTCGAGCGCGCCACGACGCTCTGTCGCAACCAGCTGATCGACGTGGCCGACCTGCAGCTGCGCGCCGCGGTGCCGGAAGCAGCCGCGCCTCAGGTCGTTCCCGCTGCGCCGGCCGCGGCCACCCCGGCCGGGGCGCCGCCGCCAGGCGACGAAGCGCTGGAAGAGCAGCTCGAAGGTGTGGAGCGCAACGCCATCGTGAAAGCGCTCGAACAGGCGCGGTACAACAAGACAGCCGCCGCGAAAGCGCTTGGGATCACCTTTCGCGCGCTGCGTTACCGCATCAAGAAGCTCGGCATCGAATAGCGGCGCAATGGACGCGGCGCGTCACTTTGTGACGCGAACCGCGGTGATCGGACGTGCCCGGACGTCAGCTAACATAAAAAGCTCGTCCATTTATCGCTTTTAAATCAGTTGCTTATCGAATAAATCCGATCTGGCACATAGCTTGCTGTGTAGAGGCCGGGTATCCCGTCTTGAACGCAGGGGAACCCTTGTTTTCTATACATAAGGATCCAGCGCCATGGACAAAAAAAATAAGAAGAAATCCGCGCAGCAGGGCTTTACGCTCATCGAACTGATGATCGTGGTCGCGATCATCGGTATCTTGGCCGCCGTCGCGCTGCCAGCGTACCAAGACTACACGACCCGCGCTAAGGTCAGCGAAGTCATCGTGATGGCGGCGCCAGCCAAGCTGGCGGTGGCGGAAACTTCATCGTCGATGGGCGGCTTGGCGTCGGTGACGGCGGTCAACTCGGGCTATTCGTTCCCTGGTGCCACCAAGTACGTGTCCGGCGTTGCGATCACCGACGCTACCGGGGTCGTCACCGTCACGTCGACCGTGCCCAATGCAACCGGCAGCATCGTGCTGACGCCCGCGGACGTCGGCAGCGGCCAGCTGCGGTGGACCTGCACTGCGACGACAATC
>JBAVOB010000278.1:0-8389 GCA_049691655.1 Steroidobacteraceae bacterium | reverse complement strand
TCATGTTATTGGTGACCGCCTTCTGGCTCTGGCCTCTCGAGCCTCTGGTCATCGGCCGGGGGTCCGTAGAGCGCCTCAGGCTCCCGCTGCTCTGGGCGGGCCCGATGCTGGTTTCGGTCGGGCTGATCGTTTCATTCACGCCGGGCCTGCAATGGATGGCACCGCTCCTGGGAACCACGCTGCCGGTCGGCGGAATCCTCCTCGCGCTGCTCGGGCTGCTCACCCTGGAGCAGCTCTTTCGTGCCTCGGCGAGCGCGATCATGCCCTCGATGCGCTGGTTCTGCGTAGGCGTCGGGGCGGTCATGCTCGGAGCCGTCGTGCATTTTGCCGAGCGGCTGGGTTCGGGAACGATCGCGGTCGGCAGCTGGACGACGCACGCACTCGTCATCGGTGCGGCGGCCTACCCGATCCTGCGCGGATCGCGCGCGATACCGGACTGGAGTTCGGGCCTGGTCGTCTCGCGGCGTGTAGCCCTGTTCACGACGACGGTCCTGATCGTCAGCGGCTACCTGGTTGCGACGAGCCTGATCGGGCTGCGCCTGTTCGACCTCCCGGGCAACTGGGGTCGTATCGCCCAGGCGGTGTTCACCGTGCTGGCGGCGACCGTTCTGGTCGCGATGCTCTTTTCGGGAGCCCTGCAGCGGCGACTACTGGTATTCATCAGCAAGAATTTCTATCGCAGCAGGTACGACTACCGCAGGGAGTGGCTGCGATTCATCGGCACGCTCTCCGAAACCGACGGCATCGCCACGGTGCACCAACGCGCGATTCGCGCGGTCGCCCAGATCGTTGACAGTCCGCGCGGCGTCTTGTGGGTGCGCGACGAGCAACTCGGCGTATACCGCGAGACCGACAGTTGGCCGCGTCCCGGGCCTGAGCTGCGCGGTTTGAAGATGCCGGTCAATGCCTCGCTGCCAAGTTTCTTCGACCAGACGGCCTGGCTCGTCGACCTGGCCGAACTCAGGGCATCGCCCACCATGTACCAGGGCCTGTCTGTCACCGCGAGTGAACTGGGCGCTCCGGACTCCGCGTTGGTCGTTCCGGTGCTGCACATCGACCAGCTGTACGGCTGGCTGGTGCTGCAGCGCCCCGAATCGCTTGCCGACCTGACTTACGAGGACCGCGATCTTCTCAAGACGGCGTGCCGTCACATAGCGGCGCACCTGTCGCAGTTCGACGCGGATGCGCGTTTGACCGAGGCGCGCCAGTTCGAGGCCTATAGCCGAATGACAGCTTTCGTCATGCATGACCTGAAGAACCTCGCCGCGCAACTGCGGCTCATCGTGCAGAACGCCGAGCGCCACAAGCGCAACCCGTCGTTCGTGGACGACGCGATGTCCACGATCGGCATGAGCGTCAATCGCATGAGCAAGTTGATTGCGCAGCTGGCTTCGGGCGACTTTGCGGACGCCCCGAAGCTTTGGGATCTGGGGTCGATTGCGGAACGAGTTGCCGTGCGCTGCGCCGATCGGTTGCCGGTGCCCCATGTCGTGATCATCAAGCGCGGCGAGGTACTTGCGGAATTCGAACGGGTCGGCAGCGTGCTCGACCATGCCATCCGCAACGCTCAGGACGCCACGCCGCAGAGCGGGGAAGTCCGCGTCGAAGTGGATTGCGAACGTGACCGTCCGTTGTTGCGGATCGTGGACAACGGCAAGGGCATGGATCCGGAATTCGTCCGTGAACGGCTGTTCCGTCCATTCGATAGCACTAAGGGACCGGCCGGCATGGGCATCGGAGCGTTCCAGATTCGCGAATACATGCGGGGACTCGGCGGTTCGGTCGAGGTGTCTTCGACGCTCGGACTCGGGACGACTCTTACCCTGGTGTTTCCGCCGCAGGCGGCGGCCACCAGGACGCTGAAGGCGGGTTGAAAATGACGGACGAATCCCGGTTCAAACGCTTGCTCATCGTGGAAGACGATGCCGGGTTGCGTTCCCAGCTACGCTGGTGCTTCGACGGCTATGAAGTCGCGTTCGCCGAGGACCGTAACGAGGCGATCGCGGCAGTCAGGCGCTTCGAGCCTTCTGTCGTTCTGCAGGATCTCGGCCTGCCGCCCGACCCGGCTGGCACGACCGAGGGTTTTGCGACACTCGCCACGATCCTCGAGCTCGCACCGCACACGAAACTCATCGTCGTCACCGGGAACAACGAGCGGGAAAGCGCCGTCAAGGCGGTTGCCATGGGTGCGTACGACTTCTACCAGAAGCCGGTCGACGTCGATGCGTTGCGCCTGCTCGTCGGCCGCGCGTTTCACATCGCGCGACTCGAGAGGGAAGTCGCCGATCTGCGCGAGCGGTCGGCCACGGGCGTGTTCGACGGATTCATTGCGGCGGACAACGGCATGTTGAACGTGTGCCGCATGCTGGAGAAAGTTGCTCCGGCCAACGTCTCGGTGCTGATTCTGGGTGAAAGCGGGACCGGCAAGGAGTCTCTGGCGCGTGCGGTGCATACGCTGAGCCCGCGGGCAGACAAGCACTTCCAGGCGATCAACTGCGCGGCGATACCCGAGCAGTTGCTCGAGTCCGAGTTGTTTGGGTACGAAAAGGGCGCCTTTACCGGTGCCGTGAAGACCACGCCGGGAAAAGTGGAATCCGCTCAGGGCGGCACGCTGTTCCTCGATGAGATCGGCGATATGCCGCTTGCGCTGCAGGCGAAGCTCCTGCGGTTTCTGCAGAACAAGGTCATCGAACGCGTCGGGGGCCGGCAGGAGATACCGGTGGATGTACGCATCGTTGCGGCGACCAACCAGGACCTGGCGCAGTTCATCAAGGAACAGCGTTTCCGTCAGGATCTGTACTACCGCATCAGCGAAGTCACGCTCGCGGTGCCGCCGCTGCGCGAGCGCCCGGCGGATATCTTCGCGTTGAGTCACGCGTTCCTCGCGCGCTTCTCGCGTGACAACGGGCGGCCAAAGCGCGGGTTCACCAATGAGGCACTGACGGCGCTGAACGCGTACTCGTGGCCGGGAAACGTCCGGGAGCTGGAGAGCAAGATCAAGGTGGCGTGCCTGCTGGGCGATGATCCGCTGGTTTCGGCGCAGGACCTGACGCTGGCTACCGCGGACGGCGGCCCGCAGCTGCTGAATCTGAAGGAAGCGCGCAGCCGTGCAGAGCACGAGACCCTTGCGCGCGCGATGAGCATTGCCAACGGCAACATCACCAAAGCGGCCGAACTGCTTGGTGTAGCGCGCCCGACGCTCTACGACCTGTTGTCGCGCCACGGCTTTCCCGGGCACGACCGAGCGGAGGCGGCAGAGCAGCCGGCGAGTGAGGCGTCATGAGCGATGTCATGAGTCGTCGGCGACAGGCGGCGGTGGTGGTGCTCGCAACACTGGCAACGCTTGCTGCCTGCGATCGCTGGAGGTCCCCCGCAGGCGTGCTGGCTGAAGCTCGTAAAGAGATTCAGGAGGGCAAGCCCGCGGATGCGCGCACGGCGCTCAAGCGCCTGGCAATGAATCATCCCGATCTGGTCGAGCCGCGCGTGCTCCTCGCGCAGATCGCGCTCGACTACGGCGATGTCGCGGCGGCCAGTGACGAGCTCTCTCGTGTAGCACGCGACCGGCTCTCTGACGCCCAGGCGCTCAGGACGCGACTGCGAGTGGACGTCGCCAAGGGCGATGACGCGCTCGTGCTCGACACACTGCAGCAGGCTGGCACCGTGCTCGCGCCCAGCGACGTTGCGCTGTTCCGGGGCCAGGCGCTGCGGCACCGCGGGGATGTCGCCGGCGCGCTGGCACAGCTGCGAGTCGCCGCTGACGCGGCACCGGACAACTCGGAATTGCGCGTCGAGCTGGCCGTGTCACTGGCAGCGCTCGGCAGGGTCGCGCAGGCCGTGCAGGAACTCGACGGATTTCTCGCGCGCAATCCTCGGGATGCCAATGCCCTGAGGGCGCGCGGCGAGCTGCGGCTCAGTACGGGCCGCACCGAGGATGCGATCAAGGATCTCGAGCTTGCGACGATCGTGGCGCCTGCCTCCTGGCCGATCAGGAATCGCCTCACGACGCAGCTGTCGATCGCGGACGCCGAGCTGGGCGCGGGGAGACCGGATCGCGCGAAGGTGATTCTGCAGCAGGTTCAGCAGCAGGCGCCGGGTCTGGTAGGTGCAAAACTGCTCGCGGCGCGAATCGCGCTGCTCGATGGGCGCGCGGAGGAAGCCGTCGATCTGCTGCAGCCGCTCGCAGATGTTGCCCCACAGAACGAGGTCCTGCAGCGCACGCTTGCCGAAGCGTGGGTTCGCACGGGCAACACGGCTCGCGCGACGGTATTGCTGGAGCAGTGGCTGAAATCGCGTCCCGCCGACAGCAGCGCGCGCCTGGCGCTGGCAAAGATCATGATGCAGCAGAATCGCTCGGGTCGCGTCATCGAGCTGCTTGAAGGTGCGGCGAGCAGCGGTTCGCCGGGGGCCATTCCCGCCGACCCGGCCACCGAGCAACTTCTATCTACTGCCAGGCTGGCTCAGCAACAGGCCGAAAGCACGATCCGAGCGCTCGCCCAGCAGCTGGCCAAGGACCCGCAGAATCCGGCTCTGAACGCGCGACTGGCCGAGGCCCATCTCCTGAACGGAGACCCGGAGCGGGCGCTGGCCGCTGCCCGCGTGCCGACGCAGGGCGAGCGGCTCTCTGCAAGCGTTGCGGTGGAACTTGCCTCACTGCTTGCTCTCGGCAACGACATCGAGAGCAATCGTCTCGTGACCGCGCTCCTCGGGTCCGCGGCGACGAGTCTCGAGACACTTCTCGCGGCGAGCGACGCCGCGCAGCGGGCCGGGCGCCAGGATATCGTCGGCCGTTTGCTCGACCGCGCTGAGCAGCGCGGGCCAGCCAACGACGCGCTGCTCATGCGGCGCGCGAATCAGCGTCTGGGCGAGAGGAATTACGCCCAGGCCCGTGCCATCCTCGAGAAGTTAAGTGCCGCGAAACCGCACGATGCCGAGCTACTCCTTGCGCTGGCGCACGCGTCCGAAGCGGCAGGAAGCGTGGATGGAACCCGGTCTGCATTGCAGCGCGCGGTTGCCGAGTCACCGGCCGTTCCCGAGGCGTCACTCATGCTGGCGAATCTGGAGCTGCGCGCTGCGAACCCTGCGGTGGCGGCGCGAGTCCTCGACGCTTTGATCGCCGCGGCTCCGAAGGACGGCACCGCCGCCAGCGCGTCCGGGCGACTGCTGGAATTCGCGGGCCGGCTCGACGAGGCGCGCGCGCGGTACCGGCAAGCGGCCGAACAGAATGGCGGCGTGGCTGCGTACTGGTTTGATCTTGGTCGCGTGCAGATTCGTCTTGGGGATCGAGCCGGCGCCCTGGACTCGTTCGCCGCCAGCGTGGCAAGGCGACCCGACTGGCTGCAGGCGAACGTCGCGGCAATCCGTCTGAGCATAGAGCTGCATGATCTTGATCGCGCGCGCAGCCTGGCGACCGCCTTCGCGAGCCGTAATCCGCAGCACGCGGGCGCATGGCTGCTCGTCGGGGAAGCGGCCGCTGCTGCGCGCCGCTGGGACGACGCCAAAGCGGCGTTCGTCCGCTCGTTCGAGTTGCGGCCGAGCAGCGCCGCCGCGGTGAGTGAGCACCTGGCTCTGCTCAACTCCAGAGCCCTGCATGCGGACCAGCCCCTGCTTGACTGGCTGGCGCGGAATCCGGACGATCTGGCCGCGCGCATGCGACTTGCCGATTTCTATATCGGCGGTGGCGATCGCGAGGCCGCGATACCTCAGCTGGAGCAGATACTCGGTCGTCGGCCAAATGACCTCGCTGCGCTGAACAATCTCGCCTGGATGCTGTCGGAATCCGCGAGCGCCCGCGCTGAGGTTTTGGCACGCAAAGCGTACGCGATTGCGCCCGAGGACCCTGCCGTTGCGGACACGCTGGGGTGGGCCCTTTTCAACAATAAGAAGCTCGATGAAGCGCGACGGTTCATGACGCAGGCTGCAGCGGCCTTGCCGAACGACAGGTCTGTACAATATCGCAGGGCAAGGATCCTCGAGCGGCTGGGGGATACGGCCGCCGCGCGCGCGGCACTGGAGAAAGCAGTCTCCGGAGACGCGGATTTTCCTGAACGAGCAGCGGCGCTGACGCTGGCAAAGGAGTTGCAATGAAGAGGCGGATTTCAACGATCAGCACCTGGTGCGCGTCGATCCTGGCTGCCTGCACGCTGCTGACGGCGCACGCGCAGACCCCGGCCGGCACCAAGGCCGCAACGCCTCTGGCGGTTGCGCCTGCGCCCACCGGTCCTGCCAATGTCGAAAACTACGTGATCGGGCCGGGCGATACGCTGCAAATCTTTGTGTGGCGCAATCCGGAGCTATCCGGAACCGTGCCGGTGCGGCCGGACGGCAAGATCTCGACGCCTCTCGTCGAGGACATGGTTGCGACGGGCAAGTCTCCGTCGGCGCTGGCGCGCGACATCGAGAAAGTGCTTTCCGAGTTCGTGCGCTCGCCGCAGGTCAACGTGATCGTTTCCAACGCCATGAGCACCTTCAGCCAGGTAAAAGTCGTCGGCCAGGTCAAGAACCCGCAGGCAGTGGCGTATCGCAATGGTCTGAGAGTGCTGGACGTGGTGCTCGCGACCGGGGGCATCACGGATTTTGCCGCAGGTAATCGCGCTCGGATCGTTCGCCAGGTGGATGGGAAAAGTGTCGAAATACGCGTCAAGTTGAATGATCTGTTGAATCGGGGCGACCTGCGCCAGAATTACGAATTGCGCCCGGGCGATGTGTTTATCGTGCCGCAGACGCGGTTCTGAGTTGCAACCGTGAACAGACCCTCGGATGTGATTTTCGACTATCTGCGCGCGGTGTGGCGCCGGCGCTGGCTGGTGATGATGGTGACCTGGGGCGCCTGCGCGCTCGCGTGGATCATAGTTCTGCTGCTGCCCGAGCGCTTCGAGGCGACCGCCAAGGTATTTGTCGACCCGCAGACTGCCCTGCGACCGGTACTTCGCGGCATCGCGATCGATGACGATTCCGACGCCCAGATCGGCCTCGTGCGCGAGGCTCTGCTTTCGCGGCCGGCGCTCGAGGCTGTCGCCCGCAAGACGGACCTCGATGCGCGCGTCAAGACGAGTTCAGGGATGGATCAGTTGATACGTGACCTGCGCACCCGGATCACGGTTACCGCAACGTCGACCCTCGGCGCAGCGGCGACGAAGCGCGACAATCTGTATTCCATCGCGTTCTCGCACGAAAAGCGCGACATGAGCGTTGCGGTCGTGCGGGCGCTCCTGGACAGCTTCGTCGAGGGAACCTTGAGCGGCAATCGGACCGGCGCCGCGGAGGCGCAGAGCTTTCTGGTCGTGCAGATCAAGGACTACGAAAAACGCCTGGCGGATGCCGAGGCCCGGCTGGCCGACTTCAAGAAGCGTAACGTCGGAATGATTCCCGGGGACCGGGGCGATTACTTCCGTCGCCTCGATACCGAGATGACCGGGCTGCAGAAGTCGGAAACCGATCTCGCGATCGCCGTGAGCCGTCGCGAGGAGCTGAGCCGGCAGCTCGCGAACGCGCAGCCGTTCGTGCCGGGAACGTCGGCCGCCAATGGTGGGGCCGGCGCGAATGCAAACGCCGATATCTCAACTCGCCTGCAGGAGAGCGAGGCGCGCCTCGAAGAGCTGTTGCTGCGCTTCACGGACAAGCACCCTGAAGTCATCGCGCTGCGCAATACAATCGCTGAACTCAAGGCGCGTGAAGCGCGGGAGCTCGCCGAACTGGCACACGGTGGCCGCGGCACGGGCGCAATTCGCTCGCTGAACGCGAACCCGGTCTATCAGACGATTCAGGTTCAGCTGAATCAGGCCGAGGTCGAGATCGCTTCTCTGCGTGGCGCGGTTGCGCAGCACAGGAACGAGATCAGCGGCTTGCGGCAGTTCGTGAATCTCGCGCCGGAGGTGGAACAGGAGTTCGCCCGGTTGAATCGCGACTATGGCGTCACCAAGGCGCAGTACGAGACCATGGTGCAGCGCCTGGAGCAGGCGCGGATGTCCGATGAGGCGGCGCAGAGCGGTGCCGTGCGCTTCGAAGTCATCGAGCCACCGCACGCCGACGTGGTCCCCGCCTGGCCGAATCGCCGCCTCTTCATCACCATTAGCCTGCTCGCCGGCATCGTGGCAGGACTGGGTGCCGCGATCACCCGGCACATGCTTGCTCCAACGTTCGACTCGACGCAGCGGCTGCGGGCTGAGCTGGGAATCCCGGTGCTGGGCTCGGTCAGTCGCATCCCTAGAGCGCAAGACGATGCAATGGCCGCGGCAGATCGCCGCCGGCTGGTTTACTCCGGCGCCGGCTTGCTCGGCGTGTTCTGTGTACTGCTGATCGTTGGAAACATCAGTGCGCGCTGGCTCCACAATCTGGTGATGTAGAGATGTTCCATGAGTCTTATTGAACGAGCGCTCGAGAAGTCCAAGAG
>JBAVOB010000277.1:0-3256 GCA_049691655.1 Steroidobacteraceae bacterium | reverse complement strand
CTCGAACCCCGCGAGTACCTCGCGGCCGGCAGCGCGCGCACGGCGCTCGCGGCCGGCGAGCGCGTCGACACGGAGATTGCGGTCGTCGATCCGGGCCAGAACGCCGTCGGGTTCGAGATGGACACTTGCGTGCACGGCGCGAATGGCGGGTTGCGCTGCGCTGGCGAGCGCACCGAGCCCTGAGTGCCGGCGAACGCGCGTAGCGACGCCGGCAACGGGCGGACCACGGCCGGGTTTCGTCTGGGCCGGTTCGCGATCACGGCGCCGGCCCTGCTCGCTCCAATGGCGGGCGTCACGGACCGGCCATTCCGTATCCTGTGCCGGCGGTTCGGCGCCGGCCTGGCTGCCTCCGAGATGGTCAGTTCGGATACGCGTTTGTGGAGCACGCCGAAATCACGCCGCCGCATGGATCATGCCGGCGAACCCTCGCCGCGCGTCGTCCAGCTCGCCGGGGCCGATCCGGTGGCCCTCGCCGAGGCGGCGCGCATCAATGTCGACCTGGGCGCCGAAATTATCGACATCAACATGGGATGTCCGGCCAAGAAGGTGTGCAGTGCCTATTGCGGCTCGGCACTGCTGCGCGACGAAGCGCTGGTCGGCCGGATCCTGGACGCCGTGGTCGCCGCCGTAACCGTCCCGGTCACGCTCAAGATGCGCACCGGTTGGGACCGCGAGCACCGCAACGGCGTGCGCATCGCCCGCATCGCGCAGGCGAGCGGCATCCGCATGCTCGCGGTCCACGGGCGCACTCGGGCGGACCACTACGCGGGCGACGCCGAGTACGCAACGATCGCTGCTATCAAATCTGCGGTGGAAATTCCAGTGATCGCCAATGGGGACATCGTGTCCCCCGACCAGGCGCGCGCAGTTCTTGATTTCACCGGCGCGGACGCCGTCATGCTCGGCCGCGCCGCGCATGGCCGTCCGTGGATCTTTCGCGACGTTAACGCGCGGCTCGCCGCAGGAAAATCGCTGCCGCCGCTCGCACCCGCGCAGCTGCGTGATATCATTCTCGCTCACCTCGAATCCCTGTACGCCTTCTATGGTGAAGACACGGGAATCCGGGTGGCGCGCAAACACCTCGGCTGGTACAGCGATCAACTTCCGGATTCGGCATCGATCCGGCGGCTGTTGATGGCCGCAACCACCTCGGCAACGCAGTTTGCGGCGACGAAACAACAGTTCGACCTCTGGGTAGCGGGCGTCGTGCGGGCAGCTTGATCGGGCTGCGGATTTGATGAGTACGGGGAATCATCAAATGTCGGCGAGAAAAAACAGCAGGATGCGGCGCGATCGCGCGGTCGCGGCACAGGCCCGGGACTTGCCGCTGCGCGACCACGCCGAGCGCGCGCTGTCAGATTATTTCTCCGCCCTGAACGGCCATCGGCCCGCCCGGCTGTACGACCTGGTCATGCGCGAGGTCGAGGAGCCGCTGTTTCGCGTCGTGCTCGATTACGCGGCGGGCAATCAAAGCCAGGCGGCCGTGATACTCGGGATCAACCGCGGGACGCTGCGCAAGAAGCTCCGCCAGCTCGGACTCAGCTGACCGGCGGCCCCGTGGGCGCAGGCCCTCCCCCGGATCGCCACATGCTGGTTCCCATCCGTCGTGCACTGCTTTCCGTCTCGGACAAGTCCGGGCTGGTCGAGCTCGCGCGGGCGCTCGCCGCGCGCAACGTCGAGATCCTCTCGACCGGCGGTACCGCAAAACTGCTCGGCGAACAAGGCATTGCGGTCAAGGACGTCGCGAGCCACACCGGTTTTCCCGAGATCATGGATGGCCGCGTCAAGACGCTGCACCCCAGGATCCACGGCGGCCTGCTCGGCCGGCGGGGCATTGACGATGCCGTCATGAAACTGCACGCGATCGAGCCGATCGAGCTGCTCGTCGTGAATCTCTACCCGTTCGCTGCCACGGTGGCGCGGCCGACCTGCCCGTACGAGGAAGCGGTCGAGAACATCGACATCGGCGGCCCCGCCATGGTGCGCGCGGCGGCGAAGAATCATGACTCGGTCACGGTGGTGGTCGATCCTGCCGATTACGCCGGCCTCGTGCGTGACATCGGAGCGGCGGGCGGAGTCGATCTCGCGGCGCGCAAGCGGCTCGCGGCGAAAGCGTTCGCCCATACGGCGCGCTACGACTGCATGGTCGCGGGGTATCTGCTCGCGCAGCAGCCCGGCCCCGCGCAGCGCTTCCCGGCGACACTCCCGCTCGCTTTCGACAAGATCCGGGATTTGCGCTACGGCGAGAACCCACACCAGAGCGCGGCGTTCTACGGCGAAGTGGTCGCGCGCGGCGCGAGCGTCGCCACCGCAACGGTGCTGCAAGGCAAGGACCTGTCGTTCAACAACATCGCGGACACCGACACCGCCATCGAATGCGTGCGCGACTTCGCCGAGCCGGCCTGCGTGATCGTGAAGCACGCGAATCCCTGCGGCGTCGCCGAGGCTGCTTCGATCGGCGCCGCCTATGAGCGCGCCTACCGCACCGATCCGACTTCGGCGTTCGGCGGCATCATCGCGTTCAACCGTCCGCTCGATGCCATGACGGCGCAGGCGGTCGTCGGGCGGCAGTTCGTCGAAGTGATCGCGGCGCCGCGCGTCGACGACGCTGCGCGGGTCGTGCTCGGCGCCAAGGCGAACGTGCGCGTGCTCGAGCTCGGCGACCTGGCGCGGACCGACCCGAACGATCTCGAGTACCGCAGCGTCACGGGCGGGCTCCTCGTGCAGACACGCGACCGCCAGGCCGTGCAGCCGGCCCACCTGCGCGTCGTCACGCGGCGCGAACCGAGCGCCAGCGAGCTCGCGGACCTGCTGTTCGCCTGGCAGGTGGCCAAGTTCGTGAAATCCAATGCCATCGTCTATGCACGCGAGCGCGCGACGATCGGCGTCGGCGCTGGGCAGATGAGCCGCGTGTACTCGAGCCGCGTCGCGGCGATGAAGGCAGCGGACGAGAAGCTCGAAGTGCGCGGCTCCGTGATGGCGTCCGACGCGTTTTTCCCGTTTCGCGACGGCCTCGACGTCGCGGCGCAGCTCGGCATCCGCGCGGTGATCCAGCCCGGCGGCTCGAAGCGCGACGACGAGGTGATTGCCGCGGCCGACCAGCACGGCCTGGCGATGGTGTTCACCGGGCTGCGGCATTTTCGCCACTGATGTCCGTGGCCAGCCGCTCGTCCAGGACGCGCCGTCGATGAAGGTGCTGGTGGTCGGATCCGGCGGCCGCGAGCACGCATTCGCCTGGAAGTGCGCGCAGTCGCCG
>JBAVOB010000276.1:0-14977 GCA_049691655.1 Steroidobacteraceae bacterium | reverse complement strand
GACCTGAACCGCGCCTATCTGGCCCGCGGGCGGCTGCGGGTCGAGGTCATGGGACGCGGCTTCGCGTGGCTCGACACCGGCACCCATCAGTCGCTCATGGAGGCGGCAACCTTCGTCGAATCGATCGAGAAACGCCAGGGGCTCAAGGTCGGCTGTCTCGAGGAAATCGCGCTGCGCCAGGGTTTCGTGAGCCGCACGCAGATCCGCCGCATCGCCGCGCCGATCCGGCACACGAGCTACGGTCAGTACCTGCTGCGCATCCTGGATGAGCGGGTGTTCTGATGCGTTTCACCCCGACCACGCTCGCGGAGGTGATTCTCATCGAGCCGCAGGTGTTCTCCGATTTCCGCGGCGCGTTCCTCGAATTCTGGGAGGCGCGCAAGTTTGCCGCGGCGGGCATCGCCGCCCGCTTCGTGCAGGACAATCACAGCATCTCGCGGCGCTGGGTGCTGCGCGGCCTACACTATCAGCGGCCGTCGGAGCAGGGGAAGCTCGTGCGCGTGATCGTGGGCGAGGTGTACGACGTGGCGGTCGACATGCGCCGCTCCTCGCCGACGTTCGGCCGCTCGGTGGGCGTCCAGCTCACGGCGGGGAACTACCGGATGTTGTGGGTCCCGCCGGGTTTCGCGCACGGATTTCTCGCGCTCAGCGATGCGGCCGAAGTCATCTACAAGTGCACGGATTATTATTCGAAGGCCGACGAGCGCGTGATCGCCTGGAACGATCCAGCGATCGGCATCGCCTGGCCGCTGCCGCCGGGAGTGCAGCCGCTGCTTGCCGACCGCGACCGGGATGCGCCGCCGCTCGGCGCGGTAGAAGGTTTTCCGTGAAGGTGCTGGTCGTCGGTCGCTCGGGTCAACTCGCTGCGGCGCTGCGCGCTTGCGTGCCGGCCGGTCTCGAGGCGCAATTCGGCGGCCGGGAATCCTGCGATCTGCGCAACCCGGCCGCGGTGGCGGGCGCGGTCGCGGCGGCACGCCCGAGTGTCGTGATCAACGCGGCGGCTTATTCGAACGTCGAGCAGGCGGAGCGCGAGCAGGAGGAGGCGTTTCGAATCAACGGGGCCGGCGTGGGCGCGCTGGCGGGCGCGTGCGCCGCGCAGCACGCGCGGCTCCTGCACGTCTCGACCGATTATGTGTTCGACGGCGCGGCCAGCGTGCCCTACCTTCCCGAGGCTCGACCCGCGCCGCTGAGCGTCTACGGCGCCAGCAAGCTCGACGGCGAGCGGCGCATCGCCGCGACCGCGGGGCTCGAGGCGCTGATCGTGCGCACCTCGTGGGTCTATTCGCCGGTCGGACGCAATTTCCTGCTGACGATGTTCGCGCTGTTTCGCACGCGTGGCGCCGCATCGGTCGTATGCGACCAGTTCGGTTCACCGACCAGTGCGCACTCGCTGGCACAGGCGCTGTGGATACTCACTACGCAGCCGCAGGCCGCGGGGATCGCGCATTTCGCCGACCAGGGCGTCGCCAGCTGGTACGACTTCGCCGTCGCGATTGCCGAGGAGGCGCTGCGCCTCGGACTGCTGGAACGCAAGCCCGTCGTGACGCCGATCCGCACCGCCGATTACCCGAGCGCTGCGCGGCGACCGCTCTATAGCGTGCTCGACACCCAGGCGAGCGTCGCGCGCTGGGGCCTGCCCGCGGTTCCCTGGCGGGAGGCGCTCGCCGCGACGCTCGAGAGGCTGGCCCATGCCTAGGGTGCTGCTCGTGACCGGGGGCGCGGGGTTCATCGGCGTGAACTTCGTCCACTACTGGCTGCGCACGCACGCTCGCGACCGCGTGATCGTGCTCGATGCGCTGACCTACGCAGGGCACCGCGCGAGCCTCGAGGCGGTGGAGTCGAATCCCGATGTCCGTTTCGTGACCGGCGACATCCGCGATGCGGCGCTGGTGCAGGAGCTGTTGCGCGCGGAGCGCGTCGACACGGTAGTTCACTTTGCCGCCGAATCGCACGTCGACCGCTCGATCGAGAGTTCCGACGAATTCATCAGCACCAACGTCGTCGGCACGCACGTGCTACTCAAGGCGGCGTGGCAGGCGTGGCGCGCCGACGGAGCGACGGCGCCAGCCAGGCGCTTCCACCACGTGTCTACCGACGAAGTATATGGCTCGCTGAGCGCGACGGATCCCGCGGCGCACGAGAACACGCCATACGCGCCGAACTCGCCCTATGCCGCGAGCAAGGCGGCGGCCGATCACATCGTGCGTGCCTTTCACCGTACCTATGGTCTTCCCGTGACGGTGACCACGTGCTCGAACAACTACGGGCCGTTCCAGTTTCCCGAGAAACTGATCCCGCTCACGATCGTTCACGCCCTGGAAGGCAAGCCGCTGCCGGTATACGGCCGTGGGGAAAACATCCGCGACTGGTTGCACGTCGAGGATCACTGCCGGGCGATCGACGTGGTCCTGGCGGGCGGGCGGCCGGGTGAGCGCTACAACGTCGCCGGTCGCAATGCCTGGCGCAACATCGACATCGTCCGCCATCTTTGCGGCGTGCTCAACACGCGCTTTCGCGATCAGCCGGAACTCGCGCAGCGGTTTCCTGCCTGTCCGGCGGCGCGCGGGCGGCCCATCGAGGCGCTCATCAGCTTCGTCGCCGATCGCCCCGGCCATGACTGGCGCTACGCGGTCGATGATTCGAAGCTTGCGCGCGAGCTCGCCTGGTCGCCGGCCGAGCGCTTCGAGACCGGGATTGCGCTCACGGTGCAGTGGTACCTCGACCACGAGCCCTGGTGGCGCGAGGTGCTGCGGCGCCGCGCGGTCAGCTGATGCGTCGCAGGACCGTAAAGCCGTTGCAGTTCGGCCGGTGCGAGACGAGAAAGCCACCGGCGACGTCGGTGAAGCAAGCGCGCTCGTCATAGGAGCGGCCGAGAAACTCCTCGATGGCGCGGATGACGCCGCGTGCATTGTCCCAGCCCGAGGCGCTGACCGAACCGTCGAGCCGCGCGTAGACCCCGCCGCCCATATTGGTGTCGTGGAAGAGCAGCGCGCCGAGCGGGGCGAGGTGGCGCTGCCAGACCGCGATCTCCTCGCGCGTGTGTTCATAGAGGTGCGAGGTGTCGATGAAGATCACATCCGCCCTGGGTTCGAGCGATGCTTGCGCACACCAGCGCTCGAAGCCTTGCGCGTCGCGTCCAAACGCGACGTCGTCCGATTGGACGAAGGACCAGCGCTCGAGTCCCGGGACTTTGAGGGCCGGGGCGTCGCTCACGTCCACGCTCAGTACCCGCGCTCCGCTCACCGTGGCGGCCGCGATCAGCACGCGCGTGCTCTCGCCGCCGCGCGTGCCGAGTTCCACGATCAGGCGCGGCCGCGTCGCCACCGTCTCGGCGAAAAGCGTGCCGAGATGATCGGAGATGTCGGACTGCTCGCGGGCGCCGGCCAGCGCTGCCGTGACCTCGGCGCAGTAGAAGCGCTGGCGGTACCTGCGGCCACCGGTTGCGCGAAACGCGAGTTTGCGCGCCGCGCGGCCGAGGTTGCGCATCAGACTCATTCCTTCATGATATCGCGACCAGGCTGTAGGCTACACGTCGGATGAACGCCTACGAGTCACCCTGGATGGACGAAGAGCTGCGCGTCTTTCGCGAGACGGTCGCGCGCTTCGTGGCGGCCGAGATGGCTCCCGAGGACGCGCGCTGGCGCGCGCAGCACCACGTTGATCGCGGGATGTGGCGCCGCGTGGGCGAACAAGGGCTTCTGTGCCTCGACATCCCTGCCGAATTTGGCGGGAGCGGGGGCGATTTTCGCCATGAGTGCGTGCTCTATGAAGAACTCAATCGCCGCGGGTTGAGCGGGTTCGGCCAGAGTGTGCACAGCATCTGTGCGCACTACGTGCTCAATCATGGGAGCGCTGCGCAGAAGCAGCGCTGGCTGCCGAGGCTCGCCAAGGGTGAACTCATCGGCGCGATCGGCATGACCGAGCCGAACGCCGGGTCCGACCTGCAGGGGATTCGCACGCGGGCCGTTCGCGAGGGCGATCGTTACCTGATCAATGGCTCGAAGATCTTCATCACCAACGGCTCGCTCGCCTCGCTGATCGCGCTCGTCGTTCGCACCGACCCCGGCGAGCGCAAACGCGGCCTCTCGATCCTCATGGTCGAGACCGAGGGTCTCGCGGGCTATCGCGTCGGCCGCGTGCTCGAGAAGATGGGCCTGCACGCGCAGGACACCGCCGAGCTGTTCTTCGAGAACGTGGCCGTTCCCGCGGACGCGCTGCTCGGGCCCGAGGAGGGGCGGGGTCTTTACCAGCTCATGGGCGATCTGCCGTACGAGCGCGCGATCATCGCGGTCGCGGGTGTCGCTGCGATGGAAGGCGCGCTCGAGGAGACGGTCAAGTACGTAAAGGAGCGCAAGGCGTTTGGCCAGACGCTCGCGTCGATGCAGTACATCCGCTTCAAGCTTGCCGAGGTCGCGACGCTCACCCGGGTCGCGCGCACGTTCGTCGATCGGTGCATCGAGCAGGTCGTGCAGGGCACGCTCGACACTGAAACCGCGTCGATGGCGAAGTGGTGGGTGACCGACATGCAGCAGCAGGTGATCGACGAATGCCTGCAGCTGCACGGCGGTTATGGCTACATGAACGAATATCTCGTGTGTCGCATGTTTGCCGATGCACGCGTGCAGCGTATCTACGGCGGCACGAACGAGATCATGAAAGAGCTGATTTCGCGCTCGATCTGATGCGACGGACGGCGCCGAGGCGTCGCGGGGCCGCGCGCAGTTGACGCCAACCCGCACGCCGCGCAATCCTTGACGCCTCATGGCTGCGACTCTCTGGATTGGCACCCGCAAAGGTGCTTTTGCGTTGCGCCCCGACGCCGGGCGCAGGAATTTTCGCCTCAGGGGACCGGCGTTCCTCGGCCACATCGTTCATCAGATCGTGCAGGATCCGCGCGACCCACGGGTGTTGTTGATGGCGGCAAAAACGGGGCACCTTGGACCGACCGTCTACCGGTCTTCCGACCGGGGTCGGAGCTGGCGCGAGGCCGCGCAGCCGCCGGCGTTCCGCAAGGTGGCCGAGGGCGAGACCGCGCGCGCGGTGGAGCGCGTCTTCTGGCTGACTGCGGGGCACCGCTCACTGCCGGGCACCTGGTACGCCGGCACATCGCCCGCCGGTCTATTTCGCTCGGGCGACGGCGGCGAGCGCTGGGAGCCGGTCGCCGGTTTCAACGATCACCCGATGCAGCCCAAATGGGCGCCGGGACTGCGTACGCCCGATGGGGAGTTCCTGCACTCGATCCTCGTCGATCCGCGCGACGCGAGGCATCTGTACCTGGCGATCTCGATCGGCGGGGTGTTCGAGTCGCTCGATGGGGGCGCCGACTGGGCGCCGATCAACGAGGGCTGCGCGGCGGATTTCCTGCCCGATCCGACCGTGCCGTACGGACACGATCCGCATTGTGTCGCGCTGCATCCGCTGCAACCGGACCGGCTGTATCAGCAGAACCACTGCGGCATCTACCGACTCGACCGGCCCGGGCGGCGCTGGGTGCGCATCGGCACCGCGATGCCGAAGAATATCGGCGACATCGGTTTCCCGGTCGTCATGGACCCGGCGGATCCCGACACGGCCTGGGTCGTGCCGATGGACGGCACCAAGGTATGGCCGCGCACCGCGGTCGATGGCAAGCCGGCTGTCTACATGACGCGCAACGCCGGTCGCAGCTGGCGGCGGCTCGATCGCGGATTGCCGCGCAGGAATGCATGGTTCACGGTGCTGCGCCAGGCGCTGTGCGCGGACAGCGAGCCGCGTCTCGGTCTTTATTTCGGGACCACGGCGGGCGAGGTGTGGGCGAGCACGACGCGCGGGGAGTCGTGGCGCCGGATCGCGCAGCACCTGCCCGAGATCTATTCGGTTACGTACGCGCGCTAGCGGCGCGTCGCGGCGACCAGATCATGAGTTGCACCGTCAGAATCGCGAGCCCGCTGCGCTCGTACACGGGGGACGCGGCGACCGTGAGCGCTTCGGGTTCGACGGTCGAGGAGGTAATCGCGGATCTCGAGCAGCGCTTCAAGGGGATGCGTTTTCGCATGATCGACGAGCAGGCGCGCATCCGGCCGCACATCCGCCTCTTCGTCGGCTCGCGCGAGGTCCGGGCGCTCTCGGAACCGGTCCGTGCCGGCGAGGAAGTCCACCTCATCTGTGCGCTGAGTGGAGGCTGACCGGTGCCGCTCTCGAAGAGTGAGCTCGCCCGCTACAGCCGGCACCTCGTGTTGAATGAGGTCGGCCTGGCGGGACAGGAGAAGCTGCGCGCAGCGCGCGTGCTCGTCGTCGGCGCCGGCGGGCTCGGCTCGCCCGCGGCACTCTATCTCGCAGCCTCCGGCATCGGCACGCTCGGACTGGTCGACTGCGATGCCGTCGATCTCTCGAATCTGCAGCGACAGATTCTCTACACCACGCAGGACGTCGCGCGTCCCAAGGCGCAGGCGGCGCGCGAGCGGCTCGGCGCGCTCAATCCCGAAATCCAGGTCGTGAGCCATGCGGTGGAATTGCGCGCTGCCAATGTGTCCGGGATCGTGCGGGAGTACGACGTCATTCTCGACGGCACCGATCGGCTCGGCACGCGCTACGTGGTCAACGACGCCTGCGTGATCCTGCGCAAGCCGCTGGTGTCGGCCGCGATTCACCGCTTCGAGGGCCAGGCGATGACCTACCTGCCGGGACGTGGGCCCTGCTACCGCTGCCTGTTTCCGCGCGCCGAGGAGGGGATCGTGCCGAACTGCGCCGAGGCCGGCGTGCTCGGCGTGCTGCCGGGGGTGCTTGGGACGATCCAGGCGACCGAAGCAATCAAGATCATCCTCGGGAGGGGCGAGCCGCTGGTCGGGCGATTGCTGGTCTACGACGCGCTCGAGATGCGCTTTCAGGAATTCCGCGTCGAGCGGCGGCGCGACTGCGCCGTGTGCGGCGATCGTCCAACGATTCGCGCGCCCGAGGACGCCCCGGCGGGCCGCGCGGACGCCGCGCCGGCGGATCTGCAGCGGCTGTCGCCGCAGGCGCTGAAAGAGCTCCTTGATATGGACCGTGTACCCGGTTCGCGCGTCTGTCTCATCGACGTGCGCGAGCGGCAGGAGTTTCGCGCCGGCCATCTTGAAGGCGCGATCCTGATACCCGTCGGCGAACTCGAGCAGCGCCTCGGGGAGATCCCGCGCGAGGGGCTGCCGGTCTTCGTCTGCCGCACCGGCGTGCGCAGCGTTCACGCCGCCGCGATCGCGAGCCGCAACGGCATCGTCGCGACCGCCCACCTCGAAGGCGGGCTGCGCGCCTGGGCGGCGGCGATCGACCCGTCGATCGACGTCATCTGAAGCGCACCAGGTAGTCAGGAATCCCGTGTCGGTCAGCAGCGACTATCTGCAATTCGTGCTCGAACAGCTCGCGGGTCTCGAACGCGTCACCTCACGCCGCATGTTTGGCGGCGTGGGCCTGTATAGCAGCGGGTTTTTCTTCGGGCTGCTCGACGACGACACGCTGTACCTGAAGGTCGATGACAGCAACCGCGCCGACTACGAGCGGCGCGGGATGATCCCATTCCGCCCGGATGCCGCGAGGCCTGAGATGACGATGAGCTACTTCACCGTGCCTCCCGATGTGCTTGAGGACGCGGAGCAACTCGTTGCCTGGGCACGCCGGTCCGTGCGGTTGGCGTTGACGGGCAAGCACGCGAAACGTTCCCCGCAGCGGCGGCAGCGTGCGCGCTGACGTCGTGATCGTCGGCGCTGGCCATGGCGGCGCGCAGGCGGCGATCGCGCTGCGTCAGGGAGGTCTGTCCGGCTCGGTCGTCATGATCAGCGCGGAGACCGAGCTACCCTACGAGCGTCCGCCACTCTCGAAAGATTACCTCGCGGGAGAGAAGACCTTCGATCACATGCTGCTGCGGCCGGCCGGGTTCTGGCGCGAGCACCGGGTGGAAACGCTGCTCGGCCGGCGCGTGATCGCCGTCGACGCCGCTGCACACGCGGTGCGGCTCGCCGATGGTGTGAGCCTGGAGTACGGATCGTTGATCTGGGCGGCAGGCGGTTATCCGCGTGAGTTGAATTGTCCGGGTCATGGTCTCGCCGGCATCCACTGCATTCGCGTGCGCGCCGACACCGACGCCATCCGCGCCGAGCTCGCCTCGATCCGACGCGTCGCCGTGATCGGTGGCGGATACATCGGTCTCGAAGCGGCGGCGGTTCTCACGAAGCTCGGCAAGCAGGTTGTGGTGCTCGAGGCACTCGATCGCGTGCTGGCACGAGTCACCGGCCCGGACCTCTCCCGCTTCTATGAGGCCGAGCATCGAGCTCATGGCGTCGAGGTGCGCACGGGCGTCGGCGTCGAGGAGTTGCTGGGCACCGGTGGTCGCATCGCCGGTGTTCGGCTCGCGAGCGGTGAGACCATTGCGGCCGACCTCGTGATAATCGGCATCGGGATCGTGCCGGCAGTCGAGCCCCTGCTCGCGGCCGGAGCGCAGGGCGGGAACGGCGTAAACGTGGATGAGCAATGCCGCACGAGCTTGCCGGACGTCTACGCCGTCGGCGACTGCGCCGCACATGCGAACCGCTTTGCCGGCGGCGCGACGCTGCGGGTGGAATCGGTGCAGAACGCGACCGATCAGGCGATCGTCGCGGCGAAAACGATACTCGGCCAGGCGGTGATCTACGACGCCGTGCCGTGGTTCTGGTCGAACCAGTACGACCTGCGACTGCAGACCGTGGGGCTGTCGCTCGGCCACGACGCGACGGTGCTGCGCGGCGACCCCGCCGCGCGCAGTTTCTCGGTGATCTACCTGCGGAGCGGCCAGGTCATCGCGCTCGACTGCGTCAACGCGACGCGCGACTACATGCAGGGACGCAAACTCGTGCTGCAGCGTGCGGCGCCGCCGCTCGCGCGCCTGGCGGATCCCGCAACCGCGCTCAAGGATCTCGCGGCCGCCTGAGTTCCGTCGATATTTTTTTCGCGGGTCATGGCGGCAGTGCGGGCTGTGGTTAGAATGCACCCGAAAGGCAGGTGAGCATGGAGATTGCGGCAGAGCAGCAGCGTGTGCCGTCGACGGGTGCGGCGATTCCGGCCTATCTCGAACAGGTTTACTGGTGGGCCTACATTCACCCGAATGCCATCAGGGTGTTCGAGCGGCAGTGGCTCGTGAACCTGATCCTATGGGGCAACTTCGCGCGCTTGCGCGATGCCGCTCTCGATGAGCTGGGCGCGACCGTCTCGGGCCGCAGTCTGCAGGTTGCCTGCGTCTACGGCGATTTCTCCACGCGGCTGGTCGAGCGCATCGCGGAGGATGGCGAGCTGCACATCGTCGACATCCTGCCGATTCAGCTGCGGAACCTGCGAGACAAACTATCCGAGACGGCACCGGTCACGTTGCTGCAACGTGATTCGGCGGCGCTCGGGCTTGCCGACGCCAGCTACGATCAGGCGATCCTGTTCTTCCTGCTGCATGAGCAGCCCGCAGATGTCCGCCGCCAGACGCTGCGCGAGGCGTTGCGGGTGATCAAGCCCGGCGGGAAGCTCGTGATCGTCGACTACCACCAGCCGCGCCGCCGGCATCCGCTGCGTTACCTGTTTCGCCCGGTGCTGCGTTATCTGGAACCCTTCGCGCTCGACCTGTGGCGGACGGAATTGACCGAGTGGCTGCCGCCGGGCATACGCTGCGAACAGATCCGCAAGGAGACCTACTTCGGTGGCTTGTACCAGAAACTGGTCATTGCGGTGTAGAATGCAGAACGGCTCGGCGCCTGTCGCGAGTGCATACCGACTGCCCGGCCCGCCGGGCAGGAAGTGCTTCGGCGGTGGTCCAAGCGGGAATATCGTCCGGCAAACTACAACTCAGGAACTCGCTTATGAACCGCATGTTTCACATGCTCATCGTCGGGACACTACTGACGGTCGGTAGCAGCGCTATGGCTCTGGCGGCGGACGCTGTCGATCCGGTGGTCGGCAGCTGGACGCTGAGTCTCGCGAAATCGAAATTCGATCCCGGCCCGGCGTGGAAATCGCAGACCCGAAGCTATGCGCAGACCGCAGACGGCATCGCCCTCAGCTACAGCGGCGTCGCGGCGGACGGGTCAACGGTCTCGGGGCGCTCGACTTTCAGGTATGACGGCAAGGACTATGCCATCACCGGACCGACCGACTTCGACACGCTGACGTTGCAGCGGATCAACGCTCGTACGGTCAAGAGCATGCAAAAGAAAGACGGCAAGGTCGTCGGCACGACGCTCAGGACGATTTCCGGACACGGCAAGGTCCTCACTTTGGACAATAAGGGAAAGGACGCCAAGGGCGCCTCGTTCCATAATGTCCTGGTGTTCGACCGGCAGTAGGTAGGTAGGTATCAAGGCGTTCGCGGACTGACCGGCAGGGCGAGCTACGTCGAGCCAGCGCTGGTCGGGACCGACGGGCGCTGTGCAACGTTCCGTCCGGCACGTGGCCGGCGCGATGCGCTGCCTGGACGCTTCTGGCAGCGCGTTCCCGGGTCTGCCGCCTGGCTGGTTCGCCGCCCGCGGGCAGCAGGCCTGGAACGTATCCGAGGGCGTCGCCGTCTGGTCGCGCGCAATGATGAAGCCAGGGTGGCCGCCCGCTCGTAGGGCCTAAGGCATTGATTTAATGGCGCTCCCTACGGGATTCGAACCCGTGTTACAGCCTTGAGAGGGCTATGTCCTAGGCCTCTAGACGAAGGGAGCGTCGGCCGGAGTCGTGAGCAGGAGCGCGGTATTATAGGGACCGCCTCCGATTGCTCAAGCGGAACTCCCCGAATTTGAATCCTCCTTCAGCGCCCGTCGCGGCGCCTGCATCGCTCGCGAGGGTCATTCCGCGCGATCAGCACACGATTTCCCGCACCGGTATCTCGCCGAACGCACTGCGCGTGCTCTACCGGCTGAAGGATGCGGGCTACCAGGCGTTTCTCGTCGGCGGCTGCGTGCGCGATCTCCTCATCGGGATCGAGCCGAAGGATTTCGATGTCGCGACCAACGCATTGCCGGACGAAGTGCGGCGGCTGTTTCGCAACTCGCGCCTCGTCGGCCGTCGCTTCCGTCTCGCTCATGTGTTTTTCGGGCGCGAGATCATCGAAGTCGCGACCTTTCGCGCCGCGACCGCGCCGTCGCAGGCTGAGGAGCCGGTGGCGGACCTTGACGATGACGAACTTCCGGAAGGCGCGGCGGCAGGCCTGCCGGCGGTGGCCGCGGTGTTCGATGCCGGCCAGGATTCCGACCAGACTGCCGACCAGGACGCCGACTCCGAGCGACTGCTCCACGAGACCGGGCGCATCCTGCGCGACAATGTCTACGGCTCGATCGACGCCGACGTGTGGCGGCGCGACTTCACCGCGAACGCGCTCTATTACAACATCGCGGACTTCTCGCTCTGGGATTATGTCGACGGGTTCGAGGACGTTGCCGCCCGGAGGCTCCGGCTGATCGGCGACCCCGAGACGCGCTACCGCGAGGACCCGGTGCGGATGCTCCGCGCGGCGCGCTTCGAGGCGAAGCTCGGGTTTCAGCTCGACCCCGCGACCGAGGCGCCGATCCGCGATCTGCGCCGGTTGCTCGCCGACGTCCCGCCGGCGCGCCTGTTCGACGAGGCGATGAAATTATTCCTCACCGGGCACGGTGCGGCGAGTCTCGGGACGCTGCGCCGCCATGGGTTACTCGAGATCCTGCTGCCGAACGTCGACCGCTACCTCGAGCGCCATCCCGGCAGCGTCGTCGAGAAACTGCTGATCCGCGGCCTCGAGAATACGGACGGGCGCGTGCGGGAAGACAAACCCGTGACGCCGACGTTCCTGTTCGCGCTCCTTTTCTATGGCCCGATCGCGGCGGCGATCGAGTCCCTCCCGCCATCGCAGTGGCATGAACCCTCGGCGATCGTCGATGGCTGCGACATCGCGGTGCGCGAGGCGCAATCGCGCATGACGATCCCGAAGCGTTTCTCGCTCGGCGTGCGCGAGATGTTCGCGATGCAGCCGCGCCTCGAACATCGGCGCGGACGGCGTACTCTGCGTCTGCTCGAGCATCCGCGCTTTCGAGCGGGCTACGATCTGCTGCTGCTGCGCGCGGAGTTCGGTCTCGCTCCGGCGGAAGTCGCTGCGTGGTGGACGCGCCTGCAGGAAGTGGACATCGTCGAGCGCGAGCGCATGGCGGATGCCCTGGCGGCGCCTGCTCAGGGCGGTGGCGGTGGCCGCGCGCGCCGCGGTGGACGTGGGCGCCAGCGTCGTCCGCGGCAACCTTCGCAGGCATGAAAACCTGGCAACCGGCCTATGTCGGCATCGGCAGCAATCTCGACGATCCCCCGCAGCAGGTTCGCAATGCGCTGGTGCGTCTCGAGGATCTGCCGCTCACGCGGGTGCTCGCACGTTCCTCGCTCTACGGCTCGCGGCCCTTGGGGCCGGTGGCGCAGCCGGACTTCGTCAACGCCGTCGCGGGCGTGCTCACGCAACTCGACATCCGGCACTTCTTCCAGGAGTTGCGCAGGCTGGAGCGCGCGCTCGGGCGCGCGGTGCCGCGCGAACACTGGGGCCCACGCCGGATCGATCTCGATCTGCTTGTATTCGGCAGTATCCTGCATGCCAGTGACGATTTGGTGGTGCCCCATGCGGGGATCGCCGAACGCAACTTCGTCTTGGCGCCGCTGGCGGAAATCGCGCAGGATCTCGAGATCCCCGGGTTCGGGGTCGTTCGCGACCTGCTGTCGCGGGTTTCGCAGGAGGGTTTGTGGCGCGTGAACGCGTGAAACCTGCGAGGGCGACCGGGGAGTCGCCGCCCGTGGCCGAGCCGGACGCTGCCGTGCGCGCTGCGGCGGCCGCGCCGGCCCAGCGGTTCATCGTGGTTGAAGGTCCGATCGGAGTCGGCAAGACGAGCTTCGTGCGCCGGCTCGGCACGGCGCTCGACGCCGATCTCGTGCTGGAGCAGGCCGAGGCGAACCCGTTCCTCGAGCGTTTCTATCGCAACCCGCGGGCCGGCGCTCTGCCGGCACAGCTCTATTTTCTATTGCAGCGCGCACAGCAGCTGGCCGCGCTGCAGCAGGGCGACATGTTCGCGCCGAAAACGCGGGTCGCGGACTACCTGCTCGACAAGGACCGGATCTTCGCGCGCGTAACGCTCGATGACGCCGAATTCGCGCTCTACGAGCAAGTGTATGCGAAACTCGCCATCGAGGCACCGCAACCGGACCTGGTCGTGTACCTGCAGGCGCCGCCGGATGTGCTGCTCGAGCGCATCGCGCGGCGCGGCATACCGTTCGAGCAGTTCATCGACCGACGCTACCTGGAACGCCTCAACGAGGCCTACGCGCGCTTCTTCCATGAATACGACCGCTCACCGCTCCTGATCGTGAATGCGACCGTGATCGACCCCGTCAACAACCAGAGCGATTTCGACGACCTGGCCGGCGCGATTGCGCGCATGAAGCACGGCCGGCTGTACCTCAATCCGTTGCGAAACGCGAGCCTGTAGGAACGAAATGTACACGCACCTGGAACTGCGGGACTCGGCGCGGCCACCGGTGTCGCTCGCGACGCTCGGTCAGATGGCGGCACAGGGGGAGAAGATCGCGTGCCTCACGGCTTACGACGCGAGTTTCGCGGTGCTGGTCGATGCGGCGGACGTTGACGTCGTATTGGTCGGCGATTCGCTCGGGATGGTGATCCAGGGTCACGACAGCACCGTTCCGGTGACCATGGACGACATGGTGTATCACAGCCGCGCCGTCAGCCGCGCGCTGCACCGGCCATTCGTCATGGCGGACCTGCCGTTCATGAGTTATCCGGACAAGGATCGCGCATTGCGCAATTCGGTGCGCCTGATGCAGGAGGGCGGCGCGAAGATGGTGAAGCTCGAAAGCGGCGCCGGTCAGGTCGAGATCATCGAGTTCCTCGCAAACCATGACATCGCAGTGTGCGCGCACCTTGGGCTCAAACCCCAGTCGGTGCACAAGACCGGAGGCTTCCGCGTGCAGGGACGGGAGCGTAGCGCGGCCGAGAGCATGGTCGCGAGCGCGAAGGCGCTCGAATCGGCCGGCGCCGACATCCTGCTGCTCGAGTGCATCCCGAGCGAACTCGGCGGGAAAATTACGGAGGCGATCAGCGTGCCGGTGATCGGCATCGGCGCGGGCCCCGCGACCGATGGACAGATCCTGGTACTGTACGACGTGCTCGACATCACTACGGGAAAGAAGCCGCGTTTCGTGAAGAATTTCATGGAAGGCGCTGGCAACAACCTCGAGGCGATCCGCCGCTACGTGCAGGCGGTCAAGGCCGGCACCTATCCGGCGCCGGAGCACTGTTTCACTTGAAGGCGCCGGCACGGGCGCGGCAGTCGCTGCGGGTCGTCGACCGCATTGCAGACGTGCGCGCGCAGATTGCGGCGTGGCGCAAGGCGGGCGATCGGATCGTCTTCGTGCCAACGATGGGCAACCTCCATGCCGGTCACGCCAGCCTGCTCGAGGTGGCGCGCCTGCATGGCGAGCGTCTGGTCGCCAGCATCTTCGTCAATCCGATGCAATTCGGACCGAACGAGGATTTCGCGCATTACCCGCGCACGCCGCGCGAGGACGAGCGGATGCTGGCGGCGGCCGGCTGCGATCTCATGTTCATGCCGGACGTCGCGGAGATCTATCCGAACGGCGCCGAGCGCGCGACGCGGGTCGAGGTGCCGGGGATCAGCGATATCCTCTGTGGCGCCTTTCGCCCGGGACACTTCGCGGGCGTCGCGACCGTGGTCGCGAAGCTCTTCAACATCGTGGCGCCGGATGCGGCGGTCTTCGGCGAAAAGGACTGGCAGCAGCTCACCGTGATCCGCCGCATGGCCGCGGACCTCTGCATCCCGGTCGCGATCATCGGCGCACCGACGGTGCGCGAGGGTGACGGCCTGGCAATGAGTTCGCGCAATCAATACCTGACGGAGGCCGAGCGGCGGATTGCGCCCGCTCTGCACGCGGCCCTGCAGGCGGCGGCGAACCGGCTCGACGCGGGCGATGGCGCGCTGGACGCCAT
>JBAVOB010000275.1:0-17857 GCA_049691655.1 Steroidobacteraceae bacterium | reverse complement strand
GTGCCGGCGCGCCGCCGCACCCAGCGGCCAAAAAGCCCCGAGCCGGCATGCGCCAGCGCATCGACCGCAAGACCTGTCGCGATGATACCGATACCGAGCCACAACGATGTTGTGAGTACGGCGAGCGGTGACTCGAGAGGGCGCAGCCACCATGCGTCCATCAGGTCCTCGCGGCCGAAGACGCTGCCGAACAGCAGTCCGAATGCCACCGACGCGAGTCCGCCGGGGACGAGCAGCGCAAGCGCCGAAAAACGCCGGCGCAGCGCGAGCCCGAGTGCGAGCAGCACCGCCCCTTGTCCGACATCGCCGAACATGAAGCCGAAGATCACGGGCGCGATGACCGCGAGCACGCGGCTCGGATCCGCTTCCTCGCGTCCCGGCGTGCCGAGCATGCCGACGAACAGCTCGAAGGGCGCGGCCCAGCGGGGGTTCTGCAGCGTCACGGGAGGCTCGAGTCCCGTGGGCGCATCGGGGTAGCGGATCAGATGCGGCACGCGCGCATCGGACAGGGCGACGGCCGCGGCGGCAGCGCGGTCCTGCCGCATCCAGCCGGTAACCCAGGCGAAATGTCCCGTCACTTCCAGACGCGGCACCTGCGTCGCGAACCATTCGACGAAGGCGACATCGGCGAGCGCATGCTCGAGCGCTGAGGAAACCGCGAGCGCCTGCAGCTCGTCGCGCAGCGGCATCAGCTGCTGCGTCAGCTTATCGATCCGCGCCTGAACCGCGTTACGGGCGGCATCGACGCTGGTGGGCAGCCAAGGCGGCAGCGCGGTCTCCAGCGTTCGCTCGGCCGGCAGTGCCTGTCCGAACGCATCCACGGCACGCGCCTCGCCAACGGCCAACACGAATGTCGCCGCAGCTCCGTCGGGTACGCTCTGAACCAGCACACCATCGGGCACGACCAGTGTGACATCCGTTCCACGCACGAGGAACAGGCGCGCCCGCAGGCGCGGCCCGGCCTGAGCGAGCAGATCGGGCCGCGGCGCGGCCGCACCTGCGAGTTCAAGAAACCGCGCCAGCCGCGTGAGCTGGTCGCGCTCCGTATGAATCGACTCGATCGTGGCGATGCGCGGTTCGGCACGCACGATCCAGTCACGGATGCAGTTCAGCGCCCGCTCGAGTCGCGCCTCGGGATCGAGCGTCGTCGCCTGTTCATCAAGCTGAGCCGGCGGCCACCAGACCCCGAAACGCTGGCGCAATCCATTAAAGGTCGCGAGCGCACGTGCAAGAGCTGGTGGCGGCTCGATCGTCCCCGCGTCGCTCCGAGCTTGCAACTGCACGGCCCGCGTTCGCGAGAGCGCGGTCAGTGCCGTGGTGAGCGACTCGCGTGGCACGAGCAGCTCGAACCAGCGCGCCGGCGTAGGTTTCAGGTTCATGCGGGTACCGTCGCAGCGCGCCGTGCGAGCGCGCGCCGCACCAGCCCCGAGCGCAGCCTCTGCAGATCGAGTACCACGGCCACAAACTCGCACACCATGGCGAGGGGTGAGCCCGCATTGCGCCTGAAGAGCGGCGCAAGGCGTTCGCTCAGAGATGCGACCGGCTTCGCGCGCTCGCGCGCATTCGTCGCCGTCGCCGTGCGCTGCGCGAACACCGCGCGGGACACATGTGCGAAGCCATCCGCCAATGCCTTGGAACCGGGCGGCAACCCCGCGAGCCATGCCTGGACCCAGCGCGCGAACAGATCTTCCGTGCCCGCAGCGCCCAGATCGAAACCTGTCGCGAGCCGCGATCGCTGCGCCGGATCAGACTCGACGATCGAGTGCCACAACGGATCGTCGAGCACCCAGGGCGCGGCGCTTTCGCCGCGCAACAGCGGACCGAGCAGCGGCAGCTCGATGATCCCGGCGAGGCGCGCGAGCGGTCGTTGCCACTGCGGCGCGTACCACGCTGCCATGAGTTCGCAGTCGCGCCGGCAGGCCGCACGCATGCCGCGATCAATCTCGTGCAATGCGGGATCGGTGCCCACGCCTTCGAGCCAGCGCGCGAAAGGCGGCTGCCGGGCGTGAATCAGGAATTCATCGAAGCCGAGAATCGCCTCGAGCGCTGACCACTCCTCGGGGCGCGGTCGACGACTGCGCCACGCCTGCAGCCGCACCTGCGCCGCGTCGGGGTCACTGTGGAGAGTCGCCGCTGTCATGACGCACTAGTCGATGCGCGACGCGGGCAACGAGGCGCTCGAGCCGTTGCGGGTCCTGGGCCGCAGCAGTGGTGTCCACTGGCGGCGCCTGTCCCAGCGCGACGATCTCGCCTTGAAGTCGCCGCTCGCACCGCTCGTGAAGGGCGGCTACGCGTTCCCGCGCATGCGCCGCGATCCGCGCGGCTCGTTCGGCAGCCGCGGCGACGGCCGCCCGCCCCTTTGTCCGCGCGCTTTCGAGTGCCGCTTCGACCTCCCGTTCGACCCTCAGCACGCGCTCAATCGCGGTCTGCACATCCGACACGGCATCCTGTGCGCCATCGGCGTCCATAAGAAACCACATACCCCCTCGCGGGCCGGCAATCGATTTTCAATCTAACGGTCTGCCGGCGCGCTTCACATAGGGAGTTGCCGCAGCGGGAAGACCGCTGCACTCAGACGTGGGAACTCAACCACCCTTCCAGGTCGGCGAAAACCGCTGCGCGCTCCGGCTCGTGAAACACCTCGTGATAGAGACCGGGGTACAACACGATGCTTTTGTCAGCGCTGCCGATGCGATCGTAGACCGGTTGTACCGCAGCAAGCGGCACCAGACGGTCGGCGGTGCCATGCAGGGCCAACACCGGGACCCGCAGCTCGAGTGCGCGGGCGGGAAACTGTGACATCGCGTCAAGTAATTCTACGGCGGTGCGCGCGGGTACCGCGCCTCGATAGACGAGTGGATCGTGCTCGTAGCTGTCGACGACTGCCGGATCGCGCGATACCGCATCGGCCGGCAACTTCAACGCGCCACTGTAAGGCGCCACGCGTGACAGTATCCGCGCCACGATCAATCGGAATCGCGGCACGGCCGTTGCACCGAGTGCCGGGGCCGACAGAATCAGTCCCTTGAGTTCGTGTTGATGCTCCAGGGCGCACGCAAACGCAATCGCCCCGCCGAGGCTGTGGCCAAGCAGCAGCAGCGGCCTGCCCGGATGTGCGACGACGGCGGCGCGCATGAGCTGAGCCAGGTCATCGACCAGCGAGCCAAAGCGGTCGACGTACGAGCGGCGCCCTTCCGAGCGGCCGTGACCAACGTGGTCGAGCGCGTGAACTGCGTAGCCGCGTTGCACCAAAAGGGCGACGAGCTCGCCGTACCGGCCACTGTGCTCGGCCAGCCCGTGCGAGAGCACAACTACCGCGACGACCGCCCCCTCTGGCAGCCACGCCTGTGTATACAGGCGCAGCCCGTGTACGCCGACGAACGAGTCTTCAAGATGCCTCACGCTGGAACTCCTCGGTTGCGCCCGTGCAGGCCAGTCCGCGACCGCCTAGAGCTCGCGTAACCCGGAGGTGACGGGAAGCCGCGCCGCCCTAATGCCGGGCAGCAGCCCACCCGCCAGCGCGAGCGCAAACGCGTAAACCACGGACCAGCCGAGCAGTGCCGGCGTGACGCGAAACGCGAAGGTCACCTGCGTGAAACTAGTGAAGTTCAGCGTCGAGGTCTGCAGGCCGTTAAACAACAAGAAGGCCGCGGTCCCGCCGATCAGCGCGCCCGCCAGCCCGAGGAGCACCGATTCCAGCAGGACGGAAGCCGCGACCGAGAATCCACTGAACCCGAGCGCGCGCAACGTTGCGATTTCGCGGGTGCGCGCGGCCACGGCGGAATACATCGTGTTGAGCGCTCCGAAAACGGCACCGAGACCCATCAACAGTGCGATTGTCACCCCGACGCTGCGCACGATCATACGCAGCGAGCCAGAGAGAAATTCGTAGTACTCGCGCTCAGTGAGGATGCGCAGATTGACCCGTGGATCACTGGTCAGCGCATCCTTGAAAGGTCGGAACGCCGCGGGTGAGGTCAATCGCGCGCGGATCGACTGGTACGAATTCCCGCGGTTGTACGCGCCCTGCAGCACGCTGGCATCGGCCCAGATCTCCGATTCGGCGACGCTCGCGGCGTCGCTGAACACGCCCACGATTTGCCAGGTGCTCGTGCCAAGCTTGAGCGAGCGGCCCAGATCAAGGCTCTCAAACTGGTTCTGCGCCCCGGCACCTACCACGAGTTCATTCGTGCCGGGCCGCAGATAGCGTCCCGCTACCATGCGGAAATGGCTGCGCAGCTTCGGTGCCTGCGCACCGACACCACGCAACGGCACGAGCGAACTTGCGCCGGTCGCCTTGCTGCGCAGATCCGCGCTGACGAACAGCTCTGCCGACACGAGCGGGCCGGCAGCATCACGCACTACGCCCGGGGCATCGCCGACGATGCGGGCCGACTCGAGCGACACGCCGCTCTGCAACTCATCGCTCGAACCGCCGCGCAGGATAAACGCGACGTCGTTCGCGCCGGACAGCTCGAGCGTCGCGCGCAGGCCAGCTGCGATCGAGAAGACGCCAACCACCACGAGCACCACACCGGCGATGCCGATCACGGTGACGAGCGCCTCCTGCCAGCGAGCCGGGAGCGTCTGCAAGTTCAGGCGGCTCACGGCGAGGACCTGGGAAAGACGGTTGCGCAGCGACATCGGCTACGCTCCGCGCAACGCGTCGACGGCTCGCAGCCGCATTGCGCGCACAGCCGGCAGCGCCGCCGCCGCGAGCCCAAGCAGAATCATCAATGCGATCGCCATGGCAACCGCTGCCGCGGTGATGCCGATCAACGGCAGATAGGCACTCAAGGCCGCGCGCAGGCCGCGGCTCACGACGAAAGCCAGGCTCATCCCGACCGCGCCGCCCGGAACCGTCAGCAGCAGCGCCTCGGCGATCACCATCACCGTGACGGAGCGGTTGGAAAAGCCGAGCGTCTTCATGACGCCGAACTCGTTGGTGCGCTCGCGCACCGACTGCGCCATCGTGTTCGCGGTCACGAGCAGCATGGTGAAAAACACCGCAAAAGCGATCGCACTCAGGATGACACCGATGTTGCCGACCTGCTTCGCAAAGTCCCCGACCCAGGTCTTCTCGCTCGCCGTCTTGGTCTCTGTGGAGGAGTTGGCGAACAATGCATCGATGGCCTTGGCGACACGCGGCAGGTCGTCGGGATTGGCAAGCCGCGAGACCACCCAGCCGATGCGGTCCTTCGCCCAGGTGCTGCCCTCGGACAGATAGTCATGGTGCAGGAATATATTGCTGTTGTTGGACGGCTCGTCAAAGATCGCAACGACGTTTACTTCCCACGTATTGCCATTCTGTTTGTACGGAATGCTTTGCTGCAGGGGCAGGCGATCGCCGACCTTCCAGCCAAACCGCGCGGCGACGTCCTTGCCGACGATCACGCCCATGCGGTCGGCAATCCAGGCGCGTTTCTGTTCCTCGGATAACTTGTACTCTGGATAAACCTGGAAAAAGGTCTCCGCATCGACAGCGAAAGCCGTGAGCTGATTGCGTTCCTGCTGGTACCAGCCGCCGAACCAGCTTTGGATGCTGATAACCTTCACTCCAGGCACAGTCTTGATGCGCTGCGCGTAGCTGCGCGGCAGCTGCTGGATGATCGACATCTTGTGCATCGTCATTGTGCGGTCGGCGCCCGCGAGCTCCGCGCCGCCGAAAAACCCATTGCGCATCGCCTCCAGCAGGCCAAAGAGCATGAAGGCGACGACGATCGAGAGGAACGTGAACAGCGTCCGCAGCGGCCGGCGCCGCAGGTTCGCCCAGATGAGCGGGACAAACCGCAACATGCTCAGGCCGCCTGCGGCACGAGCGTGCCTTTGTCGAGATGCAGAATGTGTCGTGCCCGCTCGGCCGCGCGCGGGTCATGCGTGACCATCAGGATCGTCTTGCCCTGCTGGCGATTGAGGGCCTGCAACAACTCGAGTATCTCGTCGCCCGACTTGCGGTCCAGGTCGCCGGTCGGCTCATCGCAGAGGAGGATCTCGGGATCGGTGACGATCGCGCGTGCGATGCCGACGCGTTGCTCCTGGCCGCCCGAAAGCTCCTTCGGTTTGTGGCGCGCGCGATCGCCGAGGTCGACGAGCTTGAGCGCCGCCGCGACGCGGCGGGCGCGCTCGGCTCTGCCGAGATCCGTCAGGAGCAGCGGGAGTTCGATGTTGCGCTCCGCCGTGAGGACCGGCAGCAGATTGTACATCTGGAAAATGAAGCCGATGTGCTCGGCGCGCCAGCGTGTGAGGGCGCCGTCACCGAGCCGCTCGAGGGCGACGCCGCCGACTTCGACCGACCCGGAGGTCGGCCGATCGAGGCCGCCGATCAGGTTCAGCAGTGTGGTCTTGCCCGACCCGCTCGGTCCCATCAGCGCGAGAAAGTCACCCTTCGGAACCTCGAGACTGAGGCCATCGAGCACGCGCACGTCCTCGACACCGCGGTGATAGAGTTTCGTGACGTTGCGGATGCGGACGATCGCAGCATCGCTCATTTCGCGTTCTCCCCGATCCTGACTTTCATGCCGTCGCGCAACGCTGCCGTCGGACTGGCTACCAGCACCTCCCCTGCCGCGACGCCCGCCAGCGCATCGCGCAGCCCGTCGCGCTCGGCACCGACTCGCACGGCACGCCGCTCAAGCACATTGCCCTTGACGACCCAGACCACTTCCTGCTCGCCGTCGCGGGCGACGGCCCCAGCGGGCACCCTCGCTGTCAGGGCCGGCTGCCCGCCACCAATCGTACCCTCCTCGAGGAAGCGCACCTTGATCCCCATGTCGGGAAGGATGCGCGGATCGAGCTCATCGAAGCCGATCCGCACGCGTACCGTCGCCTTCTGCCGATCGGCCGTCGGGACGATGTTGATCACGTGACTCGGGATGGTCCAGTCCGGATAGGCATCGAGGACGGCCTCCGTCCGCTGCCCGGCCCGCACGCGATTGATGAAGGCCTCGTTGACGTCGACCTCGATCTCACGGGAGTCCATGTCGACGACCGTCGCAATGCCGGTGCGTGTGAAGCCGCCACCGGCCGACACGGGTGAAACCATTTCCCCGGGTTGCGCGTCCTTGGAGGTGACGACGCCGTCAAAAGGTGCGCGCACTTCGAGATCCTCCAGATCGCGCTGCTGCAACCGCAGGCCGCTGGCGGCGACAGCCACTTCGCCTTCCAGCGCGACGAGCCTCGCCTCAAGTGCCGCGACTTCGGACTGCGCATTATCGAGCGCGACTTCGCTTACCAGACCCCGCGCCTTCAGCGATTGCTGGCGAACGAACTGGCGTTGCGCCTCGGCCAGACGGACTTTCACTTCATCGAGGCTCTTCTGCGCGGAGAGGCGCCGCGAGTTCGCGAGATCGTACTGCGCCCGCGCCGTGCTGTCGTCGAGCCGTGCGAGTAGCTGGCCGCGCTTGACCGTCATGCCCTCTTCGATCAGCACCTCGACGACTTTTCCCGTGACCTTGGATGAGACGGTCGCGAGGCGCCGCGCAACGACGTAACCGGAAGCATTGAGGACCGCCGCCTGCGCGCCACCGCCGGCAGCTTGCACGGTGAAAGTCTGCACTACCGGCCGTGACGCGGTGAGCGGATACCAGAGCGCCACGGCCAGTAGCAACGCGGCGGACGTGGCGAGCGCGACGATCAACCAGAGTCGCCGTTCCCGCAGCGACCTTCGGGGCGCAGACGCGGTGTTGCGTTCGAGCCGCAAGCTGTTGAGGGCGTCCTGATCGATCGGCATAGGCGCCATATTCTATCCGGACGCTCGCCCTTGCGTCCCAATCCGGTCGGTCGCGCTCTACTGGAGCTGGCTCGTCACCGTCATGACCACCGATCGGCCCGGGAGCCGGTAGAACTGCGCATCGCCCAGCTCGCTCTCCGCGACTGGATCACGTCGATCGCTCAGATTGTATCCGTCCAAGCGCAGTTCCCAGCGCGTGCCACGGTATCCGAGGCTCGCATCGATCATCGTGAACGCCTCGGCGATCGAGCTGTTGCCCTTGTTCAGGAAGCGGCTGCCGGTATGACTGGCGATGATGGAGCCCATCCACCCGCGCGGCGGCGCCCACAGGAGCCCGACGGCCGCGAGGTGCCGCGGCGAGAGTTCGAGCTGATTCCCCGCCAGCTGCTGGATCGAGCCATCGGGTCGCAGTCGCGCATAGTCGGTGAACACGGCGTCGTGATACGCGTAGGTTCCGATCAGCCGCAGCGAATCGCGGATCAACCAGGCTGTTTCGAGTTCGGCGCCTCGAAACCGCTCCGCGCCGGCGTTGGCGAGCGCGGGGAGCCCCCCGACGTTCTCGCGAATGACGAGGTTGCGGAAATCCATCTGGAACAGACTCGCCTCCCACGTCCAGCGCCCATCCAGCACCCGGCCGCGAAGCCCGAGCTCTTCGCTCTTTCCCGTCTCGGGCTGGAGGATCCCGCCCTCGACCTCGGGACCAAAATCGACCGCCGCCGGTTTATAACTACTGCGCAGGTCCGCGAACACCGTGACATGATCGGCTGCCTGAGACCACAGGCGATAACTCGCACCGATCACCCCGGAAAGCCGCGTGGTCACCCGGCGATCCGCGTCGGCGGTCAGGACCAGCGTGTCGGACGGGGCCGTTTCGCCCGCGCGCGTCTCGGCGGTGCGGTTAAGGCGTGCGCCGGCCGTCAGGCTCCAGTCGTCCGTGGGCTGCCACTCGATCTGCGAGTACAGGCCGCCGAAATTGCGCTCGTCAGACAGCCGTGTCGTTTCATCGATCGGGAGCACACTCGAGCGCGGGCGGTTACCGCCGTCGGGAAGCACGGCGTACTCGAAATTGGCGCTGGTCTGCGTACCTTTGCCATAGAGCCAGTCGAGTCCAACGACGGCGTTGACCCGCGAGGTTGGCCGCATCGACAGATAGGTATCAAAATAGACGTCGGTCGCTCCCACGCGCTGCCGGAATCCGTCGGCGTTGGGCGTGATGCCGTCGGTCGCAAAATCCGCGCGGAGAAATCCTCGCGTCGCGTGCGTTTCCGTATGCGCGATCGAGAGCGTGGTCGTCAGTGACGTCGAGCCGAGCGGGCGCGCAAACCGCGCGTTGAGCTGCGCCCGGTCCTGGTCCTGGCGCCCGTCGAGTGGATTGACATTGGCATCCAGCGCGAAGCGGTCGCTCAAGGCGGCCCCTTCCCGAGGATGCGGGCTGTAGGGAGCCTGCCTCAATAGCGTCAGATCGAGATCCACGCCGAGCGTGCCGCCGGCGAGATCCATCCCCGACCGGTACAATCCATGAACGCGCCTCACGGACGAATCCTGCTGCGCGAACTCGCGGGTCTCCCCATTCAATGTGAATGACTGGCGCAGCCCACCGATGGCCGGCAGATCGCCGCTGAACGAGCCGAGCGCGGTCGCACGCGTCCCACCCCCGACACTGATGCGTTGCGGAGTCGATCCAGCCCCCGAGTGGATCACGTGGATGACGCCGACGAAACTCGTCGCGCCATAGGTCACCGGCGCCGCGCCGCGCACCACCTCGATGCGATCGACGCCGGTCAGATCAAGCGTCGGAACCGCGGGATTAAATGCGCCGCCGTAGGGCACGCCGTCCACGAGCAGCAGGAAGGCGTCGAACTCCTTCAATCCCCACATTCCGGGGACCGATCCGGCGGGTCCCGCATCACCCCCGGGCGCAATATCCACCCCCGCCACGGTCGCAAGCGCCGTGCGCAGATCACTCACGCCGCGGGAACGCAACTCGTCACCTGAGACGACCGAGACCATGGCCGGCGTCGTCGCGAGATCCCAGGGAACCTTCGACGCCGTCACGACGACTGCCGGCGGAGCGAGCGCGTCGTCCGCGGCGAACGCGAACTGCGCACTGCCCAGCAACGCCAGGAGGAGCGGCGCGAACCTGCGCCCTTTCAGCACCGCCGGATACGCACTCAACGACATCCCTCGCCTCAGCCCCGGGTCCGCCCGCGCCGGGTGGCGGCGGAGCGCATCAATCGATTCTAGTAACAGGAGTGCGGATTATTGCACAGACATTGTACAAACCGCGCCGGAGCCGTGCGGAGGCAACACTGCGCAGCCGGGCCGCGGAGTCGCGCAGGAATATGTAGCGGGCCTGCCGCCACGCGCCTCGGTACGCGTCGGCCTCAACGAATTCCGGTGTCGAGTTCCATGTCGAGGTAGACCGTTCGACTTGAGACGATCCTGAAACGCCTGGGCGTCGCGCGAATGCGCTTCGGCGAGCGTCCTTTGGCGTCGAGGACATACTCGCCGGGCGGCAACGCGACGCGATAGTGACCCTGTTCGTCAACGGTCACGGTAGCGATTGCCTTCTTTCCGCTCCTGCCCAGAACAATCAGCGGGTAATCGGCATAGCGACCGGCATAGGCCTTGGATACCGGCGTCGGCGATTGCGCGTCGGTCGGGCCCAGCTCCACCTCTTTCAGCGAAATAATCTTGAGGTGCCCCTCCAGAAAGCCCGGCGGAGTACCACCGTTCGCTCGCGCGCAGCCGAGCAGCGCCAACGCGAGATATCCCGCGATGAGGAGTCGCATCGGGAACCGTCGCATCTGCGAACCAGAAACTGGCGAGGTAGCAGGATACTACCTCGCCCGGATCGACTCTACGGAAGGGTCAAAGACCAGGCGCTGCGACCGTGGGTCGCCGCGTACAGGATTCGCTGACTGGATACGATCGTGAGCCCCGATACCTCAACGAACGGCAGGCCGCTACCCGCGACCACCCAGGTCGTCTTCCCGGCAGGCAGTTTCATCACGCCGAAATCAGACCCGGCGTACAGGTCGCCGGTAACATCGTCGCGAACGAGCGCGGTGACGGGGAAGTCCGGCAGGTTGTAGCTGATGTCCGTGAACGTTGCCGCGCCCGTGCCTCGCACCCGCGTTGCCTCGAACACGTGTCCGGGACAGGTACTCCCCGCCGTGACGTTGTATCCGTTGTAGGAGATCCAGGCATGGTTCGCATTGCCTGAATCCACGGCCATCGCCGAGATGGCGCGGTTCGGCGGACAGTTGCCGGCGTCGAGCCGGTACCAGCGCACGGACGCAGCGGCATCGTTGGCGTTGTCGCTGATGAACACGCGGCCCGCCCCGGTGGCGGCCCACATCGTGCCGGTATTCTGCGGAGCGCGTTCGAGCCAGGCCACGGCCGCACCCCGCCGCGTATCACCGTACACACCGGCGGCCGGAAAATTCAGCGTATCCGTCAGATCCGTCTGCCCCGCCGGGCCGATCGTGACGAAGTCACCGCACGCTGGATCGGCGGCGGACGTCGTGAACTCAGGGCAGTTGGCCTCGAGATAATCCCGATTCCCGCCCCAGTCCTGAGTGCGCCACACCGAGAAGGATCCCTGGAAGATGGACCGTGCCTTCCTGGGGTTCGGGTCCGCGATGACCGGCGGATAGAAATACGCGCCTTCCGGGCTGTTCACGATCGGGCCGGTTGCGATCACCCATTTGGTCGGGTCACCATTGCGAAAGTTCACATCAGAGGCCTGGCCCGTGAACGTGTTGAAGCGCAGCGCGTCGTTCGTGACGCTGAAGCCCGACTGCCCGCCATCGCCGTAAATAATCTGGTTCCAGCGGAAATTGGCATCGTCATCGTCGTCCACGCTGTTCTGCCAGGTGCCGTTATCCTGCGTGCCTCCCTGGATCAGGTTGTTGCGGTGTTGCCGACTGACCGAGAGGCTCTGGAACTGCAGCGTCGAGAAGCCCCGGTTGATGTCATTCGCCAGCTGGTGCGGTACGCGCGAGAGCAGGCTCTTGCACAGCTTCGTGTCAGCCAAGTTGAGTCCGCGGGTATCGCACTTATAGGAAACGTCCGCGAACCGCCCATCGGAGCTAACAACACCGCCGTCGGACCCTTCCCAGTACCGGAAAGGGTTGCCCGGTAGCGTCACGATGGCGTGCTGGTCCGGGTGTGTGAACTCGGCGTGGGTGGGATCGCCGTCCTGGGTCAGATCGCTCCAGGTCGCGCCCGCGTCCGAGGAGAGCAGAACCGCCCGGCCGTTGGAAACCCCGCCAAGCTGGCCGTAGCTGAACGAGCCGCCGAGATACACTACGTCGGGGAAGCCCGCCGGCGTATAAACGAAGTTGTCATACCAGCACTGGGCCGTGCAGTAGCCGATGTTCTGGTCCGTAGTCAGGTCGAGAAAACCGGGCGTGACAGTCAATGCATCATCCGTGCGATACACGCGAGCTCGGTTTGCTCCGCTATCAGTTTGATTGCCGACGCCGACGTACATGCGGGTCTTGCCGTTCTTCAGGGTCGTGACGGCGAATTCAGCGCGGTCGGTGCTCCGGGTCGCATTCAGCGGCGAGAAGATCTGACTCCAGGTCGTGCCATTGTCCATCGAGCGCCAGATACCGCGCGAAAACTCATTGACATAGATAACGCCGGGATGCGTGGGGTCGGTGGCCACGGTAGTGGATCCACGGGCCGTCGAGGTAGCGACAATTCCCCGGATGAGCGCAAAAGTGCTGCCGGTCTGCCGATATAGGCCGCGCGTTGCCAGCGGATAACCCGTAGCGGGGCTCGATGAAGCACCACTGGTCACAGAACTGACGCCGCGGACGCCGCTGCCGATCGGCACCAGCAGATTCCCGTCCTTGTCGAAGGCCATCTGGCCGATGGAACGCTGGAAGAACTTGTCGCTCCCCGGAACTAGCGCCCAGGTGTCGCCGCCATTGGACGTCTTGTAGATGCCGACTCCGGCCTCCGAGTCGCCTGAAGCATTGAACTCACCCGTCGCGGCATAGAGCGTATTGCCGGTCGGATCGTTGGGATCGAGGAGCAATGACCCAATGGCATTCGTGCCGAAGGTTGCGGAGACATACTCCCACTTCTGCGAAGAACTGCCGCGCAGCGCCTTGTTCGTTCGCCACACGCCGCCACCCGCGGCCCCGACATAGAGTCGGCAAAAACCTTCGCCGCAATTTGGCGCGAGCGCCATGGCCGTCACGCGGCCCGCGGTGATGTAGGGAGCGGTGTCTCCCAGAAAGTTCAGTACGCCGGGCACGCTCGCGACGCTCGGCCCGATCAGCTGCCAGGTGCCATCGGAACGCTTGTTCCGGTTCAGCTCCGTCCAGCCGTTCCAGGCAGCGACGCTCGCTTCCCCTGGAATGTCGTCGGCCGGATAGGCGCGCTTCAGGAATGCTTCGAGCGCCGGGGTGTAGAGGGCGTCGCGAAATTCATTGCCACCGAAGACTGCATGCTTGTTCGAGCCGGCTTCCCGCGCATCCGGGTCGCCCTGGCTGGAGATGCGGCGCTCTTTGAGCGACGCATCGCGATCCGCGACGCCTCGTGCAGGAGCGGTGTTCAGCACCGTCCTCGCAGCGTGCTTGAGAACCGGCGCAGACGTTCCCGTCTGCCCGAGCGAGCCGGCCGTTGCCAGAACGAAAAGGGAGAGTGTGGCCGCGCCGCCGGACACAGCCAGCCGATAGCGATTCCTGCTCATGAGCGAGTTCCCCTAGTTCTACTTGTTATTGGTAGGCCGAACGTGCCTAACGATAGCTTGACACCGTTTCCCCGGCAACCGTGATGCGCGCGAGACGTCGGCGTCGCAGCACGGGCGACATTTGACATAAGCATGTCGGTCGTGCCGAACGCGCGTGACCCCCCGTTCGGGCGGGCGCGAAGCCCGTACTGAATGTCGAGGCGGTATCGACGCTTATGAAAACAATCTCACACGCAACTGCAGTGTCACATGATCGGCCGTGGCGGCGGCCTATCGATGGCCTCTGTACGGCGCGCCGTCTTTGTGCCGGTACATGCCCTTGCCGGAATAGCGGCCAGCGGTGAATGCCAGGTCGATGTCCGGATACTCCCCGTGATCCTCATCGTTGCGCGATCCGACGACGAGGATCTGCGCATCGCGCTGCGACCGGTTCTGCAGGCAATGGCCGTCGCGTACCCCGGCTGCAAATCCGGCGCAGTCGCCGGCCCGCAGCGTCTCCTCGCCCGCGTCGGTCACGAGCACCACCTCTCCATCGAGTACATACACGAACTCATCTTCATGGGAGTGCCAGTGTCGCTGGCTCGACCAGACACCGGGCGCGAGCCGCAGGAGGTTTACTCCAAATTGCGTCAGGCCGGCAGCGTCGCCCAGGCGTTGCCACGCGCGCCTCTTGCAGGGCTCGTCGAAGGGAGCGGGATACCGTGTGCCTGAAGCGGCCGGGGCGGAGGCGATGTCAATCTTTGGCATTGTCGTACCCTAACCAGACTGCGTAGACATGACGCCGCGACATTTCATCGCGGCCGCTGCATCCGGAACAGCGCTTCCGGGCCGATCGCAAAATAATCCCCGCCACCACCGCCGCGCAGCACCGGTTGCGCCTCCGCGGTCGTGTAGACTCCATCGAGCAGCAATCGCCGCGCGATGTGCACCGCGACGACCTCGCCGAGCACGAGCCAGGTCTCAACCGCGGCGCCGGAGACATCGTGCAGCTGTTCGATTTGGGTTACCCGGCACTCGAAATTGACCGGACTCTCCGCGACGCGCGGCGCGCCGATCTTCGATGAGCGCGCCGGCGTGAGCCCCGCGAGCACGAATTCATCGACCTCGGGCGCGACGGTCGCGCTGCTCGCGTTCATCTGTTCGGCAAGCGGGCGCGTGACGAGATTCCACGCGAACTCCCTCGTCCGCTCGACGTTTCGCACGGTGTCCTTGTAGCCGATGCTCGCGAACCCGACGATCGGCGGCGCGTAATTGAACGCATTGAAGAAGCTGTAGGGCGCGAGGTTGTGATGGCCGGCACCATCATGGGTGGATATCCACCCGATCGGGCGCGGTGCGATGATCGAGTTGAACGGGTCGTGCGCCAGCCCGTGGCCCTTCCGCGGTTCATAATAATGGGTGTCGTCGGTCGGGGTCATCATGTAGGCATGCCGCGGTTGTCGCGGTCTCGCCACGCTGCGTGCGCGCCGGGACGTGCCGGGTCAGCCGGTGCCCGTCGGCGCCTGCGATTTTTCCGCCTGCCACCGCTGCAGGATCGCGCGCGCTCGGTTCGTCGCCGGATCCATCATCCGCGCGTGCTCCGCGGTCTTCGCGGTGAGTTCGATCACGTAGCCGTTCGGGTCGCGGAAATAGATTGAACGCACGAACCCGTGGTCGGAGATCCCGCGTGTCTCGAAACCGCGCGCCTTGCCCTTCGCCAGCATCTCCGTGAGCACCGCTGGCTCGACCTCGAGGGCGATGTGCAGGTCGTAATCGTGTTGCGTCTTCCATTCGAACGGCATGTCGGGCGCCTCGAAGAAAGCGAGGTATGAACCGTCATCAAGCCGATAGAAAGTATGCAGCACCGAGGTCGGCCGACCAGTCTTCGACTCCCGAATCTCGAGACTGCCCGCCAGCGGCAGGCCGAGGAAGTCCTCGTAGAATTGCCGCGTCTGCTCCGAGTCGCGGCACCGATACGCGTTGTGGTGCAGTCCCTTGATCATGCCCTCTCCTTCCGGACGCTTCGAGCCGCGACGCGTCCTCACGGCCTCAAGAACGGCTTGCCCTTGTTGGGCTCGACCATGTACTTGTAGAACGCCTCGTTGACCTTCGCCCAGCTCTTCAGTGCCTTCATGTTGCCGAGCCAGCGCAGGACATTCGGATACGCGCCGAAATCGCACGCGATGGCTTCACCCCCCAGGATCATGATGGCGCCGTAGTAGTCGGCGATCGTAATCGCCTCCCCGCACAGGTAGCCATTGCGCGCTCCGATGAGGCTGTGGTCGAGGATCTTGAGCCAGCCGAGGGCTTTCTCCCTGCCAAACGCGATCGTCCCCGCCTGCACGGCTGCGTCGGAGCGGCGCAAGGAAGGAAAGATCTGCGGATAGACGAAACCGTAGGAAAAGTCCCGGTTGAAACCCGTGCTGAACCAATCCATCCGCTCGTTGACGCGCGCCCGCTGGCGCGGATCGGACGGATAGGCGGCGGACTTCTTCTTCTCGGCGAGATACTTGAGGATCGCCGCGCTCTCGGTCAGCCGAAAGCCGTCGTCCTCGAGGACCGGCACCTGGTGGCTAGGATTGATCGCCTCGTACGCCGGCTTGTACTGCTCGCCGGTGAACAGATCGACGATCTGGTAATCGAGGTCGATGCCCGCCTCGTTCGCGAACAGCACGACTGGTCGGCTGGTGGTGGAAACCGGGTGATGGTAAAGCTTCATGGGATTTCCCCTTTTTTTCCGCGATGACATCGCGCCGTGGCGCGCGCGGGCTGTCATGATAGTCCTAATGCTGGCACGCGCGGCGGCCGCGTTCAACGCCCCGCAATCGAACCCGCCGTTCACGATGGCGGCTGTCGCTCGAAGAACTGCTGTGGGGTCCGCCGCCGCCCGCGCCGCAAGTGCGAACTACAGCGAGCGCAGAAAATCGATTAGATCTTGCTTCGACGAAGTCGGTAGCTGCTCGTATAGCCGTATGACAGCGTTAGCCTCCGAGCCCGGGCCTTTGTGCGCAAGGATTGCCGCGGGTAGGTCGCGCGCACGGCCATCGTGTAGAAAAAACACCCGCTGACCTGCGCCCCAGAGCGGCGCCGTGCGGAATTCGTCGCCCTGCGCCTCACCCTGAGAGATGCCGTCCGCCAGGCACTTGGCTGTGTGATCGCGATTCGGCGGGCAACTTCCCATCTTGTGCAACAGCAAATCGGAATAGAGATTCGCGTATTGCTGCGCGCTGACCGCCTCGATTGCTGCCTGACCAATCTGCAACCGGCGTACGTGGCAAGCCGAGCAGTAAACCTGATCGAGAATCGCGCTGCCGCGCACGATGTTCTCGGCGCAATCGCCCGGCGTTGTCAGATCGCACGCGGGGCGCGGCGGCGCGAGCATGCGCATGAAGAGCTCGAACTTGATGAAATCGCCGGCGATCGCGGCAAACTGCTTGGCAGGGGGCTCGGCGGGCCCAGTACCCGGAGCATCGAGCAGCTCGAAATTGATGTCGTCTTCGGGCGTCGCGTTCCGCTTGCACGCGTCGGGCAATGGTGTCGCCTCCTCATCACGCTCGTTTGGAAACAACTCGTTGGTTACACCTTGCTCGACGTTATAGGCCTCGCCCGCGAACAGCAGCAGCGACTTGTTCTGCGCTTTCCAACCGAATCGAGTGATCGTGCTGTCATTGCCCGAACGGTTCTGGCGCCCGCGGCCAGGTCGCCCGACGATGCCGAGTCGTTCATACATCTTGATTCGGTCGCCGACCTGAGCCAGACGCTGGGTCTGTCGGGCGTCCTGAGTTGTTTTCCCGGCGTAATCTTGCGGCACAGTGGAAATCGCCCGCATGTTCTCGAGGCTATTCGCCATGATCTCGGCTTCGCTGATCGCCTCGATCAGCCCGAGGCCGAACAGCGGCGTGGGAACGCGCAGACTTACGTTGTCGCGATTCCAGGCCTGTTTGAGTGGCGGCTGCGGAATCTCGCAACCGCTCGCGTCCGACCGGCCCGCGATGGTGAACAACGCATGGACGCCGCCGTCTGGTCGACGCCCGCCCGCATCCCGCTTCCTGGCATCGAGCCGGAAATTCCCGTCAGCATCCATCAACCACTTGAACCGCGCCTCGACGACCGGGCCGTCGGAGTGCAGAAACGGGATTTCCGCATCGTTTCTCGCGCCTTCGCGCTTCGCGGCGATCGGTTGAGGGTTGACGAAGCCGCTCGACCCGCCGACAGCCGGAAATGCGTGGCAGCCCGAGCAACTGTCGAGATTGAACCGCGGGCCGAGTCCTGCGCCGGTCGCCTCGCTGCCCTTGACCGAATTCAGCTCGTTGAACGCATCGAGACTTTCGTCGAACAATGCTTTCTGCGCGGCGCTCAGTCCCGGTAGCGGGCCGCCCGCCCGCGCGGGCGCGCTCGGGTCGGGGGGATGATCGACGACACTGCCGGCGGGCGGTGGC
>JBAVOB010000274.1:0-2550 GCA_049691655.1 Steroidobacteraceae bacterium | reverse complement strand
GGCCGGGCCTTCGCCGCATGCTTGCGGGGCGCGGGCTTGCGGCTCGCGTGCCGAATCGCCGGTTTCCTTGGCTTGGCGGCCTTCACGCCGGATTTTCTCGCAGGCATCAATCACTCCTTGGACGCGGGGGGGCTCCTGAAGGACGCGGGATTATACCGGCCGCTCCCGGGGTGTACAGGTCTGCAGAAACCGCGGTGATTACCGCGCAACGCGCCGGCCTTCAGGGCAGCGCGGCGGCTGGCGCGGGCGCCCAACCGGGCTGTCGTCGCTCTGCGACGACGGTCGTGCCGATGCCGCCCCGCACGTTGAATCGCGCCGTGAGGCGCATGAAGCGCGGGGCAGTAGTCGCCGCGAGCGTGTCGAGGATCTCATTGGTTATCGCTTCGTGGAACGCGCCGCGGTCGCGGAACGACCAGATGTAGAGCTTCAGCGACTTCAACTCGACGCACAGGCGGTCGGGCACGTACTCGAGCTCGAGTGTCGCGAAGTCCGGCTGGCCGGTCTTCGGGCACAGACAGGTGAATTCCGGGATCGACATCCGGATCGTGTAGTCACGATCGGGCGCGGGATTCGGAAAAGTCTCGACTCGGGTCGATGGCTGGGATGGCACGGGCAGACCGGGCGGAGCGGATCCGCATCGATTGCGGGAAGCGATTACTTTACACTACCGCGCTGCGCTCTCACCACGCTCCGAGGGTACCGTCCGATGCGACTTACGCGAATCCGTTTGGCGGGATTCAAGTCTTTCGTCGATCCGACCTCGGTGCATTTCCCCAGCAATCTTGCCGGTGTCGTCGGCCCGAACGGCTGCGGCAAGTCGAACATCATCGACGCGGTGCGCTGGGTCATGGGTGAATTGTCTGCGCGCCACCTGCGCGGCGACTCGATGGCCGATGTGATCTTCAACGGCTCGAGCGAGCGCAAGCCGATCGGCACGGCCTCGGTCGAGCTGCTGTTCGACAACAGCGATGGCAAGATCGGCGGCGCCTACGCGGGCTTCGGCGAGGTTTCGTTGAAGCGCACGGTTTCGCGGGATGGCACGTCGGTCTATTTCATCAACGGGGCTCGTTGCCGGCGCAAGGACATCACGCACCTGTTTCTCGGCACCGGTCTCGGTTCGCGCAGCTACGCGATCATCGAGCAGGGGATGATCTCGCGCGTGATCGAGGCCAAGGCGGACGACATGCGCGCCTTCCTCGAGGAAGCCGCGGGCATCTCGCGCTACAAGGAACGGCGCAAGGAGACCGAGGCGCGCATCGCGGACACGCGCGAGAACCTCGAGCGCCTGCAGGACGTGCGCGACGAGGTCGACAAGCAGATCCGTCACCTGCAGCGCCAGGCGGGTGTCGCGCGCCGCTATCAGGCCTTCAAGGACCAGGAGCGCCGGCTCGCGGCCGAAGTGCTCGCCCTGCGGCTGCGCGACCTGGAGAGTGGTGCGGGTGTACACGATGGCGCGGTGCGACGCTGCGAACTCGCCATGCAGGCAGCGCTCGCGGACCAGCGTGCGGCCGAGGCGGCGATCGAGAAGCACCGCGGCTTCCACGCGGAACAGAATGATCGGCTCGCGGCCGTGCAGGGACGGTACTACGAGATCGGTGCGCAGATCACGCGCACCGAGCAGAACATCCAGCACACCCGCGAGCTGCGCGAGCGGCAGCGCAGCGACCTGACCAAGGCCGAGACGACGTTGAGCGAACTCGCGGCGCAGATCGAACGCGATCAGCGCGATCTGGCGGCGTTGCGCGCGGACCTGCGACAGCTCGAGCCGCAACTCGAGCAGGCGCAGCTGGCCGAGCAGGACGCGACCCGATCGCTCGACGCGGCGGAGAGCGCGGTCGCTGAGTGGCAGCAGCGCTGGGAGGTGTTCAACCGCGATCTCGGCGCCGCCCAGCAGACGACGCAAGTGGAGCGCGCACGCATCGAGCAGCTGGACAATCAGTCGCGGCGTCTGACGAGCCACGGCGAACGGCTGGCGGGCGAGCGCGCGGGCCTCGCGGCGCCACGGGGCGCGACGCCGTTCGATGACCTCGCAGCACGCGAGTCGCAGGTTCGCCTCCGCAGCGACGAGCTGGTGCGCCTGCACGCCAGTGCGTACGAATCGATTCAGCGGTTGCGCGCACGCCAGGTCGAGCTCGAGGAAAGCATCGAGGCTGCGCGCGAGGCGCGCGACCGGCTGCGCTCCGAGCAGCTATCCCTGGAAGCGGTGCAGAAGGCGGCGCTCGGGCGCGCATCGAACGGCGTGTCGGAATGGCTATCGCGGGCAGGGTTCGGATCGCGCGAACGACTGGCCGAAATCCTGAAAGTCGAGCCGGGCTGGGAGCGCGCCGTCGAGACGGTGCTCGGCGACTCCCTCGAGGCCGTCTGCGTCGATGCGCTCGATGAAATCGCCGGCGAGCTCGATCGCCTGCCCGGCGGGCGCTTCGCGGTCATGGAGCTCGGGAGCCCGGGCGAGAAAGGCGCGGCCCGCCGCCTGGGTTCCATGGTGCAGGGTCCGGCCGCGGCGCTGCGGCTCCTGAACCGGGTGCAGACGGCGGAATCGCTCGCCGACGC
>JBAVOB010000273.1:0-3408 GCA_049691655.1 Steroidobacteraceae bacterium | reverse complement strand
GTCCCGCTCTTCACGGTGATATAGCCCTCACGCATCGCGAGCTGGCCCTCGAATAGACTCGTATTGGGCTGATGCCCGATCGCGATGAAAACGCCGGTGACATCGAGATCCTGCGTGCGCCCGCCGGCGCCGCGCACCTTTACGCCCCTGACGCCGGTCTCATCCCCGAGAATCTCCTCCACGGCGTGATTCCACAGGATCGAGACCTTGCCGCTCTTCTCGTGGGCGAACAGCCGGTCCTGCAGGATCTTCTCGGCACGCAAGCGGTCGCGGCGATGTACCAGCGTGACGTGCGCGGCGATATTCGCCAGGTACAACGCTTCCTCGACCGCCGTGTTGCCGCCCCCGATCACCGCAACGCGCTGGTTGCGAAAGAAGAACCCGTCGCAGGTGGCGCACGCCGAGACGCCATGACCGCGCAGACGCTCCTCCGACGGCAGGCCGAGGTATTTCGCCGAAGCGCCCGTCGCGACGATCAGCGCGTCGCAGCTGTACGTTGCAGCGTCGCCCTGCAACGTGAACGGACGCTTCGACAAATCCACCTTGTGAATGTGGTCGGTCACGACCGTTGTCGCGAAGCGCTCGGCGTGGCGTCGCATGCGCTCCATCAGCGCCGGTCCCTGCAGGCCTTCGACATCGCCCGGCCAGTTGTCGACGTCGGTCGTGGTCATGAGCTGACCGCCCTGCTCGAGACCGGTGATCAGCAATGGCTTGCGATTGGCGCGCGCCGCGTAGACGGCAGCGCTGTAGCCGGCGGGCCCCGAACCGAGAATGATCAGCCGGCTATGCGTCTTGGCACTCATGTATGATCCCGCCGGCGATTCGCGACGCCGTCATGCGGCATGTTAGGGAACGCTGCCACCGCGGCCAACAGCTTCTCGCTCCCGGCTTGTTGTGATGTGGGCGATCTCAGTAGAATCAACACCCTAGGGCATAAAGCTTCCATGAGATTCACGATTTGGCCGTCGACCGGGCGCAAGCCAGAACCTCGCTGCGATTGACCGCCGCCGTGGCGCGCGGCCTGCGCGAGAGCGCGCTCATCGGCCTCGGCGTAGTCGCGGCGCTGTTGTTCCTCGCGCTGATCAGCTATAGCCCGGAGGATCCGGGATTCTCTTCCACCGGCGAAGGCGGCGGCGTCCGCAACCTCATGGGTCCCGCCGGTGCCTGGGTCGCCGATGCGCTGTTCTTCCTGTTCGGTCGCCCCGCCTTCCTGTTTCCGCTGGTACTCGCCGCCGCGTGCGGGGTGATGTTCCGCCATGGCCGCAAACAGCAGCTGCCTGTCTCACGCGTGAATACCGCCGTTCGCATCGCCGGCTTCGTCATCCTGCTGGTTGCGAGCTCGGCGCTGGCGACGCTGCACTGGGGCGCTGCGGCGCTGCGCGAAACCGCGGGCGGCGTCGTTGGCAGCCTGGTGGGCAGCGGACTGGCATCGCAGCTGCATTTTCTCGGCGCGACGCTCCTGCTGCTCGCAGCATGGATGGCCGGCGTTTCGCTGGCGTTCGGCGTGTCCTGGATGACCGTGATGGACCGGCTCGGCGCGTGGACCTGGCAGGGCATCGGGTGGCTGCGCAATCGATCGTCGACCGCTCGCGATGCGGCCGAAGGACGCGAGCGCAAGGAAGCGCGCCGGATCGTGGTGGATGCCGACGAGAAGAAGGCGGCCAGCCGCGCCAAGCCGCGCATCGAACCGCCGTCGCTGGCGGTCGAGCGCAGTGAGCGGGTCGAGAAGGAGCGGCAGGTGCCGCTCTTTGAAACGATCAAGGCGAACGAACTGCCGCCGCTCAAGATTCTCGACGATCCGCCGGCACGGCAGGCGTCTTATTCACCCGAGGCGCTTGAAGCCATGTCGCGCCTCGTCGAGCTGAAGCTGAAGGACTTTGACATCGACGTGGAAGTGGTTGCGGTGCAGCCGGGCCCCGTCGTCACTCGCTTCGAGCTGCGGCCGGCGCCCGGCGTGAAAGTGGGCCAGATCTCGGCGCTCTCGAAGGACCTGGCGCGCGCGCTGTCGGCTATCAGCGTGCGTGTCGTGGAGGTCATTCCAGGCAAGAGCGTCATGGGTCTCGAGATCCCGAACGAGGCGCGCGAGCTCGTCACCCTCGGCGAGATTCTCAAGTCGAAGGCCTATGACGAGATGGCATCGCCATTGGCGCTCGCGCTTGGCAAGGACATCGGCGGCCAGCCCATGGTCATCGATCTCACGCGCATGCCGCACCTGTTGATTGCCGGCACGACGGGCTCGGGCAAGTCGGTCGCGATCAACGCGATGGTGCTGTCACTCCTTTATAAGGCGACGGCCGAGCACGTGCGCCTCATCATGATCGATCCGAAGATGCTCGAGCTCTCGGTCTACGAGGGCATCCCGCATCTGCTCGCCCCGGTCGTCACCGACATGAAGCAGGCCGCGAACGCACTGCGCTGGGGCGTTGCCGAGATGGAGCGGCGGTTTCAGCTCATGGCGGCACTCGGGGTGCGCAACATCGGCGGGTTCAACAAGCGGGTGCAAGAGGCGCTCGATCAGGGCAAGCCGATCCGGGATCCGGTGATGATGATGCGGGCCGCCAACGACCCGACGATCGACCAGAGGCAGATTCCCGACTTGGCGCCGCTCCCTTACGTCGTCGTGATCATCGACGAGCTCGCGGACCTGATGATGATCGTCGGCAAGAAAGTGGAGGAGCTGATCGCGCGCCTTGCGCAGAAGGCGCGCGCGTCCGGCATCCACCTCGTGCTCGCTACGCAGCGCCCGTCCGTCGACGTCATCACGGGGCTCATCAAGGCGAATATTCCCTGCCGCATCGCGTTCCAGGTGTCGGCAAAGGTGGACTCGCGCACGATTCTCGACCAGGGCGGCGCCGAGTCGCTCCTCGGGCATGGCGACATGCTCTACCTGCCACCCGGCACTTCGACGCCCGTACGCATCCACGGCGCATTCGTCTCGGATGCGGAGGTGCACCGGGTGGTCCAGGCGCTCAGGACTTCCGAACCGCCTGACTACCTCGAGGAAGTGCTATCGGGGCCGAAGCTGCCGATTCCGGGCCTCAGCGATGAGGAAGGCGAGGGCGAGGGTGGCGGAGTCGTCGATTCGGAGCAGGACCCGCTGTACGACGAAGCAGTCAAGATCGTCGTCGAGGAACGCAAACCGTCCATCAGTTACGTGCAGCGACGTCTGAAGGTGGGCTACAACCGGGCGGCGCGCATGCTCGAAGCGATGGAGACCGCGGGAGTCGTCGGTCCGCTGCAGTCGAACGGAAGCCGGGAAGTATTGGCGCCGGGCGGCGGCCGCGAGGACTGACGTGTCCCGTCGATGGCTCCTCTCTTTGACGGTCGCTGCGGCGGTGGCCGGGTACCCCGGGGCTGCGGTGCCGGCGGATAGGTCGGTTGCATCGGCGGCGCAGACTCTGGCCACGC
>JBAVOB010000272.1:0-12893 GCA_049691655.1 Steroidobacteraceae bacterium | reverse complement strand
GGCCTGCCCGATCCGGTGCTCGCGGCGCTCGGACCTGGCCCGCTCCCCGCGGCACCCGCGGCGCGCCTCGCCTTGCTCGAGGCCTGCCTGAAAGCGCAGCGGGCGAACATGATCGAACGTTTCGAGCCGTATCGCGAGCTGGTTGCAGTCGCCGAGCCGCTCGCGCGGCTCGAGCGCATCGACTACGTCTCCGACGGCTTCCTAGTCGATGTCGCCGTCTGGTATCACCTGGCGTGGCTCGGCGAGAGCGTGCGCATCGCGGATGCGCGCGTGGCGGCGCTGATGCAGCGCAAGAACCACTTCACCGCCGCGGATCGCCGCACGCTCCTCACCCTCGTCGGGGAGACCCTGAACGGCATCGTTCCCCGCTATCGCGCGCTCGCCGAGCGTGGGCAGTGCGAGCTCGCGGTGTCGCCGTACTCGCATCCGATCCTGCCGCTGCTCTATGACTTCAAGGTGGCGCGCGAATCCGCCCCCGCTTCGCCGCTGCCGAAACACGCGGCCTATCCGGGCGGAGCGGCGCGGGCCGCGTGGCAGATGGAGGAAGCGCTGCGCGTGTTCGAGCGGCATTTCGGTCGCCGCCCGCGGGGCTGCTGGCCCGCCGAGGGTGCCGTCAGCGCGGAGGTGCTCGAGCTCATCGATCGGTCGGGCTTCGACTGGGTGGCGACCAGCGCGAACGTGCTGCGTGCCAGCCTGGCGCTGGCCGGCGAGCTGGACGCCAATGGCGGCAGCGCCGCGCACTTCGACCGCGCGTACCGGATCCCGGGCCAGAAGCTGCGCTGCTTCTTCCGTGACGACAATCTCTCCGACCTGATCGGATTCAGCTATGCGAGCTGGCACGGCGACGATGCGGCGCGCAACCTCGCGCACGAGCTCGGGCAGCTCGCGGATCGCTACGCCGGCGAGCCGGGGCGCTGCGTGCTGATCGCGCTCGATGGAGAGAATGCCTGGGAGCATTATCCGTTCAACGGCTTCTATTTCCTGCGGGCGATGTATGCCGCGCTCGCCGAGCACCCGCAGCTCGAGCTGACGACGCTTTCGGAGCTGACGGCGCGGGGGCTCGAGCCGCTGCCGCTCGGGCGAGTCGTGGCCGGGAGCTGGGTTCACGGCACGCTCGCGACCTGGATTGGAGAGCCTTCGAAGAACGCCGGCTGGGACCTGCTCTGCGAGGCCAAGCTCGCCTACGATCGCGCGCTCGCGGCGCATGCACCGGCTGCGCCGCTACGCGAGCGGCTCGAGCGCCAGCTGGCGCTGTGCGAGAGCTCCGACTGGTTCTGGTGGTTCGGTGACTACAATCCGGCCGACGCCGTGGCGAGTTTCGACCGGCTCTATCGCCGCCAGCTCACCACGCTCTACCGGATGCTCGAGCTCGAACCGCCGGAGAGTCTCTCGCATCCGGTCTCCGTCGCCGGCCACGGCGCGCCGGAGCGCGGCGGCGTCATGCGCCGCGCGTATGCGGAGTAAGTAGATGGCCCGGCGTTCCCGCACCGATCGCTTACCGGTCTTCGACCGCCGTCGCGCCGGGGCGCTGCTCGACATCGCTTCGCTCCTGCCGACGGCAGGCGCGGGCGGGGTGTTTGGCGCGCGCGCGCGGGCGTGGATCGACTGGCTGGCCACGGCGGGATTCAGCGTCTGGCAGCTCCTGCCGGTCGGCCCGGTGGGCTCCGACGGGTCGCCGTACTGGACGCGATCCGACCATGCCGGGGATCCGCGCCTGCTTGGCGGCAGCGACGACCGCGACCGCCTGGCCGTGGAAACGGCCGAGGAACGCGCTGCTTATGCCGCGTTCCGCAAGCGTTCCGCGGCCTGGCTCGATGACTATGCGCTGTTCGTCGCGCTCGGGGAATCGCAGCCGGCCCAGCGCTGGTGGGAATGGCCGGTGCCGCTGCGGGATCGGGAGACAGACGCGCTAAGCGCCGCGCGCGCGGAGCTCGCTCCGCGCATCGAGCGGGCGGCGCTCGAGCAGTTCCGCTTCGAATGCGAGTGGCGCGCGATGCGCGAGTACGCGCATGCGCGCGGCGTGCGCCTGTTCGGCGACCTGCCGATCTACGTCGCCCCCGACGCCGTCGATGTCTGGGCGCACCGCGAACAGTTCCAGCTCGACGCGGCCGGACGGCCCACCGCGGTGGCGGGCGTGCCGCCGGATTACTTCTCGGAAAAAGGCCAGCTGTGGGGCAACCCGCTGTACGAGTGGAGTCGGGCACGGCGTACGGGCTTCGCCTTCTGGCGAGCGCGCATCGCGCATCAGCTCGAGCGCTTCGATGTCCTGCGCATCGATCATTTCCGCGGACTCGCGGCGCACTGGGCGGTGCCGGCGAGTGCTGAAGATGCGCGTGCCGGCGCGTGGCGGGATACGCCCGGGCACGCGCTGCTCGGGGCGGTGCGCCGCGATTTTCCCGACCTGCCGTTCGTGGCCGAGGATCTCGGCGTGATCACTCCCGACGTCGTGAAACTGCAGAGCGACTTCGGCCTGCCGGGCATGCGCGTGCTGCAGTTCGGTTTCGACGGCAATCCCGCCAGCCCGCACCTGCCGCACAACCACGTTCGACACTCAATCGTCTACACCGGTACGCACGACAACGACACCTCGCTCGGCTGGTATGCGACGCTCGATGGCGCGACCCTGGGGCGGGTCAACGATTATCTGCGCATCCGTCCGGGAGAGATGCCGGAAGCCTTCGTCCGCACCGCGCTCGGCTCGGTCGCGGAACTCGCCGTGATTCCCGCGCAGGATCTGCTCGGCCTCGATTCGCGCGCGCGACTCAACACGCCGGGCACGGTGGGCGGAAACTGGATCTGGCGGCTCGACTCGCAGACGCTCCCCATCAACACCGCGCGGCATCTCGCGTGGCTGAACTACCTGTATGGGCGCGCCGCGGCGCCGGCCCACTGATCGCGGCGGGAATCCCCTGCGGCATCGCGATGGGGTGCGGCGGGCGGCTGGGTACGCCTACGTCCACCCGCATCGCCATGTCTGCTAGCATGGATCCGTCCGTCAACGAAAGGAGTCGCGACGTGACCGGAACCGGGAAGACGCGCCGCTGCGCCCGCGTCGCGGCGCTGTTCATCGCCGCGCAGACGCTGCTCGCCTGCAGCTATCTGGCACCGAAGCTCGAGACGCCCAGGCTCGCGATCGTGGGCGCCGAGATCGTGAAGTCCGAGATGTTCGAGCAGCGGCTCAAGGTGCGCATGCGGGTACAGAATCCGAATGACCGGGCGCTGCCGGTGAAGGGCCTGGTGTACGACATGGAAGTCGCCGGTGAGCAATTCGCGCACGGGATTTCGGCGGCTGCGTTCACGGTGCCAGCCTTCGGCGAGGCCGAGTTCGACATGAACGTCACCGCGAACCTGGCCGGCGCGCTGTTCAAGCTCATCGGAAATCGCGACGCGCTGAACGGCGACGCCATCGGCTACCGGATTGCCGGCAAGGTTTCGCTCGCCAGCGGGATGCTGCGCACGATTCCGTTCCACGAAACCGGCACGTTCAAGCTGCGCTGAGCGGTCGCCGCACCGGTGCGAGTCAGCCGACCAGGCGCCGGTAGAGCTGCATGTAGAGCGCCCCCTGCCGCTCCCACGAGAAATTCTCCGCCATGCCCTGGCGCATGATGTCGCGCCATACCTCGGGCTGTTCGTACAGGTCGAGCGCGGTGTCGAGCGCCCAGGACATCGCCTCGGAATTGAAATCGTTGAAGACGATGCCGGTGCCGCGCCGCGTGATCGGATCGTAGTGGTGGACGGAATCGGCAAGGCCGCCGGTGTTGCGCACGATCGGGACCGTCCCGTAGCGCATGCTGTACATCTGGTTCAGGCCGCAAGGCTCGTAGCGCGAGGGCATCACGAACAGGTCGCTCGCGGCCTCCACCCAGTGCGCCAGCTCCTCGCTGTAGCCGCGGCGGAACACGGCGCGCAGCGGAAACTGCTGCTGCAGCTCGGCGAAGAACGACTCGTAGCGCTGCTCGCCGCTCCCGACCGCCACGAAGCAGACATCGCGGCGCGCGAGCAGGGCGGGGAGCGAGTCGAACAGCACTTCGAGCCCCTTCTGCGCGGTCAGGCGCGCGACCAGGCCGATGAGCGGCGTCCGCGGGTCCGCCTTGAGCCGCAGCCGCGCGAGGAACTCGCGCTTGAGCTCCGCTTTCACGGCGAGTTCGCGGGGCCCGTAGTGCCGCGGCAGGTAACGATCCGAGCGCGGATCCCAGTGGTCATAGTCCGCGCCGTTCAGAATGCCGAGCACCGCGTCGCCGCGCAGGCTGAGCGCGCCCTGCAGCCCCATGCCGTACTCCGCGGTGCGGATCTCGCGCGCGTAGGTAGGGCTCACCGTCGTGATCGCGTCGGCGAAAAGAATCCCGTGCTTCAGTGAATTCACATACCCGGCGCGCAGGTCGTCCTGCTGCAGCAGGTCCGTCTGCGCTCCGAGACCGACAGCGGCCGCGGCGGCAGCAGGGAACACCCCCTGGTAGCCGATGTTGTGGATCGTGAGCACGCTCTTGGTGCGTGCGAGCAGGCGGTCGGCGCGATACTTGCTCTTGAGGAGCAGCGGCCCGAACGCCGTATGCCAGTCGTGGCAGTGCAGGATGTTCGGGCTCCAATCCATGCGCCGGCAGGACTCGAGCGCGGCATGCGTGAGCACGAGGAAGCGCAGGTGCTCGTCCACATCCTCCGTATACAGGCGCGTGCGCGCGTACAGCGCCGGGCAGTCGACGAGATACAGGAACACGCGCGATTCCGGTAGCCGCGCGGTAACTACCGAATACTGGTATTGGTGCGGCCCCAGCTGCAGCGGCACGTCCTTCAGGAACTCGATGGCAAAGTGCTCGAGATGCGCCCGCTCGATGCTCGAGTAGAAAGGCATGAACAGCCGCGCGTCGTGACCCTCGGTGTGCAGCTGCTTGGTGAGCGCGGCGGCCACGTCGGCCAATCCACCGGTCTTCGCCAGCGGCGCGACCTCCGAAGCGATCAGGCAGACGGCAAGGCTCATGATGCGAGTGTACTGGCTTCGCATCGCCGCGGTACGCTAGGGCGGCGCAACAGGGACGGGTATCGATGGCCAGGCGGATACTGATCGGCATCACGATGGTGCTGCTGCTCGCCGTGTCGGCGGGCGTCGGCATTGTGGCCGCCGATTGGCCATTCCTCAAACGTGTCATCAGCCTGCCGGACGGCCCGGGCGAGTGGCCCGAATCGTTCTACCAACCCGTGGCGGCGATCGACGGCGGCTCGGGCGGGTTCTTCCCGACGGCTCTGCCCGGGGAGCGCACGGTGGCCGACCCGGCACTCGAGGCGGCGGCTCAGTGGGCGGGCGACCACGGCTCCGTTGCCCTGCTCGTGCTGCATCACGGCAGCCTGCAGCTGGAGCGCTACTGGCACGGGGTCAGCGGCGACCGGCTGGTCTCCGGTCGGGCGATGAGCCGCTCGCTCGTGTCGCTTGCCTACGCAGAAGCCGTTGCCAAGGGGCTCGTCGACCTCGCCGATCCCGCGGAGAAGTACCTGCCGGAATGGCGCGGCGACCCGCGCGGGCAGATCACGGTGCGCGAGCTGCTGCAGGCGACGTCCGGCCTCGAGGAGTTGCCACTCGACATCGAGGCGAGTGATCCAGACGCGCCGCTCCCGCAGCGTTGGCTGGCGCGGATCCGGTCGCTGACCGGCCGGAATTCGCGCCTGATGCTCGATCCGGATTTCGGCAAGGTCGCCCTGTCCTTCAAGCTCGCGCATGAACCGGGCGCGCGCTTTGCCATGGCCGATGCAAATCCGCAGCTTCTCGGTGTGATTCTCGAACGCGCAACGGGCCGCGATTACGAGCGCTGGATCGAGGAGAAGATCTGGCGGCCGCTCGGCGCCTCGCACGCCGAGTTCTACATGGATCGTGCAAACGGTATGCCCGCCGCTTACTGCTGCTTCCGCGCGACACCGCATGACTGGCTGCGCCTCGGCGCGCTCCTCGCCGACGATGGCCGCGTGCTCGGTCGGCCGGTGCTGCCGCCGGGCTGGATCAGGAGAATGGCTGTGACCTCGCGGGCGAATCCCCTGTACGGGCTGCAGGTCTGGAGCGGAAAAGCGCCTGCGGGATTGCGCGAGTACGTGCCGGGTAGTGGCCGGGGAGTGCGCGCGACCGAAGCGTTCGTCGCCGACGACACAGTGTGGATGGAAGACGCAGGTGGGCGCACGATCTGGGCGATCCCGTCGCTCGAGCTCGTGATCGTGCGCCTCGGAGGAGCGTCCGCGGCCTGGGACGGCGCCGTGATTCCGAACACGATCGTGCGCGGCATCCGTCAGCCCCGCGCCGCCGCCCCGTAGGGCACTCGCCGCGGGTCCGCAAGATTCGGGTCGCCGTCGCCCGCGGCGCCGATATCATCGCTCCCATGGATGGCAATCCCGCACACTTTGTCGACAGCCGCAACTTCGCGCGCATCGCGCGAGCCATTGCGTTCGTGGACAGCCACTATCGTGAGCAGCCGCGGCTCGCGGCACTGGCCCGGGCGGCCGGACTGTCGCCGTTCCATTTCAACCGGCTGTTTCGGCGCTGGGCGGGCGTGACACCCAAACAGTATCTCGCCTGCGTCACCGGACGCGCGGCGGCGCTTGCTTTACGCGCGGAAACCCCGGTCCTCGAGGCGGCTTATTCAGTCGGGCTATCCGGCTCGGGGCGCCTGCATGACCTGACCGTAACCCTCGAAGGCGTGACACCCGGCGAACTCAGGGCGCGCGGCGCGGGCGTGCAGATCCGCTGGGGGCTAAGCGCCACGCCCTTCGGCACGGCGCTTCTGGGGGCCGCGCCGCGCGGGTTGTGCTACCTGGCTTTCGTCGACCGGCCGCGGGTCGATGCGGATGCCGCGGATCTGCGGGCGGCGTGGCCGCGGGCCACGTTGGTGCGCGACGATACCTACGCTCGGGAACTTGCCCGACGGGTCTGGAACGGATCGGCGGCGAACGAGACGCTGCAACTGGCCGCGCGCGGAACGAATTTCCAGCTCAAGGTCTGGCGGGCACTGCTCGATCTCGATGCGAACGAGGCCACGACTTATGGGCGCATCGCCGCGGGATTGGGCCGGCCGGACAGTTCCCGGGCCGTCGGTAATGCGGTCGGCGCCAACCCGATCGCGTGGCTCATTCCCTGCCATCGGGTGCTACGGGCGGGCGGAGCGCTGGGTGGCTATCACTGGGGCGTGGAACGCAAGCGGGCCATGCTCGCTTTCGAATCGGTGCGCGCGAGCCGGGCGTCCTGAGCGTCGTTGCGCTGGACCGCGTCGAAAGATGCTAGGGTCCGCCCGAAGGGTGGGGCCCGGTTCGCTCGCCCGGTATCTGGAGATCGCGCATGACAGTGTCCCTGTGGTGTGTGCTGGTGGCGGCCATGTTGCCGCTCGTCTGTACGGTCATTGCGAAGTCCGGCCGGAAGGAGTTCGACAACCGCAGCCCTCGCGAGTGGCTGGCGCGGCAGCAGGGCTTCCGGGCACGAGCCAATGCGGCACAGCAGAATTCCTGGGAGGCGCTCGCGGTTTTCGCCGCCGGGGTGTTCACCGCTCATTTCGCTCATGCTCCCCAGGCCACCGTGGACGCCCTCGCCGTGGCCTTCGTCATCACCCGCTTCGGGTACATCGCCTGCTATCTCGCCAACGCGGCCACGCTGCGTTCGATCGTGTGGTTCTTGGGATTAGGCCTCAGCGTTGCGTTATTCGTCATCGGCGCGTAAGGCTTGCGCGGGGCTCCGGCTGAGGCCGCGCGCCGGGACCGTAATATTTATGCAGCGCAAAAAATCGGCCGCATCGGGTTGACTCGCCTCCCATGTGTCAACCGGGGAAGTATTGATTAACATATTGAAAAATATAATATTTATGACTTAACAGCCGAGAAAAAAGGGGGGTCACTGGTACAATGAACCCTTCGTTCCCGTCCGGATTCCGCGCGCCTCTATTTGCGACGCAAGATAGGCCGGTTTGACCGGCATTCTTGGCAGTTCAGCCCGAACTGCCGGTGCCGCGCTCAGGACGGGACGCGAAAGTGACCGTCCATGTCCGTGAGCCCTTACAAGCAGCTCGAAGGCGAGTGGAAGCGTCTCCACGCGTTCCGTGGCGCGCTGGCGCTGCTGCGCTGGGACGCGGCGGTCATGATGCCCCGCGGGAGCGCCGACATTCGCGGCGAACAGCTCGCGGCGCTCGAGACCGAATATCACGCGCTGCTCACCGCGCCGCGGATCACGCGACTCCTCGACCGCGCCCACGCCAACTTGCAGGGGCTCGAGGACTGGCAGGTGGCGAACCTGCGCGAGATGCGGCGCCAGCGCGATCACGCGATCGCGACGCCGGTGTCGCTGATCTCGCGCCTGGCGAAAGCGGTGTCGCGCGCCGAAGCCAAGTGGCTCGAAGCGCGCCAGTCGGGCAAATTCGAGGAGTTCGCACCCAGCCTCGAGGAAGTGCTGCACCTGGTGCGCGACAAGGCGACGCTGCTCGGCCAGGCGCTGCAGCTCTCGCCCTACGACGCGCTCGTGGACGAGTTCAGCCCGGGTCTCGCGACCACTGATATCGAGGCTGTTTTCAAGGCCCTTTCGCGCCGCCTTCCCTCGCTCATTCGCGAGGCGATCGCGCTGCAGGAAGTGCAGCCGCCGCTGCCCGTGAGCGGGAAGTTCGCGCCCGGAAAGCAGAAGGCGCTGGTCGTCGAAGTGATGAAGGCCTTCGGTTTTCCGTTCGATCGCGGCCGGCTCGACGAGAGCGAGCATCCGTTCACGGAAGGCGTGCCGGGGGACATCCGCGTCACCACGCGATTCGATTCGACCGATCCGTTCTCGGCGCTGCTCGGCGCGCTGCACGAGACCGGTCATGCGGTCTACGATCTCGGCCTGCCGCAGGACTGGCGCGACCAGCCGGTCGGACAGGACCGCGGCATGGCGCTCGAGGAAAGCCAGGCGCTGCTCGTCGAGATGATCATCGGCCGCAGCCGCGCTTTCGTGCGCTACCTGCAGCCATTGTTCGTCCGGCACTACGGGGTGAGCGGCCCGGAGTGGGAAGTGGAGAACCTGTACCGCCATCTCACGCGCGTGCGCCGCAGCCTCGTTCGGGTGGATGCCGACGAGCTCACCTATCCGCTGCACATCATGCTGCGCTACGAGCTCGAGAAGAAACTGCTCTCCGGCGAGCTGGCGGTGCAGCAGCTCCCCGAGGCCTGGAATGCCGGCATGGAGGCACGGCTCGGCGTGCGCCCGGCAAACGACGGCGAGGGCTGCCTGCAGGACATCCATTGGGCGCTCGGCAGCTTCGGCTATTTCCCCTCGTACGCGCTCGGCGGCGTGATCGCCGCGCAGCTGTTCGAGGCGCTGCGCGCCGACGTGCCCGATGCCGATGGGCTCATCGAACGCGGCGAGTTCACGGCGCTCCTTGCCTGGCTGCGCGAGCACGTGCACGGGCTCGGCGCGAAGGTATCGATCCAGGAGCTGCTCAAGAACGCGACCGGCAAGCCCCTCGGTGCGGCGGCGTCGCTCCGCTACCTCGAGGGCAAGTACCTGGAAGCCGCTCGGGGGAGCGTCACGAGCAGCGCGGCGGCGTAAGTGCCCGCGCGGCGGGCGCTCACGACTCGATACAATCCGGGTCATGGCGGCCGCTCTGCAACGCACGTCGAATACCTTCAAGCGCCTGCAGGCGAGCCTGCGTTCGCAGGCCGGCAAGGCGATCGAAGACTTCCGGATGATCGCCGACGGCGACCGGGTGATGGTGTGCCTCTCGGGCGGCAAGGATTCCTACACGCTGCTCGATGTGCTGCTCTCGCTGCAGCGCAGCGCCCCGGTGCGCTTCGATCTGCTCGCGGTGAATCTCGACCAGAAGCAACCGGGATTTCCAGCCGAGGTGCTGCCGCGTTACCTGGAAGACGCGGGTGTGGAGTACCGGATCCTGCAGCAGGACACCTACAGCGTCGTGCGGCGCGTAATTTCCGAGGGGCGGACAATGTGCGGCCTGTGCTCGCGCCTGCGCCGCGGGCGCCTGTATCGCTTCGCTGCCGAAAACGGCATCACGAAAATCGCGCTCGGCCATCATCGTGACGACATCGTCGAGACGCTGTTCCTGAACCTGTTCTTCGGCGGGCGACTCAAGGCGATGGCGCCGAAACTGCTCACCGAGGACCGCCGGCACATCGTGATCCGGCCGCTGGCCTATGTCGCGGCAGGCGACATCGCACGTTACGCGCGGGCCCGAAATTTCCCGATCATTCCCTGCAATCTCTGCGGGTCGCAGGAGAATCTGCAGCGCGTGGCCGTGCGCAGAATGCTCGCCGGGTGGGAGCGCGAGTACCCCGGGCGTGTCGCGGCGATCTTCACGTCGCTGCGCAATGTGGCGGCGGGAACGCTCGCGGATCCCAGGGTCTTCGACTTCGCGGGGCTCGATGGAGTGCGCGGCGAGTCGCCCGCGGCGATGACGGCGGCCGACGAGGACACGCTCGAGCGCGAGCTCGGGCTGCATGCAGTGAGCCCCGCATGAAGGCGGGGCCGCACGTTCCAGCCTCGGCCACGCCGCTCGAGAATACGTATTGGGTGAAGCCGGGCCGGTGGCTCGCTGGCGAGTACCCGGCGGGTCGCACCGCGGCGGAAACGATCGGCCGGCTCGACCAGCTGATCGGAGCGGGCATCGATTTCTTCCTCGACCTCACCGCGGCGAACGAGCTGCCGCCCTATGCGCAACTGCTCCCCTCCCACGCCATGCACGTGCGCAAGGCGATTCCGGATCACAGCGTTCCCGGCGATGCGGCGCAGATGTTCGACATCCTCGCCACCATCGACACCGCGATCGGGAATAGCCGCAACATCTATCTGCACTGCCGGGCGGGAATCGGGCGCACCGGGATCACGGTAGGTTGCTACCTCGGCGGCAGGGGAATGGGCGGCACGCAGGCGCTGCTGGATCTCAACGAACTGTGGCAGCAGTGCGCGCGATCGAGGGCTTTCCCGTACGTGCCCGAAACCACCGCACAGGAGGCCTTCGTGCGCGAGTGGGGCGATCTGCAGGTCGCTCGCGCGCCTGCACGACACGCCATGGATCCGGGATCGATCCCCGTGAAGCGAGCGCCGCCTGGGACCGTTGCGCCCCGCTGGGATGCGGCCGCGCTCGGCACGCTCCAGGCCGACGATCGCGACACGGCGCTGCACGCGGACCGCCGCGAGGAGTCCGGCGATGACACGGCCGGCCTGGATCTGGAATCGCTATCGGTTGCCCGACGCCTGCGCGAGCGTTTTCATGGCGCGCTCATCGGCCTCGCCGTCGGCGATGCGCTGGCCGCTGCGACGCAGTTTCGCAAGCCGGGGAGCTTTGCGCCGATCGGAGACCTGCTCGGCGGCGGCCCGTTTGACCTGCCGCGCGGCGCCTGGACCGACGACACGGCGATGGCCTTGTGTCTTGCCGAGAGTCTGCTCGAATGCCGCGGGTTCGACGGGCGCGACCAGTCCGGGCGCTATGTGCGCTGGCAGCTGCAGGGCCATCTGAGCGCAACTGGGCAGTGTGTCGGCATCAGCGCGAGCGTCGCGAAGGCGCTCGGCGCCGCGAAGTGGCGCCGGCAGCTGTACGCCGGATCGCACGATCCGGAACAGGTCGACAAGGAAGTCCTGTCGCGCGTGGCGCCGGTCGTGATGTTCAATCTCGCCCGTCGTGACGACGCGATTCGCGAGGCGGCCGAGTCGGCGCGGCCGACCTGCCAGGCTCCGCTCGCGCTCGAAGTCTGCCGGCTGTTCGCCGCGATGCTCCACGCGGCGCTCACCGGGCGGCCGAAGGCCGAGATCCTCGAGCCGGCGCCGGGGAGCTGGAGCACACGAGCGTTGACGAGTCGCATGGAGTCCGTCGCGCTAGCCGGGTATGCCGGCAAGGACGCCTCGAGCATGACCAGCGCGGGCGATGCGCTCGACGCGCTCGAAGGCGCGCTTTGGGCTTTCGCGACCACGAGCAGCTATCGCGCGGGCGCGCTCGCGGCCGCGAACCTCGGCGGGGATGCCGACGTGCGCACGGCCGTCTACGGACAGCTGGCCGGCGCGTACTACGGCGTGTCGGCGATCCCCACCGTGTGGCGCAGCAGCCTCATCCGCAGGGATCTGATTCAGGACCTGGCCGACCGGCTGCTCGCGCAGGCGATGCTCGACCTGAGCCAGCTCTGATGGCGGGCCGCAGCTGCGCAGTCGCGCGCCATCGGAAGGTCCGCCACGGGCGCCGCGCGCGCCCAGTGTGGGCGAGCTGGTCCGATGCGCAGCTGCTCGAGCTGCGCTTCTGCGATCTCGGCCTGTCGCTACGGCACACGCCGCTCCAGCGCCGTCTCGCGCGGCTCTACGCCGAGCTCGAACGGCGCGGTATCGAGTGGAAACCGCATGCATGGCTCGCCGAGGAATGGTTCGCGCCCGACGGCGTGCCGGGTTTCGCGATCCCGTTCTACCTGGCCCACCCGCGGCTCGAGCGGCTCGAGCGCCGCATGATGAGCGAAGTGGAGGGCGGCAACGCCAACTGGCTGATGCGCATCCTGCGGCACGAGGCCGGCCACGCGCTCGACACCGCGTACCGGCTGCGCCGCCGCAAGGGCTGGCGAGACCTGTTCGGGCCGGCCTCGCTCCCGTACCCGGATCGCTACCGCGCGCGGCCCGGGAGCCGCCGCTACGTGCAGCATCTCGGCGAGTGGTATGCGCAGGCGCATCCGGCCGAGGACTTCGCCGAAACCTTCGCCGTGTGGCTGCCGCCGAACTCGCGCTGGCGCAGCAATTACCAGGCCTGGTCGGCGTTCCGCAAGCTCCAGTTCGTCGACGAGGTGATGTCGGGGCTCCGCGGGCGCCGCGCAGTCGTGCGCAGCCGCCGGCGCATCGAGCCGCTCGAGGAGAACCAGCGGACGCTCGCGCAGCATTACCGGCGCAAGCTTGCCCGTTATCGTCGCTACCGCAGCGGCGC
>JBAVOB010000271.1:0-3549 GCA_049691655.1 Steroidobacteraceae bacterium | reverse complement strand
TCGCGAAGCTCGCCTTGCCCATCACGCGCTTGAACATCATGCGGCCGCCGACCCGCACGCGCGTAGGATGCGCGTCGAACCACTCGGCCGGCCGCTCGCCGAACGCAGCACGCAGCTCGGCGCTCAGGGCGTCGCGCCGGAAATCGTTCGGAAAGGCCGGCCCGGCAGCGCGCAGCGCCGCGAGTTTCGCGCGCCGCTCCGCGATCAACTGGTTCGCGTCGTGCGCGCCGCCGCCCGGTTCGCTGTCGCCCGGGTCCGTCACAGGCCCGCCTTGAGGGAAGCTTCCATGAACTGATCCAGATCGCCATCGAGCACGGCGCCCGTATTGCCAACTTCGATGCCGGTGCGCAGATCCTTGATGCGCGACTGGTCCAGCACGTACGAGCGAATCTGGTTGCCCCAGCTGACGTCCGCCTTCGTGTCCTCAAGCACCCGCGCCGCCGCGTTGCGCTTGTTCACCTCAAGTTCGTAGAGCTTGGCTTTGAGCATCTTCATGGCCGTCGAACGGTTCTTGTGCTGACTGCGTTCATTCTGGCACGCCACCACGATTCCCGAGGGCGCATGCGTCAGCCGCACCGCCGACTCGGTCTTGTTTACGTGCTGGCCGCCCGCCCCGCTCGATCGGTAGACGTCCATGCGGATGTCGGCCGGATTCAGGTCGATCGCGATGTCGTCGTCGATCTCGGGCGAGACGAACACGGACGCGAACGAGGTATGGCGGCGATTGCCGGAATCGAACGGCGACTTGCGCACCAGGCGATGGACTCCTGTTTCGGTGCGCAGCCACCCGTAGGCGTACTCGCCCTGGAACTCGATCGTGGCGCTCTTGATGCCGGCGACCTCGCCCGGGCTCGAGTCGATGACCTCGCACTCGAAGCCACGCGCTGCGCCCCAGCGCACATACATCCGCATGAGCATCTGCGCCCAGTCCTGGGCCTCGGTGCCGCCCGCGCCCGCCTGGATGTCGAGAAACGCGCTGTGCGAGTCCATCGGCCCGCGGAACATGCGCTTGAATTCCAGATTGCGCACCGCTGCTTCGAGACTGCCGACATCGCGCTCGAGGTCAGCGAATGTGCCGGCGTCGTTTTCGCTCTCGGCGAGATCGAGCAGTTCACTTGCGCCGTGGATCGAACTCAGCGTGCGGTCCATCGCGGCGAGTTCGTCGGCGAGGCGCGAGCGCTCCTTGCCGAGTTCCTGTGCTTGCTCCGGCTTCGACCAGATCGCGGGATCCTCGAGCTCGAGATTCACCTCTTCGAGGCGTTCCTTCTTCTTCTCGTACTCAAAGAAACCCCCGTAACGAACTCGCGCGCTCCTCGAGATCCTTGAGTGTCCGCTTGAGTTGATTGACTTCCATCGTATCGCGACGCCGCTGCCGCACTATGAAACGGGCGGCCATGCTAGCACGTGGTCGACGAGCAGTTGCAGGCGGCGCTCGCCCTGGTATTCATTGATGTCGAGCCGGTATACGAACTGCGCCTGCGTGGCGGAATCGAGCGGCGCGCGCTCGCCGGGCTCGAGCAGGTTGAATGCGATGGCATCGAACGAACGTCCGGTGCCCGGCACCTCGAGCCACAGCTTGAGGTGCCTGTCACCGACCACGCGGGAACTGCGGACCGCGAACACCCCGTCGAAAACCGGTTCCGGGAAAGCCTGGCCCCAGGGGCCGCCCGCGCGCAGCGCTTCGGCCGTCTCGAGCGCGATCTCCTCGACGGCGAGCTCCCCGTCTGACTCAATGAGGTTGGGATCGCCCGCCCCCGCAAGCCAGCGCTTGACCTCGGCATCGAACTCGTCGGCGAACGCATCGAGCGCCGGTGCCGCCAACGTGAGACCGGCCGCCATCGCGTGCCCACCGAATTTCGAGATCAACTCCGGGTGGCGTGCCGCGATGGCATCGAGCACGTCGCGGATGTGAACGCCTGGCACTGAACGCGCCGAGCCGCGCAGCCAGCCGTCCCCGGCGTCCGCGAAGGCGATGACGGGGCGGCGTAGCTTGTCCTTCACGCGGCTCGCGACCAACCCGACGACTCCCTGATGCCAGCCCGGATCGTACAAACACACGCCGCGGCGAATCCTCGCAGCGCCGGCCCGGGTGCCCGCCCCTACGCCAAGCGCTGCCGTATCGCGCAAGGCCCGCACGGCGAGCAGCGCCTCGTTCTGCATGCGCGCCTCGATCGTGCGGCGCTCCCGGTTCAGCTGATCGAGGTGCGCGGCCAGGGTGCTCGCCTCGGCGGTGGAATCCGCGAGCAGGCAGCGAATGCCGTAGCTCATGTCATCGAGGCGGCCGGCGGCATTCAGGCGGGGCGCAACCACGAAGCCGAGGTCCGCCGCGGAAACATCGCCAAGGCGCTTGCCGGCGAGCTCGAGCAGCGCACGGATACCCGCAACGCAGCGGCCCGCACGGATGCGTGCCAGCCCCTGGGCGACGAGGACGCGGTTATTGACATCGAGTGGCACCAGGTCCGCAACGGTGCCGAGCGCAACCAGGTCGAGGAACTCCGCAACCCCCGGCGCGGCGGCCGGCGCGAACCCGAGTTCATCCAGCCGCCGCCGCAGCGCGGCCATCACGTAGAAGGCGACGCCGACGCCAGCGAGCGTACCCGTCGCGAAGCCGTTGCCCGGCACGTTGGGATTGACGATGGCGTTGGCGGCGGGCAGCTCCGCACCCGGCAAGTGGTGGTCGGTCACCAGCACGTCGATTCCAAGTTTCCGAGCGGCGGCGACGCCCGCGACGCTCGAGATGCCGTTGTCCACGGTGACGATCAGCCCCGGCCGGCGCACCGCCGCGAGCGCCACGATCTCGGGCGTCAACCCATACCCAAACTCGAAGCGATTCGGGACCAGAAAATCGACGGCTGGATAGCCCCAGGCCCGGAGCGCGCGCACGATGAGGGCCGTGCTCGTGGCGCCGTCGGCGTCGAAATCGCCGATGACCAGGATCAGCGTGCCGCGCTGGCGGTGCTGCAGGAGCAGATCCACGGCGGCCTCGACCCCGCCCAGAGTCCCCACGGGCAGCAGACGGTCGAGCGTCAGCGAAAGCTCGCTCGCGGCCCGCAGGCCACGTGCTCCGTAGACGCGGCGCAGCACCGGGTGCAGCGCGGAACCGAGGTCCGCTGCAGGCTGCGGGTTCGAACGACGAACGATCTGCAGCGTCATGCCGACGCTCCCTCGAGCGAGCGAGCGCGGCGCCAGAACTTCCAGAAGTCGCGACGGGCGAGCTGCCGCACGCGATCCTGTGCCACGACGGTCAGCCGCTCGAGCCGACCGACGCGCAGCGCCGTGCGCGCAGGTCGCAGCCATCCAGCCTCCAGCGCCTCGAATACGGCGAAGCCCGAGCGCGCACCGGAGAAGTCGATCGCGACAATGGCATCACCTGCGAGGCCCGCGAGTGCCGCGAATTCGCCGGGCAGCGGCTCGATACCGGCGCCGCAGGCCGCCCAGAGTCCGTGCAGCACTGGATCGTCGCCGAAGGCCAGGGGAAGTCGCTCCACCGAGCGCGGCACGATCGCCTCTGCGCCGCCCCATAACCACAGCGTCGAGATCACCGGCTCG
>JBAVOB010000270.1:0-4985 GCA_049691655.1 Steroidobacteraceae bacterium | reverse complement strand
CTGCGGACACTTTCACTCCCGACGCTGCGCCAGGCGCTCGAGTACGTCCACCGCCCGCCCAGGGAGGCGCGGCTCGACATGCTCGCGGCCGGCCGCCATCCGGCGCAGCGGCGACTCGCCTTCGAGGAACTGCTCGCGCATCACCTCAGCCTGAAACTCATCAAGCAATCGGTGCAGACGGATCCGGCTTGGCCGTTGGCCGACACCACGCAGCTGGCCGACCGGTTGAAGAGCAAACTACCCTTCGCGCTCACCGCGGCGCAGGCACGCGTTTTCGACGAGGTGGATGCGGACCTGCGCGCCGCCCGGCCGATGGTGCGGCTCGTGCAGGGCGACGTCGGCTGCGGCAAGACCGTGGTCGCCGCGCTGGCCGCCGCGCGCGCCGTCGGCAGCGGCTTCCAGGCCGCGCTCATGGCGCCCACCGAGTTGCTGGCCGAGCAGCACTGGAGAAATTTCAGCGACTGGTTCCGCCCGCTTGGACTGCCCGTAGCGCTGGTAACCGGTTCGCAGCCGGCACGTACGCGGCGCAGCGCGCTCACGGCCGTGCGCGCGGGCAAGGTGCAGCTCGTCGTCGGCACGCATGCGCTGTTCCAGGAAGGCATGGAATTCTCCCAGCTCGCGCTCGTCGTCGTGGACGAGCAGCACCGCTTCGGCGTCCAGCAGCGACTGAGGCTCCAGGAGAAAGGCCGGGAACGCGGACGCCTGCCTCATCAGCTCATCATGACGGCGACGCCGATCCCGCGGACGCTCGCGATGACGGCGTATGCGGATCTCGATGTCTCAGTGATCGACGAGTTGCCGCCGGGCCGCACGCCTGTGCGCACCGTGGTGCTGCCGGAGCAGCGCCGCGACGAAGTTGTGCGCCGAATCCACGAAGCCTGCCGCGAGCAGCGGCAGGTGTATTGGGTGTGCCCGATGATCGATGAGTCGGAGGAGCTGCGCTACCAGGCGGCTGAGGAGACCGCGCAGATGCTCGGCGAAGCACTGCCCGAGATCCGCGTGGGACTGGTGCATGGCCGCATGGCGCCGCGCAAGAAAGACGAGGCAATGCATCAGTTCAAGGCGGGCAGGATCCAGCTGCTCGTCGCGACCACCGTCATCGAAGTCGGCGTCGACGTGCCGAACGCGAGCCTGATGGTGATCGAGAATGCCGAGCGGATGGGCCTTGCGCAGCTGCACCAACTGCGCGGCCGCGTCGGACGCGGCGCGACCGAAAGCACCTGCCTGCTGCTCTATCGCGCGCCGCTTTCCGCAATGGCGCGCAAGCGCCTCGCGGCCATTCGCGAATCGAACGATGGCTTCGTGATTGCGCGGCGCGACCTGGAATTGCGCGGGCCAGGCGAACTGCTGGGCACACGCCAGACCGGGCTCGCCCAGATGCGGGTCGCCGACCTGATGCGCGACGCCGACCTGTTGCCGGCGGTGCAGCGCGCGGCGGATGTGGTGCTGGCCCGGCATCCCGATATCATTGCGCCTCTCACGAGCCGCTGGATCGGTGCGGCCGAGCGCTACGGTCGCGTCGGCTGAGTCGGCCAGTGACCGCGCGAAGGACTGCCCGATGAATGAAGCCGCGATGCAACACGCCCCGGCTACCAAGATGTGGCTGCCGGCGCAAGCACTTGACTGCTATGAGGGCAACGCGCGGCTGCGTTCCTGGCTCACCGAGGACGGGTTGATGACTGCACGCATGCGCGCCGCTGGCGGCGCGGCTTTTCGCCTCAACGTGATCGGCGAGGCAACGGACGCGACGGGACACCTGCGCGCGATCGAACTGCTTTGCGGGGATCGCGTGTGGCTCTACGCCGAAACGCGCGTGCCTGCGCCGACGCTCGCGCGGCATCCGTGGCTCGCGCGGATCGGCAAGGCCGCGCTCGGCGAGGTGCTCGCAGCGCGCACGGACCTGGCGCGCGATCCGTTCGAATTCGCGCGCGAACTGCCGGAATCTCAAGTAGTCAGTCGTGCTCTCGAGCGCGCCGGGCTGACAGCGCAGCCGTTGTGGGTGCGGCGCACGCGCTACCAGGTCGGTGGCGCTCCGTTCGTGCTACGCGAAGTGTTTTTTCCTGGAACCGGAGCGCTCGATTGAGCTCCCCGCTTCCAGCCGCCGCGGTGGCGCGGCCGGCCGCGACCGATCTGCTGCCGCCTGCGACGGTCCAGCGCCCCCCGTCCATGCGGCGGTACCTGCGGCGGCTCGGCGAATATGCGCGCCTGATGCGGCTGCACCGCCCGATCGGCATCTGGCTGCTGATGTGGCCGATGCTCTGGGCGCTGTGGATCGCTGCGCGCGGCATGCCCGACCGCCGCATTCTCGTCGTGATGCTGCTCGGCGTCCTGGTCATGCGATCGGCGGGCTGCGTCGTCAACGATTTCGCGGACCGCGACTTCGATCCGCACGTGCGCCGCACGCGGGAACGCCCGCTCGCGGCGCGCCGCGTGTCGCCGCTCGAGGCGCTGGTGCTGTTCGCGCTGCTCGCGCTCGCGGCATTGTGGCTGGTGACGCGGCTCGACCCGCTGACGGTGCACATGGCGCTGATCGGCGCGCTGCTGACCGTGAGCTACCCTTTCATGAAGCGTTTCTTTCCCCTGCCGCAGTTCTATCTCGGCATCGCTTTCGGTTGGGCCGTGCCGATGGCCTTCAGCGCGCAGGCCGGTCGCGTGCCGCGCGCTGGCTGGGTAATTTTTCTCGGCGCGGTGCTGTGGGCGGCGATCTACGACACGGTCTACGCGATGGTCGATCGCGACGACGATCTCAAGCTCGGCGTCAAGTCGAGCGCGATCCTGTTCGGCGACCTCGAACGGCTGATCGTCGGTGCCATGCAGCTGATGATGCTGTTCGCGCTGTGGCTCGTCGGCAAGAGCCTGCAGTTCGGCCGCTGGTACCTGCTCGGGCTCGCGATGATGGCGGCGTGCTTCGTCTACCAGCAGTGGCTCATCCGCGGTCGCGAGCCGACCGCCTGCTTTCGCGCGTTTCTCAGTAACAACTACGCCGGCATGGCGGTGTTCATCGGGATTGTGCTCGAGTACTGGCGCGGGCATTGAACTCCTCGCCACGCGGCGCATCGAGCACCGCCCGGGCGGCGGCCCAGACTTCGACGCCGAGCACTCCCGTGGCGAGCAGCGTCCGGGCGATTTCCGCCACGGTTGCGCCTGTCGTCAGCACATCATCGACGACCGCGATGCGCAGGGGACCGGGGCGCCGCCGCACGCGAAATGCATTGCGCACGTTGTCGCGACGGCGCGTACGCTCGAGTCCGGTCTGGGGAGCCGTCGCCAGGATGCGCTCGACGGCGGTGTGTGCGACGCGGATATTGAGCAGCCGGCCGGCATAGCGCGCGAGTTCGGCGGCCTGATTGAAGCCGCGCTCGCGAAAGCGGGCCGCATGCAGCGGCACGGGGACGATCAGGTCGGGGAGCGGTCGGCCCGTGCGACGCCGCGCCGCCGCGAGGCACGCGCCGAGCACCCGCGCGTAAAGCCGCTCGCCGCCGAATTTCAGCCGCTGCACCAGCCGATCGACCGGCCAGGCGTAGGCGAACGGCGTGAGCGCGAACTCGTACGGCGGCGGCGCCGTGCGGCAGTGCTGGCACACTGGTGTCGGGGACGCGAGGGCGTCCAGCGGCTCCGCGCAGCGCTCGCAGGTGGATCCGAGCAACGGCAGATCGGCAGCGCAGTCCGCGCACAGGTCGAGGACCGGCCCGGCACCCGGGGCGCCGCACAGGCAACAGGTCGACGGCAGCAGCAGCGCCAGCGAACGCTCCCAGGCACCGCGCCAGCCCTGCGGCGGCGGGACGCTGCTGGTCACGATTTGATCAGCCGTCGACTCCGACGGACTCTTTTGGTTGACAGCAGCGCGGGTGGTCCGGAACATGGCCGCGTGCAGCTTGCCCCGCCCGCCGGCTGACGTCTGCCAGGCATTTGCGCCGCATTTCACAGGAAATCCCCCACCATGCACGACGACCCGCTCGCCCGCTTCGGTAGCGCACGCCACGACTGGGCGCTCGCCGAGATCGAAGCCCTGTTCGGTCTGCCGTTCGCCGACCTCGTGTACCACGCGCAGCGAGTGCATCGCGCGAATCACGCCCCGAATAGCGTGCAGCTGAGCACGCTGCTGTCGATCAAGACCGGCGCCTGCCCCGAGGACTGCGCCTATTGCCCGCAGAGCGTGCGCTACGACACCGGTGTCGGACGCGAGGCGCTCGTGCCGCTGGCACAGGTGCGCGAGCACGCGCAGGCCGCGAAGGCCGCAGGCGCCACGCGCTTCTGCATGGGCGCTGCGTGGCGCTCGCCGAAGCAGAAGGACATCGACGCGGTCGTGCCGATGATCCGCGAAGTGCGCGCGCTCGGGCTCGAGACCTGCATGACGCTCGGCATGCTCGATGCAGCCCAGGCGCACACGCTCAAGGATGCGGGCCTCGACTACTACAATCACAACATCGACACCTCGCCCGAGTTCTACGGCGAGATCATCACCACACGGACCTTCCAGGACCGGCTCGAGACGCTCGAAGCGGTGCGCGCCGCGGGCCTCAATGTCTGCTCCGGCGGGATCGTCGGCATGGGTGAAACGGTGCGCGACCGCGCCCGCATGCTGCAGGTGCTCGCCTCGCTCCCGCAGCACCCCGAAAGCGTGCCGATCAATCGTCTGGTGCAGGTGAAGGGCACGCCGCTTTACGGCGCGACGCCCGTGGATCCGCTCGATTTCGTGCGTACCATCGCGGTCGCGCGCCTGCTGATGCCGCGTTCCTACGTGCGCCTGTCCGCCGGCCGCGAGGACATGAGCGACGAGCTGCAGGCATTGTGCTTCCTCGCCGGCGCCAATTCGATCTTCTATGGCGAGAAGTTACTCACTGCCGCCAACCCGGACGCCGAACGCGACCGCGCGCTGCTCGACCGCCTCGGGATCCGCGCGGAAGGCCGTGCGGCGTAGTCCCGGAGCGCTCGCGACGGCGCTCGCCGAGATCGAGCGGGCGCAGTTGCGGCGCGTCCGGCAC
>JBAVOB010000269.1:0-1627 GCA_049691655.1 Steroidobacteraceae bacterium | reverse complement strand
GGCCACGACGTAGCCGAAGGCGTCCACGCCCTGTTGCGCGGCCTCGAGGCGCGCGAAGCCAAAACGCCCGCGATCGGAAACGTGAATGGTGCGGATGGCACCCGCGTCAGTCGCCATCGCGGGCCACACGCCGAGCGCCTCGAAAATGCGGCGCGTGCCGTTGCCAAGCGCCGTCGTGCGGTCGTCGAAACTCGGCTGGGACGCCGAGTCCGGCGCGAAGCTCTCGATCAGCAGCACGTTGAGCGGCAGCCCGCGCAGCGCGAGCGCCAGGCTCGCGCCGACCATGCCGCCGCCGACGATGGCCACGTCGTAGTCCATCACGCTGCCATCAGCTCCTCGATGGCGTCCGGATCCCGCGGCACCCCGTCCGTCAGCACTTCGCAGCCGTCGCGCGTCACCACGACGTCGTCTTCGATCCGGATGCCGAGACCGCGAAACTCCCGCGGCACGCCGCGCAGCTGCGGCGACACGTAGATGCCGGGCTCGATCGTCAGCGCCATTCCAGGCTCGAACACGCGCCACGCATCGCCGATCTTGTAGTCCCCGACGTCGTGCACATCCATGCCGAGCCAGTGCCCGGTGCGATGCATGAAGAACTTGCGATAGGCCCGCTGCTTCTCGAGGGCGCCCGGGCGGCCCTTGAGCAACCCGACCCGCACCAGGCCCTGGGTGATCGCGCGCACCGCCGCATCGTGCGGATCGTTCCAGTGATTGCCGGGTTTTACCCGCGCGGTTGCGGCACGATTCGCTTCCAGCACGATCTCGTAGAGCGCGCGCTGCGGCGGCGTGAACCGCCCGTTCACCGGCCAGGTGCGCGTGATGTCGGACGCGTAGAACTCGTGCTCGCAGCCCGCGTCGACCAGCAACAGGTCGCCATCGCGCAGCAGCGCGTCATTCTCGCGGTAGTGCAGAATGCAGCCGTTCGCTCCGCCGCCGACGATCGGCAGATATGCGGTATCGGCGTTGTGCCGCCGGAATTCATGGACGATCTCCGCCAGCACCTCGAATTCGCGCATCCCGGGGCGGCAGCGCCGCATCGCGCGCACGTGCGCCCCAGCCGCGATGCGCGCAGCCTCGCGCATCAGCGCGAGTTCCGCCCGGCTCTTGCGCAGCCGCATGTCGTGCAGCACGTGATCGAGCGCCACCAGCTCCTGGGGCGGGTGCTTGCCGTGGCGCGCCGTGGCCCGCAACCCGTTTACCCAGCTGACGACGCGTTGGTCGAATTCGGGATGCGTGCCCATCGCGTAGAACACCTTGGCGCGGTTCTCCATCATCCCCGGCAGGATCTCGTCGAGATCCGAGATGGGAAACGCGTCATCCGCCCCGAAGTCGCGCGTCGCGCCACCCGGCCCGGCGCGGTGCCCGTCCCAGGTCTCGCGGGCCGGGTCGCGGTCGCGCACGAACAGCACGTACTCGGCATGGGCCCGGCCCGGCACGAGGACGGCGACGCTCTCCGGCTCGGGGAAACCGGTCATGTAATAGAAGTCGCTGTCCTGGCGGTATCCGTATTCGACGTCGTTGTTGCGATGGCGCACCGGTGCCGCGGGCAGGATCGCGATCGAGTCGCGGCCCATCAATTTCATAAGCTGGCGCCGGCGGTGCGCAAACTCCTCGCGTTGCACGCCGC
>JBAVOB010000268.1:0-3303 GCA_049691655.1 Steroidobacteraceae bacterium | reverse complement strand
GCGCTGAGCGTCTGCTGCAACAGGCGCAGCTGCTCGGGCGCGCCGCCCTCGAAAGCGACTTCGGCCCCGGCCCCGCGGGCACGCTCGATGAGCTGCCGCAGCGCCCAGGCCCCGGAGATGTCCAGTGACTCCAGTCCACCGGCCGCCACCAGCAGGCGTCGCGCGCCGCGCAGGTTCAGTTCGGCGAGGGCCGGCTCCAGTTCCGGTAGCGCCGCGAGGCGCCACGCTCCGGTCAGATCCAGTCGCAGCTGACCCGCATCGCTCCGGGCGTTGAAGTACACCGTTTCCCTGCTCTCTTGCGCTGCGCCGCCAGCGCGACCATCCAGAGTGTAGACCACCCGCCGGAGCCGACACGCCTTGCGCAATCAGGGCTTTACGCCCCGGCCGCTGCCACTACACTTGGCAATCGAGTCGCGTACGCAGGTGCCCGAGGCAAGGCCCGCGGGCTTCACCGGAATCCAATGATTTTCAAAGAGTTACGTAACTCCAGCCACTTCGCCGATTGGCGCAAAGCCGCCGCCGAATCGGCCCCCGGCCGAAACGTCGACGCCCTCGACTGGAACACCCCCGAAGGCCTGGTCGTCAAGCCGCTCTACACGAGCGCCGACGCGCAGTCGCTCCCCTGCGCCGACACCCTGCCCGGCTTCGAGCCGTTCATACGCGGACCGCAGGCAACGATGTACACGGTCAAGCCCTGGACGATCCGCCAGTACGCGGGGTTCTCGACCGCCGAGGCCTCTAACGACTTCTATCGCAAGTCGCTGGCTGCGGGCGCCCAGGGCATCAGCGTCGCTTTCGACCTCGCGACGCATCGCGGCTATGACAGCGATCATCCGCGCGTGACGGGAGACGTCGGCAAGGCAGGCGTGGCCGTCGACAGCGTCGAGGACATGAAGATCCTCTTCGACGGGATCGCGCTCGACCAGGTCTCGGTGTCGATGACCATGAACGGCGCGGTGCTGCCGGTGCTCGCCGCCTTCATCGTCGCGGCCGAGGAACAGGGGGTCGCGCCGGGTGCGCTGTCCGGCACGATCCAGAACGACATCCTCAAGGAGTTCATGGTTCGAAATACCTATATCTACCCGCCGGCGCCTTCCATGCGCATCGTGGGGGACGTGATCGAGTACACCGCGCACCACATGCCGAAATTCAACTCGATCTCGATTTCCGGGTACCACATGCAGGAAGCCGGCGCGAGCCAGGCGCTCGAGCTCGCGTTCACGCTCGCCGACGGCAAGGAATACGTGCAGGCCGCGCTGGCCCGGGGGCTCGATGTCGATGAGTTCGCGGGCCGCCTGAGTTTCTTCTGGGCGATCGGCATGAACTTCTACCTGGAGATCGCCAAGCTCCGCGCCGCACGGCTCCTGTGGTGGCGCATCATGCGGGAGTTCCAGCCGCGGAATCCGCGGAGCCTCATGCTGCGCGCGCACTGCCAGACCTCGGGCTGGAGCCTGACGGCGCAGGACCCCTTCAACAACGTGGTTCGCACGACCATCGAGGCGCTGGCCGCGGTGTTCGGCGGCACGCAGAGCCTGCACACCAACTCGCTCGACGAGGCAATCGCGCTGCCGACCGAGTTCAGCGCACGCATCGCGCGCAATACGCAGCTCATCGTGCAGGAGGAGACGCACATCGCGAGCGTTGTGGATCCCTGGGGCGGCAGCTACATGATGGAGCGCCTGACGCAGGAGATGGCGGACAAGGCCGCGGCGATCATCGCTGAAGTCGACGCGCTGGGCGGCATGACGCGCGCGGTGGAAACCGGCTGGGCGAGGCTCAGGATTGAGGCGAGCGCGGCCGAGAAGCAGGCACGCATCGACTCGGGGCGCGACGTGATCGTCGGCGTCAACAAGTACCCGCCGGAGCAGGCCGAGACGATCGAGTTGCGCGACATCGACAACGCGGCGGTGCGCGCCAACCAGATCGCGCGGCTCGAGCGTCTGCGCGCTGCACGCGACGGGGCACGGACGCGGGCTGCGCTCGAGGCGCTCACGGCCGCGGCCCACGGCGGTGGTAACCTGCTCGAACTTGCGATCGCCGCGATGCGCCTGCGCGCGACGGTCGGCGAGGTGAGCGCTGCGCTCGAGAAAGTCTGGGGGCGCCATCGCGCCACGACGCAGGAGGTCACCGGAGTGTACGCAGCCGCCTACGGCAGCGCCGCGGACTGGGACGCGCTCAAGCGCGACATCGAGGCGTTCTCCAGGAGCGAGGGTCGCCGTCCGCGCGTGCTGATCGCGAAGCTCGGCCAGGACGGTCACGATCGCGGCGCCAGGGTGGTCGCGAGCGCGTTCGCGGATCTCGGTTTCGACGTCGACGTCGGCCCGCTGTTCCAGACGCCGGAGGAATGCGCGCGTCAGGCGATTGAGAATGACGTGCATGCGGTCGGCATCAGCACGCTCGCCGCCGGGCACAAGACCCTGGTACCGGCGGTGGTCGCGGCGCTGCAGGCGCAGGGCGGCGACGACATCGTCGTGTTCGTCGGCGGCGTCGTGCCGCCCCAGGATTACGCGTTCCTGCACGCCGCCGGCGTCCAGGGAATCTACGGCCCGGGCACGCCGGTTCCGGCCAGCGCCCGCGATGTACTCGACCACATCACCCGCGCCCGTGCCCGCTGAGCCCGTCGCGCAGATGGTGCAGGCTGTGCTGAGCGGCGATCGCCGCGGAATCGCCAAGGCGATCACGCTGCTCGAATCCTCGCGCAGCGACCACCGTGTGCGCGCCCACGAGCTGTTGAACTCGCTCCTGCCTCACGCCGGCAATGCGCTGCGTCTCGGCATCTCGGGCGTGCCCGGCGTTGGCAAATCGACGCTCATCGAGACGCTCGGGCTCGCGCTGATCGCGGACGGTCACAAGGTCGCCGTGCTGGCCGTCGATCCGTCTTCCACGGTGTCCGGCGGCTCGATCCTCGGCGACAAGACGCGCATGGAACGATTGTCCGTGAACGAGGCCGCGTACGTTCGCCCGAGCCCGACGGCCGGCACGCTCGGCGGCGTGGCCGAGAAGACGCGGGAGGCGATGCTCGTCTGCGAAGCCGCGGGCTACGATGTCGTGATTGTCGAGACGGTCGGCGTGGGCCAGTCGGAAACCGCCGTGGCCGGCATGACGGATGTTTTCGTGCTGCTGCAGCTACCGAACGCCGGCGACGATCTGCAGGCCATGAAGAAGGGCATCATGGAGCTCGCCGACCTGGTGATCATCAACAAGATGGACCTGGATCCCGACGCGGCGGCGCGTGCCGCGGCGCAGATCACCGGCGCGCTGCGCATCCTGCGGCGCGTGGGTGACGCGGCGCCGGGGGCGCCG
>JBAVOB010000267.1:0-13733 GCA_049691655.1 Steroidobacteraceae bacterium | reverse complement strand
GTATGAGCGTGAACAGCTGTTGACGCGCGCGCAGTCACTGGCCCGCTACTGGGAAGACGCGGCGCACAGCCTGAGGGGCCTGCCCCACGTGGCCGACATCCGCAATTACGGTCTGATCCTTGGGCTGGAACTCGAGTCGATCCCCGGCCAGGTCGGCGCGCGAGCTTTCGAGGTCTACCTGAAGTGCTTCGAGCGCGGCGTGCTGGTGCGCCAGACGGGCGACATCCTCGCACTCTCGCCGCCGCTGATCGTCGAGAAAACGCATATCGACGAGCTGTTCGGGACACTCGGCACGGTGCTCCGCGGCTGAGGTTGCCGGGGGAGCTTGTTGCATATCTGCCACAGGCGCGGGGCGACTGCATTCGCCGGCAAGTGGTGCAATAATTGCCGCTGGAGTGTTGCAGATTCGCAGACGCCAATCGCTGTGGGATAAATCGTACGAAGTGGATTCATGCGGTGAGCGGCAGCAATCGTCAATTAAGGGAGTGGCTAATGAAACGAACGACATCCTGGGTGGCCGCTGTGGCCGCGCTGGCGGCCGGCGGGCTCGCGCACGCCGACGTGAGCACAACGATCACCGCGGTCTCCAACTACGATTTTCGGGGTATCACGCAGACCGCCGGAGATCCGGCACTGTCGGTCAGTCTCGACTGGTCGAACGCGGCAGGCGTGTACCTTGGCGCCTGGTCGAGCAATATCGACTTTGGCCCGGGCAGCTTTGGGGACATCGAGGTCGATCTCTACGGCGGGTACCGGTTCTCGGCGCATGACGTGAGCTACGACCTGGGCATCGTCGACTACACGTTCCACCCGGGCGGGGATAACTTCGACTTCGCCGAAGCCTATGCGGCGGTGACCTACAAGAATTTCGGCGGCAAGCTCTGGTACGCGTGGGACTTCGATAACGCGGGCGACAGCGCCGAGTACCTCGAGGCCAATTACACCGTTCCGTTGCCCAAGGACTACGGCCTCACGCTGCACGCGGGCTACAGCTTCGGCGACTACTGGAAAAACCTCGATTCCGAGTATGTCGACTACGCGGTAGGCGTGAGCAAGACCGTCGGCCACTTCGCTCTCGCGCTGAAGTGGATCGACGGCAGCGACCTCAAGATCGCCGATTATCCGCGCGATCTCGCGTTCAGCAGCAAGGGCAAGGCCTGGTTCAGCGTCTCGACGACGCTGCCCTGGGCGAGCAAGTAGCCCCGGCTCGCGGGCCCGCCCGTACACTCCTCGCCGTCCAGGCCGCCCGCGGCCCGGACGGCGAGGCCGGCCGTCAGCGCTTCGCCTCGAAGATGGCGTAGAACTTCTCGCAGTCCTCGAGCACTTCCCAGGTTCCCGCGAAACCGGCGGGCACGACAAAGCTGTCGCCCGGGCCGAAAGTCGTGGCGACACCGGTTGCGCTCTCGATGCGCACGCGTCCTTTCAGGATGTGGCAGAACTCGTGCTCGCCGTATTGCACGCGCCACGCGCCGCGCGTGCTCGTCCAGCGGCCCGCAAAGAACTGCCCGGAGGCGTCGCCGTAATAGTTGCGGACCTGCTGCTGCGGGTGCCCGCGGAGCAACTTCTCCGCCGCCGGCGCGGAAGACTCCGGCTCGCACGGACCGTCGAGCCGGATGAGTTCAATCGGTGCTGCCGTTGCCATCGCGGAACGCTGTCGCCTATTTCATGGTCGGCATGACGAACTCGGCGCGTACGCCGGCCGCCGCGGGCCAGCGCTGAGTCACGGTCTTCAGGCGGGTGTAGAAGCGCATGCCCTCGGCTCCATGCACGCCGTGATCGCCAAACAACGAGTTGCGCCAGCCACCGAAGCTGTGGAACGCAATCGGCGCTGGAATCGGCACGTTGATGCCCACCATGCCCACCTCGATGTCGGTCGCGAAATTCCGCGCCACTTCGCCGCTCGAGGTGAACACCGCCGTACCGTTCGCGTATTCATGCCCGTTCACGAGCCGCACGGCGGCGGCGTAGTCCGGCACGCGCACCAGGACGAGCACTGGCCCGAAGATCTCATCTCGGTAAATCTTCATCTCGGGACGCACGCCGTCAAAGAGCGTCGGTCCAAGGAAGAACCCCGACTCGCAGCCAGCCACTTTCACGCCGCGCCCATCGACCACGAGCCGCGCACCTTCCTGCAGCCCCAGCTCGATGTAGCCGCGCACCCGCGCAAGATGTGCCGCGGTCACGAGCGGTCCCATGTCGCTGCGCTCATCGTCCGGCGCACCGACCCGCAGCGAGCTGATCCTTGCGCGCAGCCGCGCGATCAGCGCGTCCGCCGTGCGCTCGCCGACCGCGACCGCGACCGAGATCGCCATGCAGCGCTCGCCTGCCGCACCGTAGGCTGCACCGACCAGCGCCTCCGCCGCGGAATCGAGGTCGGCATCGGGCATCACGACCATGTGGTTCTTCGCGCCGCCGAGCGCCTGCACGCGTTTGCCCTGCGCCGTGCCGCGCTGGTGGATGTAGCGGGCGACCGCCGTCGATCCGACGAAACTCACGGCCGCGACCTGCGGGTGATCGAGGATCGCATCGACCGCTTCCTTGTCGCCGTGTACCACGTTGAACACGCCGTCCGGCAGGCCCGACTCCTGCAACAGCCGCGCAAGAACGAGTGACGGCGATGGGTCGCGCTCCGAGGGCTTGAGCACGAAAGTGTTTCCGCAAGCAAGCGCCACCGGGAACATCCACATCGGCACCATGGCGGGGAAATTGAATGGCGTGATGCCGGCGACGACGCCGAGCGGCTGCCGCAGGCTGAACGTGTCCACGCCCGTGCCGACATTGTCGCTGTATTCGCCCTTCAGGAGCTGCGGCGCCCCGCAGACGAATTCGACCACTTCCATGCCGCGCGTCACTTCCCCGAGTGCATCGCTGAGTGTCTTGCCGTGTTCTTCCGAGATCAGTTGCGCCAGCGATTTTGCGTTGCGCTCGAGCAAATCCTTGAAACGAAACAGCACCCGGGCACGGCGCAGCGCCGGCGTACGCGACCAGGCGGGGAGCGCCGCCGTCGCGGCCTGTACCGCCGCATCGACATCGCTCGCAGAGGCGAGGCAGACCTGGCGGATCTCGCGTCCGAGCGTCGGGTTGAACAGCGGTGCGCGACGCCCGCCGCCGGCGCGCGACGCGCCCGCGATCCAGTGACCGACCGGGACCTGCGAGCCGACGGCAGCGGCGTGGGGCTGGACATTCATCGGGTCGACTCCTGTGCGCAACGGGGAGTCTACAACGCCAACCGGGCGATGGCGCGCCGGCGCCACCGCCCGGTTGAGTTCCTGACGCAGGCCCCGGCCGAGCCGGCGCTCACTCCACACGCGCTACCCGATCCTCGAGGCGCTCGAGGCGCACCGTCACGCGCCGCTCAAGTGCATTGCCGTCCGCGTCGGTCCTGTCGCTCGACGCAAACTCAACCCCATGCGCTACCACGATCAGCTGGTCCGGATCGACGCCCGCGGCCGTGAGTTCCGCGGCGACTGCCGCCGCGCGCTGCAGCGACAGCTCCTGGTTGTGCTGCTTCGGCCCACGCGGATCGGCGAATCCGGACACCCGGGCCCGCGCGTCGGGGAGGCTGGCGAGCAACGCGCCCAGCGGGCGTAGCGCCGCGATCGCATCCTCGCGCAGCCTCGCTTCATCCGTGCGGAAATGCACGGTCGTCTCGAGCTCATGCGTGAGATCAACGGTCGCGGCGTAGCGCACGCTGCGCGCTTCGGCTTCGGCGAGCGAGGCACTCATGCGCTGCATTTCGCTCCCCAGCCGCTCGCGCCGCGACTCGCTATCCCCGAGCGTCGCCGCCAGCGCCTGCTTCTCGACCTCCTTGCGATGCAACCGATCGCCGAGCCAGCCTCCGGCGGCGGCGCCGGCGATGGCGCCGATCGGCCCGCCCGCGGCGGCACCGAACGCGAAGCCCGAGACGAGACCGGTCGTTTCCTGCTTCGAAGACTTGCCGGCGGCCCCGTTGGCGGCAACCGACGGCAGCGTGAAGCCCAGCGCGAGACTCGCCGCGATCAAGGCGGGAGCCCGCAATTTCGTTGTCCAGTGACCCATGACGCGCTCCATTTCGAGAGGCGAGAGCGGATTGCTCTCGGGTGCCATTTAAGGGGCGCGAGCGGCTGCGGCCCGGATGAGACGGCGTCAGCGCGACGATGAATTCAGGCGGATTCGGGCAGCCCGGCCGGACCCGTGCCTCAGCGTCCGCTGGGCAGGCGTGCGGCCTCGGGTTCGATCTCGGGCGCGAACAGCAGGTCGAGGATTGCGCCGAACGCCTGCCCCAGGCGTTCGACCTGTGCCTCGGAGGTCACCGGGCTCACGAGCATCATGTTGTGAAACGGCGTGATGAGGCAGCCGCGATTCACGAGCGCGAGATGCACCAGCGTCTCGAGTGGCGCGGCGTGCGCGGCCTGCGCTTCCGCGCCGTTGCGCAGCGGGCGCGGCGCGCAGATGAATTCAACGCGCGCGCCGACCCGGGCCACATGCCAGGGCGCGCCATGAGCGGCAATCGCTGTGCCGAGTCGCTCCTGCAACCGGCCGGCGAGCCGCTCCATGTGCGCGTAGGCCTCATCGGTCATCACCCGTTCGAGCGTCGCACGCATCGCGGCGAGCGCGAGTGCATTGCCGGAAAGCGTCGTGCCCATGCCGGAGTGCCCACCGGGAGTGGCCGCCCTCACCTCGTTCAGCCGCCGTGCGACCTCGTCCGAGAAACCCCAGACGCTCGCCGGCACGCCGCCCGCAATCGGCTTGCCGACGACGAACAGATCCGGCTCGAGCCCGTGCGTACGCGTGTATCCGCCGGGCCCCGTCGAGATCGTGTGAGTCTCGTCGATCAGCAGCAGCGTACCGGTGCGGCGCGTCGCCTCGCGCAGCGCACGATGAAATCCGGGCTCGGGCAACACCATGCAGCTGTTGGTGAGCACGGGCTCGGTGATCACGCAGGCGACATCGCGTGCCGCGAGCGCTGCCTCGAGCGCGGGCACGTCGTTGAATTCGACGACGCGTGTGTGCGCCGTCAGGTCGGCGAACTGGCCCAGGAGCCCCGGGCGATGGATCGCGCGGCCGCCGTCAAGCCGCACGCAGGTCTCATCGACCGATCCGTGATAGCAACCATTGAAGACGAGAATGTTCGGGCGGCCCGTCACGGCGCGCGCGACGCGTAGCGCGAAGCGGTTGGCGTCCGTGGCGGTGGTGGCGACCTGCCAGTGCGGCAGCGCGAAGCGCTCGACCAGGAGCCGTCCGACCGCCAGCGCATCGTCGTTCGGCAGCATGTACGTCAGTCCGCGCGGCGCCTGGCGATTCAGGGCCTGCACCACGGCGGGCGGCGAATGCCCGAACATCGAACCCGTATCGCCCAGGCAGAAATCGGCGAGCTCGTGCCCGTCGAGATCGCGCAGGGTCGCGCCGGTCGCCCGCTGGACGATGAACGGAAACGGCATCGGCCAGTCGAGCATCCAGTGCATCGGGACGCCCGCGTGAAAACCTTCGATGCCATCGCCGAACCGCTCGATCGAGAGCGGTCGCTGCCGCACGTACTCGGCCCGTTCACGCCGCATGAGGCGCTCGATGCGCGCGGGCGTAACCCCGCCGACGGTCGCCACGGAGCTCATCGGGCCGCGGCGAACCCGTGCAGCTCGCGTAGCCGCTTCTTGTCGATCTTGCCGGTCGCCCCGAGCGGAATGTCATCGACCAGACGCACTTCGTCAGGCATCCACCACTTGGCGATCATGCCGCTGAGGAACCCCTGGATGTCGGTCGCCGTCGCCCCGCTGTCCGGCTTGAGCTTGACGAACAGCAGCGGCCGTTCGTCCCACTTCGGGTGCGGCACGCCGATCACCGCGGCAATCAGCACCTGCGGATGGGACATCACGAGATTCTCGATCTCGATCGAGCTGATCCATTCGCCACCCGACTTGATGACGTCCTTGGCGCGATCCGTGATCTGCATGAAACCAAGCGGATCGATCGTCGCAATGTCGCCGGTGTCGAAGAAACCCTCGCCATCGAGAATGGACTCCTGCTCGCGCCGGAAATACTGGCGAGCGACGGCGGGCCCGCGAACCTTGAGTCGTCCGAACCTCCTGCCGTCATGCGGCACCGGCCTGCCCGCGTCATCGCTGAGCTTCAGCTCGATGCCGTATGGCGGTCGCCCCTGCTTCACCTGGGCAGCAAAACGCTCCTCGGCCGGCAACGCGGCGACTTCCGGCGTCAGCGTGCCGACCACCCCGAGCGGCGACATCTCGGTCATCCCCCAGGCATGCCGCACCTCGACGCCGTAGGCGTCCTGCAAACGGCGCATGAGGGCCGGCGGGCACGCCGAGCCGCCCACGATGATGCACTTCAGCGTCGTCAGCTTCGCGCCGCTCGCCTCGAGAAACTGCATCAGGCCCTGCCACACGGTCGGGACACCGGCGGAGAAGGTGACGCGCTCGCGCTCGAGCAGGTCGTGAATCGACGCGCCGTCGAGCCTCGGCCCGGGCATCACCAGTGTCGCGCCCGTCGCCGGGCCCGAGAACGCGAGACCCCAGGCGTTGGCGTGAAACATCGGCACGATGCCGAGCACCACGTCGCGCGCGCTGAAGCCGAACACATCGGACTGCATCGTGATCAGCGTGTGCAGCACGTTCGATCGATGCGAATACAGCACACCCTTCGGGTCGCCGGTCGTGCCCGACGTGTAGCACAGGCCGGCCGCGGTCTCTTCGGGGAACTTCCCCCAATCGCACTCCGCCGACTCCCGCTCGACGAGCGCGTCAAGATCGGATGCCACCTTGCCGAGTTGCACTGCCGCATCGGGCGGGGTCAGGAAAACCAGCCGCTCGACCGCGGGACATTTGGGCAGCAGGCGCGCGATCTGGGGCGCGAAGACCCCGTCGGCAAAGATCCAGCGATCGCCCGCGTGATTGATGATGTAAACGAGCTGTTCGTCGAACAGCCTGGGGTTCAGCGTGTGGCACACCGCGCCGATTCCCATGATTCCATACCAGGTCTCGATGTGCTGCGCGGAATTCATCGCGAGCGTCGCGACGCGGTCGCCGGGGCGAATCCCACCGGCGAGCAGCGCGTTGGAAAGGCGCTTGGCGCGCTCGTGGATAGCCGCATACGTCGTGCGAGCGATCGATCCGTCCGCGCGTCGTGTCACGACCTCTCGCTCTGCGTGCCAGAGGCGGGCGTGATCGAGTATCCGATCGACGGTGAGGGGCCACGCCTGCATCAGGCCGCCGATCGGCGCTGCCGGTTGACCGGACGGCATCGTCATTCTCCGTTGTCCGCTGCGTTCACGAGCCGTGCCGCAGCTCGCCTCGCGGCGGGCTGCGCGGGCGGCGCTCAAACCTTCGTGATCCAGCCCTGCGGGGCCGGCACCCGCCCTTCCTGGATGGCGACGAGAGCGGCCCGCAGCTCCCGGGTCACAGCCCCGACGTCACCGTTCCCGACCGGGTATTCCTGCCCGCGATAGACCAGCGTGCCGACGCCCGTCAGGACGGCCGCCGTGCCGGACAGCGCGGCCTCGCCGGCTGTCACCCACTCGAGCATCTCGGCCACGGTGAAGATGCGTTCGTCGACGCTGTAACCCTGGCCGCGCGCAAGCGTGAGGAGCGAATCGCGCGTGACGCCGTGCAGGAACGTCGTATCGAGACTGCGGGTCAGGAGCTGGCCCGGGCGCAGCAGCAGGAAATTCGCCGCACCGGTTTCCTGCACTGCGCCGCCCGGCGCAAACAGCACCTGGTCCACGCCGTACTTGCGGCGCGCCTCGAGCGTCGGGCCGAGCGCTGCCGCGTAGTTACCCCCGGTCTTGACTCGCCCCGTGTGCGCCGCGGTGCGGGTGTTCACATCATCGACGAAGATGCGCAGCGGCTTCATGCCGCCCGCGAAGTAGTCCCACACCGGGCTCGCGAGCACGATCAACATCGCTTCCGTGGCGGGCGTCGCCGCGGCGCCGATGTTCGCCGTGGTGCCGAACAGGATCGGCCGCAGGTACAGCGCCCCCGGTGCGTCCGGCACGGCGGCGCGATTGCGATCGATCGTCGTCACGATCATGTCGGCGAGCTGTTTCGCGTCGGGCTCGGGGAGTACAAGTGCCCGCGCACTCTGGCGCATGCGCTCGATGTGCCGGTCCATGCGAAAGACGTTCACGCTGCCGTCCGCCCAGCGATACGCCTTGAACCCCTCGAAACACGTGCTCGAGTAATGGAGCACGTGCGCCCCCGGGTGCATAGGGATCGGCCCGGTCGGCCGCGCTTCCTGCGCGTGCCAGCGGCCGTCGCGGTACTGCGCCACCGTCATCTGGTCGGCCAGCACCGTGCCGAAAGCGGGTCGGGCTGCGGAAAGCGACTGGGCGGCGGCGTTCATCGTGTATCACCTTCGGCCCCGGGGCCGGATCGGGGGATCGGATTTCGAATGATAGCGGAGAGCCTCGTCGAACGCCGAAATTCGCCGCTTATGGAAGATTCCGCCGGCCCCCGCACGCCGGCGCGGCGTCTACTTGGGGGGATGGGGCCCGCGCAGGACGCGAGCGGGCAGCAGAATGATCGCGCGCAGCAGCTGGAAAACGCCGTCGACCGCGATGCCGACCAGGCGGAACGGCAGCGTGAGCAGCCATGCGATGGGCCAGAGAATCAGCGCGATCAGCGCGAGCGGCCAGCACAGCAGGAGCAGCAGCAGCCACAGGAGGAACGTCAGCATGGGGTCACCGAGCAATGCATCGGGCGACCAACGCTACGCCCTGCTCCATCCGGTGGCAAATCAGTCGACGATCGCGGACTTGATTTCGACCGCTTTCAGCAGCGTGCGGCTCACCGGAGACCTGTCCGCAATTTCGAGCAACCGGTCTTTCTGCTCGACGGTCAGCGCCTTGCCGAATGACAGGCGCCGATCGATCGACTCACGGCCTTCGCCGTCGCGCGAGAACCGCAGGCCCACCGTGATCTTGCCGAGTTCCCATTGCTTGCGGCGTGCATACATGCGCAGCGTAATGGCCGTGCAGGCCCCGAGACCGCTGAGCAGCAACTCGTACGGCGCCGCACCGGCGTCGCTCCCGCCCGTCTGCACCGGTTCGTCGGCAGTCCAGTGATGGTGACCGGAAACGATCTGCTGGACGTACTGGTGTTCGTTGATGACCGTGACGTGCGCCATGCGGGTTCTCCTCACCGAGAGCCACCCGAGCCTAGCGCAACGCACCCGACTCGGCACGTCGGGGAACGCGTGACCCTCGCCACGGTCACCTGCTACCGTGTGGCGTGCCTGGAGAGACGGGAGGCTCGGATGCCGGTGCGGATTGCAGTGGGGGTATTGGCGGCGTCGGCGCTGGCAAGCGCGTACGCGGCGCCCGTTGCATACGAGGTGGATGCCGACCACACGTACCCGAGCTTCGCAGCCGACCACTCGGGCGGGCTGTCGAAGTGGCGCGGCAAGTTCAATACGACGAGCGGCCGGATCGTGCTCGATCGCGAGGCGAAAACCGGATCGGTCGAGATCACCGTCGAGACGGCATCCATCGATTTCGGTCTCGACAGGATGAACACCCGCGCGCAGGCGGCCGACCTGTTCGACGTCGAGAAGTACCCGAAGGCGACCTACCGCGGAACGCTGGCGAAGTTCCGGCACGGCGTGCCGACCGAAGTGCACGGAACGCTCACGCTGCACGGGGTGACGAAGCCCGTGAACCTCGCGATCCGATCGTTTCTCTGCAAGCCGGATCTGCGAAAGCAGCGGGAGCGGTGCGGCGCCGATGCGGCGGCCGACATCAATCGTGGGGAATTCGGCATCCGGTGGGGCGAATCCCTGGGGGACAACCTGGCCGTGAAGCTCGAGATCCAGGTGGAGGCGCTGCGCGCCGCACCGTAGCGAGCGTGCCGGCTGCGCTCCGCGGCGTTGGCCGGAATCAGCGCGTTGCCGCGAGGCGTACGCCCAGAAAGACGAACAGCGCACCCGCGAAGCGATTGAGCATCGCGGCAAACCCCGCGCTATCGCGCAGCCGATCGGCGATGCGGCCGGCGAACCACGCGAGGCAGAAACACCAGATCGTTCCGGTCGCCACGAAGCACAGCCCGAGCACGACGAACGCGAGGACCTTGTTCGGGCTTGCGGCGGCAATGAACTGGGGCATGAGCGCCAGGAAGAACAACGCCACTTTCGGGTTGAGCACGTTGGTGATCAGGCCCTGCCGGTAGACCGCGAGAAATCCGCCTGACGCGAACCTCTCGGCAGCGGCGACGGCGGACGCGCGACCGATGAGCAGTCGCAGACCAAGATAGACGAGATAGACCGCGCCGACGAGCTTGACGGCGAAGAAAGCCGACGCCGATGCCGCGAGCAGCGCCGACAGGCCGAGAGCCGCGGCGCAGGTGTGCACCAGGCTGCCGGTCGAGATGCCGAGCACCGAGGCGGTCCCCGCGCCGCGCCCCTGGGCGATGCTGCGGCCGAGGATATAGAAGGTGTCCTGCCCGGGCGTGAGATTCAGCGCGATGCCGGCAGCGATAAAGACCGGAAAATCGTGGATACCTAGCACGGACGAAGCCCGATCGGCCGGCAGTGCCGGCGGGCTGTCACCATATGCGTACGCGCTGCTCCGGCGCGAGGAACAGTGCCTGGCCCGGGCGCACCTCGAACGCCGTGTACCAGGCGTCGAGATTGCGAACCGTATCGGCACGATACTCCGCCGGCGCGTGACCGTCGGTGAGCATCCGCTGCCGGAGCGAGGGCTCGCGGACCTTCTGGCGCCAACTCTGGGCAAAGCTGAGAAAGAACTGCTGTTCGGGCGAATATCCGGCGACGACCGGCGCACCCGCACGGGCTGCGCTGCGCTGGAAGCCGTCGAATGCAACCGCGAGGCCCGCGACGTCGGCGATATTCTCGCTCAGCGTCTGATTGCCGTTCACCGCCAGGTCGGCGAACGGTTTGTAGGCCGAATACTGCGCGGCGAGCCGTGCGCCGGAACTCTGGAAATGCTCGAAGTCCGCAGGCGTCCACCAGTTCCGCAGTCGCCCCGCGGCATCGAAAAGAGCCCCTTGGTCGTCAAAGCTGTGGCTGATCTCATGACCGATGGTCGCGCCGATTGCGCCGTAGTCCATCGAGACCGGACGCTGAGGGTCGAAGTATGGCGGCTGCAGGATGGCCGCCGGAAAATTGATCGCGTTCATCGCCGGCAGGTTCACCGCGTTGACGGTCTGGGCCGTCATGACCCACTCGTCGCGATCGACCGCAGTCCCGAGCTTGGCGAGATTCCAGTCGTAATTGAACAGCTCGGCGCGCACCGCGTTGCCGAACGCGTCGCCGCGGACCACGTCCAGCCGGCGGTAGTCACGCGGATGATCGGGGTAACCGACACCGACCTTCAGCACGGCCAGCTTTTCTTTCGCCCTCGCCCGGGTCGCGGACGCCATCCAATCGAGGCGATCGATGCGTTCGCCGAACGCCGCGATCAGGTTGCGCACCATCTCCTCGGCGCGCCGCTTCTCACTCGACGGAAACCATCGTTCGGCGTAGAGCTTGCCCACTGCGTCGCCGAGCGCTGCGTTCGTCGCGTTCACACCGCGCTTCCAGCGCGCCTGCAACGCCGGTGTGCCGCTCAGCACCTTGCCGTAGAACGCGAAATGCTCGTCGACGAAGGCCGACGGGAGGAACGGCGCGTAATGATCGAGCGCGTGCACCGTGAGGTATGCCCGCCAGAGGTCGAGCGGCTCGCTCGTGGCGAGCGCCGCCAGTCCCTGCAACGCATGCGGGTGCCACACGACAAATTGCCGCTCGCCGGCGAGCCGCGCGGCCGCAAACAGAGCGCTCCAGTCGAGGCCCGGCGCGCGCCTGTCGAAATCCGCGCGCGTCCAGTGATTGTCGCCGCGCTTGATATCGATCGACTCCTCACGACTCGAGTGCGCCTGGGCGATGCGAATTTCGAGTTCGACGATCCGTTCAATCTCGGGGTCCGTCGCCGGCCGCCCGGCGAGCCTCAGCATCGTCGCGAGGTGCGTGCGGTACCGATCGCGGATCTGCGCCATGCGGGGCGCCGGATCGAGGTAGTACTCGCGATCGGGCAGTCCGAGGCCGCCTTGCAGGAGAAACGCCGCATAGCGCGTCGGGTCGTCGAGGTCCTGCGCCACCCACAGGCCGAGAACGTTGTCCGTGTAGAAGTTGGTGTTGTTGATCGCGTCGACATCGGCGCGCAGCGTCCCGCCAAGATAGCGGGCGAGCGCGTGCCGATCGCGGATCGCGGCGATGCGGGCGAGCGTCGGTGCGAGCGGACGCATGCCACGCCGCTCGATCGCAGCCTCGTCGACAAAACTCGCAAAATAGTCCGCGATCTTGCGCTGCTCGGACCCGGGGCGCGGATGCGCTGCGCCGACGCCACGGATCAGGTCCGCGGTGCGCCGACTCGCCTCCTCGAAAAGCATCGCCCCGACGCCGTAGTCCTTGCGATCGGCGGGAATCTCGGTCGCCTGGAGCCAGGCACCGTTGGCGTAGCGGAAGAAATCGTCGCCGGGGACGATGCTGCGATCAATGCCCGCGAGGTCGATCCCGGGGCTAGGCGCCGCAGGCGCGCTCGCGGGCAGCGCCGGCGCCGCCGCGTGCGCAGAAATGCTTGCCCCGAGCAGCACCGCGAACAGCGGCGGCCGCAGCAGCGCCAGGTTCATGCAGGCCGATGCGGCGTCAGCGCCGCTTCTGCCAGCGCGTCTGGTTGATCGACTGGAACCTGATGCGCAGCAGCATCGCTTTCTGTGCCACCGCGCCGCGCGAGCGACCGAGTTTCTTCGCCGCCTTGGTTGCGGAAAGCTTCGCTTTCGCGAGTGCCTTCAGCTTCTTGATGTCCGACGCGGTCCAGGGCCGGGGTGCACGGCTTCTTCGCTTGGCCATAAAAGCTCCTCAAGTTGCTAGGCCGCGTAGTATACGTCACCGGGCTGTCCGCGCGGACTAGTCATCGTATGATTCGGCACTCGGACCTGCGATCGGGCCCTCCCGGCCGAACTACCCGCCCCTCCATCCGAACGAAATGACCGCACGCCATGATCCTGACGAGCCGGGGCTGCCCAGACCCGATCAACCGGATCCGGTCGTCGTACCCTGGGTGGACCTCTCGCCGGACGCGTTGCGGGGTGTCGCCGAGGCCTTTGTGCTGCGCGAGGGCACCGATTACGGTGAGCGCGAGGTCGCGCACGAGGTCAAGATCGCGCAGGTACTCAGGCGCCTGGCGAGCGGTGAGGCCCGGATCCTTTTTGACCCGGATACCCACACCGTAACTATCGCGCCAACGCCGGGCGCTGGACCCGGCGAGCCGTTGCGCTAGCGCCGGCCGACGCCGTAGACGTCGATCTCCACCCGCCGATCGGGCGCCAGGCAGTTGATCAGCTGCGGGCGCTTGCGTAGGCGCCCGCACGTGGACACCGGCTTGGTGCTGCCGCGGCCGACCGGCACGATCGGCGCCTGGACGCCTACCGATTGGAGATACTTGGCAACGGTGTCGGCTCGCGCCTGCGACAACCGCTGGTTGTAATCAGCGCGCCCGAGGCGATCCGTGTGCCCGTAGATAATGAGCAGGTCGACGCGCTCGTACGCATGGTTCAGGCGCGCGACCAGTCGATCGAGTTCGTCGCGCCCGCCCAGGCTGATATCTTTCAAGCCGGCCCGATTGAACGCAAACAGGGCAGCGGCACGCAGGGTCACGCGCTCGGCGGGGGCGACCGGAGCAGCGAGCGGTCCTGTGGGGCAAGTGGGGGCCGCGGGCACGGCGGGAGCCGCCGCAGGAGCCGGTAGCTCAGGCG
>JBAVOB010000266.1:0-4362 GCA_049691655.1 Steroidobacteraceae bacterium | reverse complement strand
GGCGCAGTGCGGGAAGTATGCGACCTGCTGCTCGCGGCGCGGCGCGGGCGACGCGCGGGAAGCCGTGCATGATCTACCGGATCCTCGCCGTGCTGCTGGTGGCCGGGCTGCTCGGTACCGTCCTGTTTCTGGGCCGCAGGGGCGGCGACCGCGACCAGCCGGCGACTGCGGAAGCGCCAGCCGAGGAAGCCGGCTATTCGGCACGCGAAGCGGAAATCGTCGAGACCGGCGCCGATGGCAAGCCGCTCTATCGCCTGCTGGCGGCGCACGTCGAGCAGCGGCCGGGAGAACGGACGGTCGCGCTCGAAGACATCACCATGAGTTATCACTCGGACCGCGGCGATGAGTGGCGGCTGCGCGCCGACCGGGGATCGCTCCCGGAGGATGCGAGCACGGTCCAGCTGAGCGGCGCGGTGCGCCTGACGGGCCCGCTTGGCGGACCCGATCGTGAACTCGCCGTCGCCACCGACCGTCTCTCGGTGGACATGCGGCGGCAGGTGGCCACGACCGACGCGCCGGTCACGCTCAACTGGTCCGGCCAGACTCTGGCTTCGATCGGGCTCGCGGCCAATTTAAAGGACCAGATCGTGCAGTTAGGATCGAAAGTGCATGGCCGTTTCGCCCCGCCATAGGATCAGCCCCGGCTTCGTCACCGCCGTCGCGATGCTTGCCGTCGGGCTGGCCGGCACGGATGCGCACGGCGCCACCAAACCGCTGGCGCGCAAGATCGACGCCGTGGCGCTCGACGCCGCCTCGTCGGAAGTGGACTACAAGTCGAACACCATCGTGTTCCGGGACATCGTCGTGACCCAGGGCAGCGCGCGCGTCGCCGCTGACGAGGCGCGCGCGACGGGACTCAATTTCGAGGACAGCGAGTGGACCTTCAGCGGCAACGTGAAGATTCGCGTCGACACCGGTGCGCTCGCCTCGAACACGGCGATCGTGCGCTTTACGGACAACCGGATCAGCAAAGCCACGGTCATCGGTACCCCTGCCGAGTTCGAACAGCCGCGCAAAGGCGGTGCTGGCACGGCGCGCGGCCACGCGGGCTCGATCGTGTACGACGTCTCCCAGGGTACGGTGCGACTTTCGTCCGAGGCATGGCTCACGGATGGCCGCAACGAGATCACCGGTGACGAGCTGGTCTACGAGATCGCACAACAGCGTGTGAAGGCACAGGCACCCGCGGGAGCGAGCCAGCGCGTGCGCATCACCATTCGCCCGCAACCCGACGACGCCGCTCCCGAAGCGAAGAAGCCGTGACGCCGCGCAAGCGCCCCCTATGAGCGAACTCAAGGCAAGCGGCCTGGCGAAAAGCTACAAGTCGCGCCAGGTGGTGCGCGACCTCTCGCTCGCGGTGCGCGGCGGCGAAGTCGTGGGCCTGCTTGGCCCGAATGGCGCCGGCAAGACCACGGCCTTCTACATGATCGTCGGGCTGGTGCCGGCGGACGCGGGGCGCATCGAGATCGACGGCGTGGATGTGACGCTGCTGCCCATTCACACCCGTGCCCAGAGAGGCATCGGCTATCTGCCCCAGGAAGCTTCGGTCTTCCGCAAGCTGTCGGTGGCGGACAATATCCTGGCGATTCTCGAAACGCGCGTCGATCTCGACCGCGGCGGGCGCGAGCAGCGCCTCGCCGCGCTGCTCGAGGAACTGCGCATTGGCCACGTGCGCGGCAGCCTCGGAATCTCCCTCTCGGGCGGCGAGCGCCGGCGCGTGGAAATTGCGCGTGCGCTGGCGGCAGAACCGCGCTTCATGCTGCTCGACGAGCCGTTCGCCGGGGTCGATCCGCTCTCCGTGGTCGACATCCAGCGCATCGTCCGCGAACTCGCGGACAAGGGCATCGGCGTGCTCATTACCGACCATAATGTGCGGGAAACGCTCGGGGTGTGCGGCCGCGCATATATCGTCAACCAGGGAAGCGTGATTGCTTCCGGTTCTGCGGAAGAAATCCTTGCCAACCCCCAAGTCCGTGAGGTGTACTTGGGCGAGTCATTCCGACTATAGAATTATCCCTCAACGACTCGGCATTCCGTGCGCTCATGCTGAAACCGTCGCTGCAGCTCAAGCTCGGTCAGTCGCTGACCATGACGCCGCAGCTGCAGCAGGCCATCCGACTTCTCCAGCTGCCCTCGCTCGAGCTGCAGGCGCATATCCGCGAGCTCCTCGAGAGCAACGTGATGCTCGAGGCCGACGATGACATCGAGCCGACCGGTACCTTCGAATCTCCGCCGCCGGGCGCGCAGGACCTCGAGCGGCGCAAGGGCTCCAACGAGGAGCCCGAGGCCACCGGACAACACGAGGCGGTCGAGGCGGTCGAGGTCGTCGACGATGCGTGGAGCAGCGAAACCGCGAGCGCCGGGGAAACGCCCTGGACCTCCGGCGGCGGGGAGCGTGAGCAGGAATTCGCGGACGAGACCGGCCGCTCGCTGCAGGACCACCTGCTGTCGCAGCTCGAGCTCGCGCGCCTGACGCCGCGCGAGCTGGTCATCGCCAGCACCATCGTCGATGCGATCAATGATGACGGCTACGTCACCGAACCGCTCGAGACGATCGCGGCCACGCTCATGCCCGAAGTCGACTGCGATGCCGCCGAGGTCGCGCGCATTCTCGAACTCGTGCAACGGCTCGACCCGGTGGGCGTCGCCGCGCGCAGCATCGGCGAGTGCATTGCGCTGCAGCTGCGCCAGCTCGATCCCGCCACGCCGGGACTCGCGACTGCGATCGCGATCGCCACGAACCATCTCGAGCTCGTCGCAGGCCGCGAATCCGCGCTGCTGAAGCGCGAGCTGCAGGTGAGCGACGAGGAAATTGCGACGGCCCTCGCGCTGGTGCGCTCCTGCAATCCCCGACCCGGCTCGGTCGTGAGCGCGGCGGCCGCGGAGTACGTCGTGCCCGACGTGTTCGTGCGCCGCACGGACCATGGCTGGTCGGTCGAGATCAACTCCGCGACGCTGCCGCGCGTGCGGCTCAATCAGGGTTACGCGAGCCTGATCGGCCGCGCTTCGAGCCACGCGACCATGCGCGCGCAGCTCCAGGAGGCACGCTGGCTGCTGAAGAGCCTCGAGATCCGCAACGAAACGCTCACCAAGGTCGCCCGTTCGATCGTCGAACGGCAGCTCGACTTCCTCGAGCAGGGCGAAGAGTCCATGCGGCCGATGATCCTGCGCGACGTCGCCGACGCGATCGGCATGCACGAATCGACGGTCTCGCGCGTGACCTCGGGCAAGTACATGCATACGCCCCGGGGGGTGTTCGAACTCAAGTATTTCTTCTCGAGCCACGTGGAGGGCGCCGATGGATCGGGGACTTCGTCCACCGCGATCCGCGCCAAGATCCGCAAGCTCATCAAGGAAGAAGACCCGGCCTCGCCGCTCTCCGACAGCCGCCTCGCCGAGATCCTCTCGGGCGAGGGCATCCCGGTGGCGCGCCGCACCGTGGCCAAGTACCGCGAGGCGCTGCAGATTCCTCCATCGAACGAGCGGCGGCGCACTGCCGCCGGCTGAAACGCCAGACCAGTCCAAGGAGACCGACCATGCAACTGACCGTCACCGGACATCACGTCGAAGTCACCGCGCCGCTGCGCAGCTACGTGCAGAAGAAACTCGACCGCATCGTGCGCCATTTTGACAACCTGATCGACGTGCACTGTGTCCTGACGGTCGAGAAGCTGCAGCACAAGGCGGAGGCGACCATCCGCGTGCGCGGGAGCAAGATTCACGCCGATGCGATCGAATCCGACATGTACGCCGCGATCGACGTGCTGGCCGACCGCCTCGACCGCATCGTGCGCAAGCACAAGGAGAAAACCACGGACCATCACGCGGCGGAAGCCCAGAAGTCCGCGCGCAACCCGTAGCCGGCGCGCGGCAGGGGAGCGGCACCGGGACCAGCATGCGCGTCGTCATCGTCAGCGGTCTGTCGGGTTCGGGAAAGAGCGTGGCGCTGCACATGCTCGAGGATCTCGGCTTCTACTGCATCGACAACATCCCCGCCGCGCTGCTCAAGCAGTTCATCTCGCACTCCGTGCGCTCGACGGAACGGCTGTACCAGCGCATCGCGGTCGGGCTGGATGCGCGCAACACGGCCGCCGAAATCGCCACCGTTCCGGCGCTGGCCGACGAACTGAAGCGCAGCGGCATCCAGTGCGAGCTGCTGTTCCTCGTCTCCGGGGACGAGGAGATCCTGCGGCGCTTCGCCGAGACGCGCCGGCGGCACCCGATGTCGAGCGTCGACGTCGACCTGCGCGAGGCGATCGCGATGGAACGCCGCCTGCTGGAGCCGATCGTTTACGCGGCCGACATGGTCGTCGATACCTCGCGGCTCGGCGTGCACCAGCTGCGCGAGATCATCAGGAAGCG
>JBAVOB010000265.1:0-4910 GCA_049691655.1 Steroidobacteraceae bacterium | reverse complement strand
GTTGTCGAAGAAGAACCTGACGTTGCTCTTGCAAGCGGCGAGCGTCTTGCCGACTTCCTCCATCATCGCGATATAGGCTTTCGGGTTGCTGTAGAGGGCGAAGGGGTCCTTGCCGCTCGCGAAAGCGAAGGCGAGCAATGTGGGGCGCTTGAGGCGCATGCTCGTGCGGCCCTTGTATTCGGGCCGGCACACATCCGGGTAGTCCGTCATGTGCGCGTATTTCGTGTTCACGACGAGCCCATCGGTCCCCCAGAGAAACGGCAGGCCGTAGACGCGACCATTCAAGGTGGTGTTGATCCGGGTCGCCGCGAGCATCGAGGGAATGAAGAGATCCGTCCGGATCTTGCTCAGGTCAAACGGCTTGTAGATCCCAAATTCCTGCTGCGGGCCGATGATGCGGTCCTGCGAGGGCTGTGCGAGATCGAAACCCGCACCGCCAGTCGCGCGCAGCTTCGAGATGATCTCCTCGTTGTTCGAGAGCGTGACCTCGACGGTGATGCCGGTCTCTTTCTTGAACTGCGCGACGACGCTCGCGGGCGCGTAGTCGGCCCAGGTAATCAGGCGCAGCTTGTTGTTCTGCGCGGACGCGGACGCTGCGAAGCCGAGGGCGAGGAGGGCGGCGCCAGGGACCATGCGTGCGAGGTTCATGAAAGCCTCTCGGTGAACAGCGGGTCGGCATCGGATCGATGGGACGGCGCAGGGCGCAAGCTTACCGCAAGCTCGCGATGTGCGTTCGCCGTCGCGCCATCCCGCTGTACAATCGCCCGGGTGGCGCCCCGGGGTCGCTGGCCGCCGCGCACACCCTTAGAGGCTGGCCAATCCAATCTTGCCGTTGCGCATCATTCGTGCACCCCTGTCGTTCGCATCCGGGAAGTTGATCGCCACATGAGGAGCAAACTGCCCGCACCGGCGGCTACCGAACCTCGTGAACGCATGATGAGGGATGCATTGCAGCTCGATCAGGCCGGCCAGGTGATCGAAGCGACAGCGGCATACGAGCGCCTGCTGGCGCAATGGCCTGCGTTACCCGATTGCTGGTACAACCTCGGCATCCTGCAGCGCAAGCTCCTTCGTTTCGATGCGGCACTCGCTTCCTATGGGCAGGCGCTCGCATTCGGCGTACAGCGCCCCGAGGAGGTGCACCTCAACCGTGCCGTCATCTACACAGACTACCTGCATCGCGAAGCTGATGCTGAACGGGAACTCGAGCTGGCGCTCACGAAGAACCCGAACTTCATCCCGGCGCTGCTCAATCTTGCAAACCTGAACGAAGACCTTGGCCGCCGCAGCCGGGCGCTCGCTCTCTACGAGAGAATTCTCGAGTCCGACCCGAACTGCTTCGAGGCACTCGCCCGCTCCGCGCGCCTGCAGACGGTGGTTCGAGCCGATGATCCGCTGTTGGCGCGGCTGCGCGGCGTGCTTGCCAATCCGGCGGTCGGCGTAGCCGACAAGGCGAGCGTCGGTTTCGCGCTCGGCAAGGCGCTCGATGAGTGCGCCGCCTACCCGGCAGCGTTCGATGCCTATGTGGCGGCCAATCGCTACAGTCGGGCGAGCGCACGGCCCGGTAGCGCCTCGTATGATCGTGTGGCGGAGGCTCAATTCTTCGACCGCCTGATCGCAAGCTTCGATGGCACGCACCGGGCGCTCGATAGACCCTCGGATTCGCGCCGACCGATTTTCATCTGCGGCATGTTCCGCTCGGGTTCGACACTCGCTGAGCGAGTTCTCTCGGGGCACCCGCGGGTTCGCGCCGGCGGCGAACTCGATTTCCTGCCGCGCGCAGCCAGCTCGATCCTGGCGCCGTTTCCGGAAGCCGTTGGACGAGCGACGCCGGCCGAGCTTGGGGCGCTCGCCAGAGGCTACCTCGAGCTCCTCGCCCGGCTGTTTCCCGAAGCGCAGCACGTCACGGACAAGCGTCCGGACAATTTCCTGTACATCGGGTTGATCAAGACGCTGTTCCCGCGTGCCAGAATTGTACACACCGTGCGTCACCCGCTGGACAACTGCTTGTCGGTGTTCTTTCTGCACCTTGATCAGCGCATGAGTTATGCACTCGACCTTGAAGACACTGGCTACCATTACCGTGCGTACCGGCGACTCATGGCGCACTGGAAATCGTTGTATGCAGAGGACATTCTTGATTTTGACTACGACCGCTTCGTGCGGGAGCCGCGTCCCGCCGTGGAACGGTTGCTGCAGTTCTGCGAACTCGATTGGGATGATCGCTGTCTCGAGATCGATCGGCCTGAGGGCGCGGTGAAAACGGCGAGTGTCTGGCAGGTGCGCCAGCCGCTCTATCAGCGCTCCTGCGGACGCTGGCGTAACTACCGGGAACAGTTAGGACCGCTGCGAGCGGTGTTGGGCGATCTGTGCCCGAGTGACCCGTGATGCGACCTGGCGCCCGGTGATGGCTCGCGGCGGGAGACGCTGATGGATGCTGTTGGAACGAGCCTGATGGTGATCTTCGCCACGCCCTTCGCAAGCGTGCAGCTCAGCGTGTCCGAGGAGCTGAATTCACAGCTCCAGCGGCTCCTCGAGACGCGCGCGACCGATGAGTACCGCGCGGCAGGCGTGAGGGGCAATCCGCTGTATTTTCGCAGCCGCGAGGACTTGCTGGAATGGCCGGATGCTCCGGTGCAGTCGCTCAAGCAGCAGATGCTGGGCGCGGTTGCGGCGATCGTCGCGGCCACGAACATGTATTCCGAAAAGGAATTTGGCGACCTGCGCATGCAGGCCCGCGGCTGGTTCTCGCTCGTGCGTCCCAACGGTTGCATACCGGCGGCCTCGTACCCGCAGACTTCGTGGTGCGCGATCTATTGCGTGGCGGCGCCTGAGCCGGCGCCGGACCGTGCCGATAGCGCGATGCTGCGTTTGTACGAGACGCGCCTCGCGAATGCATTCACCGACGCAAGTACGTGGCGGATGCGGCCGCCATTCGCTTATGGGCACCATACGTGGCGCCCGACCCGAGGGTACATGGCGGTGTTTCCCGCAGCCGTCGCGCACGAAATCGCGTTGCTGCGCGGCGCCGGCAGTTTGCTGCTCGTTACCCTCAGGGTGCGGTTCGCGACCCCGTTCCAGGCGAGCATGCCATCGTGGTAAGTCCCGTCATCGTCGTGACACCGACGTTCGCCGTACCGTTGGGTGAGACCAGCCTCGATCCCTGCGATGCCCTGAATCGGGAACTCGAGGCGTTGTTCCTGCAACGCGAGACCGATGAATTTCGAAACCCGACGCCGAGCCATCTGCCGCAGCAGGAAACTTTCGAAAGTCGCTTCAACCTGTTTTCCTGGCCCGAGCCCTGCGTGCAGCAATTGCGCGCGTTCATGCTCGCCGCGATCGGACGCATGGTCTTGCAGGTGTCCGCCGTCGGCCCGGAGGAGCTGGCCCGGCTCCAGATGCACAATCACACCTGGTTTCACATCACGCGCTTCGGCGGATCATTTGTCTCGCACAATCACCCGCTTGCCTCCTGGTCAGGCGTGTACTGCGTGCGCGCGGGCGAGCAGGTCCCGGACCAGCCCGCCAGCGGCGTGCTGCGCCTCTTTGACACGCGCCCGGGCGCCGATGCATTTCGGGATCCGGCCAACTCGCGCCTGCGCCGCTCGTTTGCGGTCGGCCACCGCGAACTGCGCCTCCAGGCAGGCCAATTGGTGATTTTCCCGTCGTACCTGTTCCATGAGGTCGCGCCTTTTTATGGCCGCGACACCCGCATTACGGTAGCGACCAACTGCTGGTTCGTGTGAACTCAGCCGGTCGCCGGCACGAACGCGCATCGGCGGATGTGGATGGAGCGCCAGAGGCACGAGTGTTGCGAAAATACAACATTTGTGGCTCGTAACTGCGAACGGTTGGCACGGCGCGTTGGAAGTGCTTTAATCCGCGCACTCTTGTGGGAACCGGAACCGCGACGAGCGAGGTTGCGCTCAAGCCACGGCCTCACAGAGCTAGGGTCTCGCATACGTACTAACCACAGTCGGATTCGTAATTAACGCCAATTGAGGGATGAATTCATGGAGCTAAACCGCAGCGTTCAACAAGCCGTGCGTTGTGCCATCGCAGCCGTGACGGCCGCGTCCGCGCCCACGCTTTATGCGCAGACGCCGCCCGCGGAGGCCAATGCGCCGACGACGCTCGAACAGGTCGTGGTGACGGGTTCGCGCTTGCGCATACCGAACGACGCTTCCATCAGCCCGATTTCGACCGTGACGGTCGGAGACATCCAGGCGACCGGCCTCACCCGCGTCGAAGACGTCCTGAACAGCATGCCCCAGGTCTTCGCCGCCCAGGGCTCGACGGTGTCGAACGGCTCGGACGGCACGGCAACGGTCAATCTGCGCAACCTCGGCTCACAGCGAACGCTGGTGCTGGTCAACGGCCGGCGGCTCGGGCCGGGCTCGATCTCGGGCGGCAACGCATCGGACTTGAACCAGATCCCCTCCGCCTTGATTGAGCGTATCGACATTCTCACCGGCGGCGCCTCCTCGGTATACGGCGCGGATGCGGTCTCCGGAGTCGTGAACTTCGTACTCAACACGAAGTTCGAGGGCCTGAAGATTGACGGCAACTACGGCTTCTACACTCACAAGAACGGCAATTCCGTCGCGAGCATTGTCGCGGCCCGAGGGTTCCCATTACCCGCGGATACGGTCAACGTCGGCTACGGCCGGGATTTTTCGATCCTGATGGGCTCGAATTTCCAGGATGGCAAGGGCAATGCGACGGTGTACGCGACCTACCGGCGCGACGACGCGGTTCTGCAGAAGAGCTTCGACTACAGTGCCTGCACGCTGAATTCACCCAGCGCTGCGGGACTGACGGCGGGCAGAGGCATGTCCTGCGGCGGCTCCGGAACCTCCGCGGGCGGCTATTTCCAGGCCTACGCGAACACCGGGGCAGCGTTGTTCACC
>JBAVOB010000264.1:0-15158 GCA_049691655.1 Steroidobacteraceae bacterium | reverse complement strand
GGTCATAGGCGTGCATCGGCTGCCCAAGTTCGAGCAGTACGTAATTCGTGACATCCACGATCGGGCTGATCGACCGTACGCCGGCACGCCGCAGTCGCTCACGCATCCAGAGCGGTGTCGCGCGGCGATTGTCCACGCCGCGGATCACGCGGCCGGCGAACGCCGAGCAGGCCTCCGGCCAGTCGAGCTGCACCGGCACCGCTGCGCTGAGTGCCGCTTTCACGGGATCGATCCTCGGGCCGCCGAGCGCTTGCCCGGCGAGTGCTGCGACCTCGCGCGCCACTCCGGGCACGGACATCGCATCGCCCCGGTTCGGCGTGATGCCCAGTTCGAGCACCTCGTCATCCAGCTGCAGGTAGTCCCGGAGTGGCCGCCCGAGCGGCGCATCCGCCGGAAGCTCGAGGATGCCTTCCGAGGATTCGGCCAGCCCGAGTTCCTTCGCCGAGCACAGCATACCGGCTGATTCAACGCCGCGGAGCTTTGCGTTCTTGATCGCGAGCCCACCGGGAAGCTTGGCGCCGACGCGCGCCAGCGCCACGCGCAGACCGGTTCGAGCGTTGCTCGCTCCGCAGACGATCTGCAGCGGCGGACTCGCCCCGTCCGACACTCGGCATACCTGGAGCTTGTCGGCCTGGGGATGCGCTTCGGCCGTCAGGATTTCGGCGACGACCACCTCGGTAAAGGGCGGCGCCGCCTGTGACAGCGCCTCGAGTTCGAAACCGGCCATCGTGAGACGCGCGCCGAGTTCCCGCGACGGCCAGGTCACATCGATCCACTCTCGGAGCCACGCGCGGGAGATTCTCATGGTCAGTGGGCCTGGAATTGGCGCAGGAACCGCACGTCGTTCTCGAAGAACACCCGCAGGTCGTCGATCCCGTAACGCAGCATGGCGAGCCGGTCGATGCCGAAGCCGAACGCGTAGCCGGTGTATTTCTCCGCATCGATCCCGCAGGCCGTGAAGACGTTCGGGTGCACCATGCCGCAGCCGGCGACCTCGAGCCACCCCGTCTGCTTGCAGATGCGGCAACCGGCCCCGGCACACAGCACGCACGAGATGTCCACCTCGGCCGAGGGTTCGGTGAAGGGGAAGAAGGACGGCCGCAGTCGTAACTGCAGGTCGCGCTCGAAAAACGCCGACATGAAGCCGTGCAGCACGGCTTTCAGGTTCGCGAAACTGACCTGCTCGTCCACGGCGAGCACTTCGAGCTGGTGGAACATGGGAGTGTGCGTGACGTCGTAGTCGTGCCGGTAGACCCGCCCCGGCATGATCAGGCGCAGCGGCAGTGGCAAAGTCTGCATCGCGCGGATCTGCACGGGCGAGGTGTGCGTGCGCAGCAGTCTCCCGTCCGGCAGGTAAAACGTGTCGTGCATCGCCCGCGCCGGATGATCGGCCGGGATGTTGAGCGCCTCAAAGTTGTGGAAGTCGTCCTCGATCTCGGGGCCGGCGGCCACCGCGAAGCCCGCCTGTCGGAGCAGCCGCTCGATGCGCAGCCGCGAACGCGTCACCGGGTGCAGCGTCCCGCGATCGTTCCCTCTTCCGGGGAGCGTCACGTCGATGCGCCCGGCTTCGAGCTGCGCATCGATCGAGGCGCGTTCGAGCATCGTGCGACGCGCTTCGAGTGCGGTCTGCACGCGCTCCTTGGCTTCGTTCACGCGCTGGCCCACCACCGGCCGCTCGCTCGCCGACAACGAGCCGAGCGACTTCAACTGCTCGGTGAGCGCGCCTTTCTTGCCGAGCCAGCGCACGCGCACCTCATCGAGCGCCGCGGAATCGCGGCTCGCCTCGATTTCAGCGAGCGCCTGGCCGATGAGCGCGTTGAGATCCTGCACGGTGCGGCTAGAAAGCGGGGTCCGCGGAGGACCCGGGCGTTCAGGCGATACCGAGCGCCGACTTGGCCCGCGCCGCGATCGCGCCGAAGGCGGCCCCGTCATGCACTGCGATATCGGCGAGCATCTTGCGGTCGACGGCGACGCCGGCCTTGGTGAGGCCGTTGATCAGCCGGCTGTAAGACAGCCCGTACGCGCGAGCGGCCGCGTTGATGCGCGCGATCCACAGTGCCCGGAAGTCACGCTTCTTGGCGCGCCGGTCGCGATACGCGTACTGGCCCGCCTTGATGACCGCCTGCTTGGCCGCACGATACGTCTTGCGGCGTGCGTTGTAATAACCCTTGGCCTTGCCAAGAACCTTCTTGTGACGGCGCCCGGCAGTCACACCACGTTTGACTCTTGCCATGTGAAATTCCCCGTTCGATCACTTGTGGTACGGCATCAGCTGCGCAAGGCGATGCACATCGCTCTCGTGCACGAGACTGCTGCCGCCCGAACGGGCATGGCGCTTGCGCTTTGGGTCCTTGTGACCGAGGTTGTGACGGCGGCCCGCTCCGTACTTCTTGAAGCCCTTCGCTGTCTTGCGAAAACGCTTCGCCGCCGCCCGGTTGGTTTTCAACTTGGGCATCTTCCATCTCCTGTTAATAGCCCCGGTCACAAGGCGCGATCCGCTGGATCGCTCCCGCTACGGGCGGATCCGGCCCCGGCACGCAGCTCGCGCTGCGTGCGTCAGCCGCTCACTTTTTCTTCGGAGAGAACACCATGACCATTTGCCGGCCCTCCATGATCGGATACTGCTCGATCACGCTGTATGGAGCGAGATCGGTCGTGACCCGATCGAGGAGCTTGCGGCCGATGTCCTGGTGCACCATCTCCCGGCCGCGGAAACGCAATGTCACCTTGGCCTTGTCACCCTCGGTCAGAAAACGGATCAGATTACGCAACTTGATCTTGTAATCCGCCTCTCCCGTACCGGGGCGAAACTTCACTTCCTTGACCTGAATCTGTTTCTGCTTCTTCTTCGCCGAGTGGGCCTTCTTGTTCTGTTCGAACAGGAACTTGCCGTAGTCCATCACGCGCACCACCGGCGGTTCCGCCGTGGGCGACACTTCGACCAGGTCCAGCTCGGCGGCGACCGCCATCTGGAGTGCCTCGTTGCGGGTCATCACTCCAGCCTGCGATCCGTCTGCGGCGATCACCCGCACCTGCGGCGAGAGAATCTCTTCGTTACGACGGACGCGCTTCGTTGCAATGGCGATAAATCAATCCTCCCAACCCTGGCGTCCGCGGCTCTCGATGTCCCGTCGCAGCTTCCCGACGACCGTGTCGAGAGCGACGGAACCCAGGTCCTTGCCGTTGCGGGTACGCACGGAAAGCAGATTCGCGGACACTTCCTTGTCGCCCGCGACCAACATGAATGGCACGCGCTGCAGCGAGTGCTCGCGAATCTTAAAGCCCACTTTCTCGTTCCGCAAGTCAGATTCGACCCGAAAGCCCTGATTTTTCAGGGTTTCCGTCACGCTGAGCACGTAATCGTCGTGCTTGCGGGTGATGTTGAGCACCACGGCCTGCACCGGGGCGAGCCAGGTGGGCAATCGGCCGGCGTGGTGCTCGAGCAGAATGCCGAGAAAACGCTCGAGCGAACCAAAGATGGCGCGGTGGAGCATCACCGGTGTGCGCTTCTGGCTGTGGTCGTCGATGTAGTGCGCCCCGAGCCGCGCCGGCAGATTCAGGTCGACCTGCAGCGTGCCGCACTGCCAGTCGCGGCCGATGGCATCGCGCAGCACGAATTCGAGCTTCGGTCCGTAGAACGCGCCCTCGCCCGGATTGGGCGAGTACTCGATACCGGCTGCGAGTGCCGCCGCCTTGAGCGCGTTTTCGGCACGGTCCCAGATGTCGTCCGTCCCGACGCGCTTCGGCGGCCGGTCGGAGAACTTGATACGCACGTCCTCGAACCCGAAGTCTTTATAGATGTCGAGGATCAGCCGGGTCACCGCCACCGATTCGGCGGTGATCTGGTCCTCCGTAATGAAGATGTGCGCATCGTCCTGGGTGAACGCACGCACGCGCATCAGCCCATGGAGCGCCCCCGAGGGCTCGTATCGATGCACCTTGCCGAATTCCGCCAAACGGATCGGCAGATCACGATAGCTGCGCAGGCCCTGCTTGAAGATCTGCACGTGCCCGGGACAGTTCATCGGCTTGATCGCATACAACCGATCGTCGGGCGTCCGCGTGAGATACATGCTCTCGCCGAATTTCTCAAGATGCCCCGAGGCCTGCCACAGGCTCGCATCCATCAGCTCCGGCGCGCTCACTTCTTCGAAGCCTGCGGCGTTCTGCTTCTCGCGCATGTACCCGATGAGCGACTGGAACACCTGCCAGCCTTTCGGATGCCAGAAAACCGCGCCCGGCGCCTCTTCCTGCAGATGGAACAGATCGAGCTCGCGGCCGATGCGGCGATGGTCGCGCTTCTCGGCCTCCTCGAGGCGGTGCAGGTATTCCTCGAGCTGCTTCTTGTCGAGCCAGGCCGTGCCGTAGATGCGCTGCAGCATCTCGTTGCGAGAGTCGCCCCGCCAGTAGGCGCCCGCGATTTTCATCAGCTTGAAGGTCTTCAGCTTGCCTGTTGACGGCACATGTGGGCCGCGACAGAGATCGACCCAGTCACCCTGCCCGTACAGGCTGATCTCCTCGCCCGCAGGAATGCTCGCGATGATTTCGGCCTTGTAGACCTCGCCGATCCCCTTGAAGAACTCGACGGCCGCGTCGCGGCCCATCACGCGGCGCGTGACCTTGAGATCCGCCTGCGCGAGCTCCGTCATCTTCGCCTCGATCGCCGCGAGGTCCTCCGGCGTAAACGGGCGCTTGTATGCGAAGTCGTAGTAAAAGCCGTCCTCGATGACCGGGCCGATCGTCACCTGCGCATCCGGAAACAACGACTGCACGGCGTGCGCGAGCAGGTGTGCGGTTGAGTGGCGGATGATCTCGAGCGCCGCCGGGTCCTTGTCCGTGACGATTGCGACGGTCGCATCGCGATCGATCACGTGGGACGTGTCGACGAGCTTGCCGTTGACGCGCGCGGCGAGCGCCGCTTTCCTCAGGCCCGCGCCGATGCTGCCGGCGACCTCGTCGGCGGTCACCGGCTTCTCGAAACTGCGCTGGCTGCCATCGGGCAGCGTCACGCTGGGCATGGATCGCTCTCACTGCTCGTGATCGAACTGGTAGGCGCGAGTGGGATCGAACCACCGACCACCACCATGTCAAGGTGGTGCTCTACCACTGAGCTACGCGCCTGGCTCCAGGGGCCGCGAACGATACCGAAGCGGCCAGCTCCGGGCAACCGACGACCCGACGCCCTCATCCGGCCAGCTTCGCCGGCAACCCGAGTTCCGCCTGTTTGAGCCGCTCAATCTGGTCCCGCAGGCGCGCGGCCTCCTCGAACTCGAGGTTCCGCGCCTTCTTGAACATCTCTACCTCGAGCTTCTTGATCTGCCTGACGATCTGCTCCGGGCGGATATCCGTCACCGCAATCTCGGGATCGAGCCGCCTGCCGCCGCGCCGCCGCCCGCCCTCGCCGCCTTCCGACCGTGCGCCTTCCATGATGTCCGTCACCGACTTCGCGATGCCGCGCGGCGTGATGCCGTGCTGAGCGTTGAATTCGAGCTGCTTCGAGCGCCTGCGGTTCGTCTCCTCGATCGCACGTTTCATCGAGCCGGTGAGCACGTCGCCATAGAGGATCGCCCGGCCGTGGAGGTGGCGGGCCGCGCGCCCCATGGTCTGGATCAGGGAATTGCTCGATCGCAGGAACCCTTCCTTGTCGGCATCCAGGATCGCCACGAGCGACACCTCGGGCATGTCGAGGCCTTCCCGCAGCAGGTTGATGCCGACCAGCACGTCGAACTTGCCGAGCCGCAGGTCGCGGATGATCTCCATGCGCTCGACGGTGTCGATGTCGGCGTGCAGGTAACGCACCTTGACATCGTGCTCACCGAGATACTCGCTGAGATCCTCCGCCATGCGCTTGGTGAGCGTCGTAATGAGCACGCGCTCGCGCCGCTCGACGCACTGGCGGATCTCCGAGAGCACGTCGTCGACCTGCGTGCGAACGGGACGCACCTCGACGAGCGGGTCGACCAGGCCGGTCGGCCGCACGACCTGCTCGACCAGCTGCGAGGCATGCGTCGCCTCATAGTCGCCGGGAGTGGCGGAAACGAAGATCATCTGAGGGGCGAGCGATTCCCATTCCTCGAACTTCAGCGGCCGGTTGTCGAGCGCCGAGGGCAGACGGAACCCGTACTCGACCAGCGTCTCCTTCCGCGAGCGGTCGCCGCGATACATCGCGCCGAGCTGTGGCAGGGTCTGGTGACTCTCGTCGATGATCAGCAGCGCGTTGCGCGGCAGGTAGTCGAACAGGCACGGCGGCGGCTCGCCCGGCGCACGCCCCGAGAGGTAGCGCGAATAGTTTTCGATGCCGGCGCAGTAACCGACCTCGCGCATCATCTCGAGATCGAAGACGGCGCGCTGCTCGAGTCGCTGCGCCTCGAGGAGCTTGCCCGCCCCTTTCAGCTCGAGCAGCCGCGCGTGCAGCTCGTCGCGGATCGCATCCAGGGCGCTGACGAGACGCTCGCGCGGGGTCACGTAGTGCGTGCCGGGATAGACAGTATAGCGCGGCACCTTGCGCGACACCTCGCCCGTGAGCGGATCGAACAGGGACAGCGACTCGATGGCCTCATCGAACAGCTCGATGCGGATCGCCTCGCGGTCGGATTCGGCCGGGAAGACGTCGATCACATCGCCACGCACGCGATACGTGCCCTGCGTGAGATCGAGCTCGTTGCGGGTGTACTGCATATCAGCGAGCCGGCGCAGGAGCTTGCGCTGGTCGAGCGCATCGCCGCGCTTCAGGTGCAGCACCATCGCGAGATACGCCTGCGGATCGCCGAGGCCGTAGATCGAAGAGACGGTGGCCACGATGATCGAGTCCGAACGCTCGAGCAGCGCCTTGGTGGCCGACAGGCGCATCTGCTCGATGTGCTGGTTGATCGAGGCGTCCTTCTCGATGTAGGTGTCCGAGGCCGGAACGTACGCCTCGGGCTGGTAGTAGTCGTAGTAACTGACGAAGTACTCGACCGCGCTCTTCGGGAAGTACTCGCGGAACTCCCCGTAGAGCTGCGCAGCGAGCGTCTTGTTGTGGGCGAGCACGAGCGTCGGGCGCTGCACCCGCTGGATGACGTTCGCGATGGTGAAGGTCTTGCCCGAGCCGGTCACGCCGAGCAGCGTCTGGTGCGCGAGCCCGCTTTCGAGGCCTTCGACGAGGCGCTCGATCGCCTGTGGCTGGTCGCCAGCGGGCGCGTAATCGGCCTCGAGGACGAAAGGCTGCTTTTCCATGGCGATGTGACCGGGCTCTGCGTTGGTTTCGAGGGATCGGATCGCTTAATATTACCCTGCTCGCTGACTTCAGCCCCGTTCGCAGGTTCCCCGGTGCCAATACCCGTCTCCCGGCGCGTGCAGCGCGTCAAACCCTCCCCCACCCTGGCTGTCACCGCCCGTGCCGCCAAGCTTCGGGCGGAAGGCAAGGACATCATCAGCCTCGGGGTCGGGGAGCCCGACTTCGACACGCCGGTCCACATTGCCGACGCCGGGGTCGAGGCGATCCGCAAGGGCTTCACGCGCTACACGAACGTCGACGGCATCCCCGAACTGAAGGACGCGATCATCGCGAAGTTCGCGCGCGACAACGGCATCAAGTACGAGCGCAGCCAGATCCTCGTATCCTCGGGTGCCAAGCAGACCATCTACAACCTCTGCATGGCGGTCCTCGACCCGGGCGACGAGGCCGTCATTCCGGCGCCCTACTGGGTGTCCTATCCGGATATGGTCATGCTGGCCGACGGGCATCCGGTAATGCCTTTTGCGGGCGCGAATCAGGGTTACAAGATCACGCCGCGGCAGCTCGCGGCCTCGCTTACGCCGCAGACCCGCCTGGTCATCTTCAACAGCCCCTGCAACCCGACCGGCGCGGCCTATACCCGTGCCGAACTGCGCGCCTTCGGCGAGGTGTTGATCGAGCATCCGCGCGTGCTGGTCGCCACCGACGACATGTACGAGCACATTTACTGGGGCAGCGAGCCGTTCTGCAGCCTGCTCACGGCGGTGCCCGAACTGTACGACCGCACGGTAACGATCAACGGCTGCTCGAAGGCCTACGCGATGACCGGCTGGCGCATCGGGTACTGCGGCGGCCCGAAAGAAATCATCAACGCGATGGCCACGGTCCAGGGCCAGTCGACCTCGAACCCGTCGAGTGTGTCCCAGAAGGCGGCAATCGCCGCCCTGGCGGGCGATCAGTCCTGCGTGGCGCAGATGAACCAGGCGTTCAAGCAGCGGCACGATTTCATCGTGGCGGCGCTGAACACCCTCCCGGGTGTCAGCTGCGTCGGCGGCGCAGGGACGTTCTACGCGTTCGCGGATGTCTTGGAGTCAATGAAGGCGCTCGGCTGCCGCGATGACAACGAGTTCGCCGAATTGCTGATCGAACGCGCCGGCGTCGCGGTGGTGGCCGGCTCCGGTTTCGGCGCACCCGGCCACATGCGCCTCTCGTTCGCCTGCGGCCTGCCAACGCTCGAGAAGGCGATCGACCGCATCCGCCGCGTGCTCGAGACGGCCGCGCCGGTCGCGAAATCTGCCTAGCGCAGCGCCGTTTCTTGACGGAAGCCCGGGCATTGCCGAGAATCCGCGCCGCCGCCCAGGCTTGAGCGTCGGCTCCTGGCGCACCGTTCCCCGGTAGCTCAGTCGGTAGAGCGTCGGACTGTTAATCCGTTGGTCGTTGGTTCGAGTCCAACCCGGGGAGCCATGTCAGCCGCTGGCCGCCACATCGAACGCGGCTACTCATGCGTAGTCCGCGGCGGCCGCTCGCGACTCTCGCCTCGCTCGCGCGCCCGGGCCGCCTCAAGCTTCAGGTGGGCGGCGGACTACGCGATGCGGATAGCCTGGAGCGTGCGCTGGAAGCCGGTGCGGCGCGAATTGTGATCGGCAGCCGCGCCGTCACACACCCGGAGCTCGTGGCGGAGTGGCTCGCGCGCCTCGGACCGGACCGCGTCCTGGTGGCGCTCGATGTGCGTCACGATGCAGCCGGCGAGGCACGGCTAGCGATCCATGGCTGGCGCGACGCTTCGCGCATGACACTTTGGGATGCGCTTGCACTCTACGCCCGCACCGGGCTCGCTCAGGTGCTGTGCACGGACATCGAGCGTGACGGCGCGCTCACCGGTCGCAGCCTCGCGCTCTACGCCGAGGCTCTGCGCCGGTACCCGCACGTCGCCCGGCAGGCCTCCGGTGGCGTGCAGGATGCCGGCGATCTCGCCGCGCTCGCCGCCAACGGCCTGGCCGCCGCGGTCAGCGGTCGCGCGCTGCTCGAGCAGCGAATCACCCCCGCGGAGCTCGAGCCATTCTTGCGCGGCGCATGATCCCCTGCCTCGACGTGCGCGACGGCGAGGTCGTCAAGGGCGTGCGTTTCCGCGAGCGCAGCGTAGTCGGTGGGATCCTGGAGTTTGCGGCGCGCTACCGCGATGCTGGCGCCGACGAGCTCGTCCTTTACGACATCGGCGCAAGCCCGGAGGGACGTCTCGTCGATCGTTCCTGGATCGCGCGCGTTGCGCGCCTGCTGGACATCCCGTTCTGCGTCGCCGGCGGCATCCGCTCCGTCGCCGACGCCGACGCCGAGGCCGTGCTGAGCGCCGCTGCGGCGTTGAGGTGCGAGCATGAACGAATCCGAAGTCGCCTCGCTCGAATGGGACAAGAGCGGCGGACTGCTGCCCGCCATCGTGCAGGACGCCGCCAGCGGCGTCGTGCTGATGCTCGGCTACATGGACGCGGCGGCGCTTGCGCAAACGCTGCGTGAGCGCCGCGTGACGTTCTACAGCCGCAGCCGTGGGCGCGTCTGGGCCAAGGGCGAGAGTTCCGGCAATCACATCGAGGTCGAGAGCGTCACCGCCGACTGCGACCGGGATGCGTTGCTCGTGATCGGTCGGCCGCAGGGCCCGGTGTGCGATACCGGCGCGCGCGACTGCTTCCACGGCCAGCCGCCGACGCGCGCAGCACGACTGGCCTTTCTCTAGCAGCTCGAGGGCGTGATTGCCGTGCGCATCGCGACGGCGCCCGAGTCGAGTTATACGGCCAGACTCCACGCGCGCGGGCCAAGCAGGATCGCGCAAAAGGTCGGTGAAGAGGGTCCTGAGCTCGCGCTCGCCGGGGTCGGGCCTGATAACGAGGCGGTGGTCAACGAGAGCGCGGACCTGCTGTACCACGTGCTGCTGCTGCTGAAGAGCCGCGGCCTGACGCTCGTCGAGGTGCTTCGAGAGCTCGAGGCGCGGCACGCCGCTGAGCCGAGACTCGCTGCTCGACGTGAAGGGCGCCGTGCCGCCGACCGAATGACCAGCGCGCCAATCGCTGTTTGAAACGACAACTCGTCGCCCGCAGTGCCCTCGCCATGAACACGTGGCCGCGTCGCGCGCTGCGTCCAAAGAGAGCGGACGGCAGAATCGGCACGTGTGCCGGCGCACCATGCACATGCGTTGCGCCGCGTTCACTTATTCCGGCGCCCCGGTAGTTATGGCAAATGAAATGTCGCCATTCGCACGCGTATGTGTCTGCAGTCACTTTGTGCGGCAAGCGAAGCTGGGCAATGCTAGCCTCCTTCGAAAAGAGCGCTTGACCGCGCAACAGGCAGTGCCACCATGAGAACGAGTAGATTCTGTGCCGCGATTATCGCGTGCAGCGCGCTGTTGATGACAGGCATCGGCGACGCGCAGCAGGCGAACTCACGACCCCGCGTCGACCGCTTTCGAATGAGGGGCACTCTCTTGCGTGAGCAGACAGCGGACCCGACCAGGGACATTCTCGCGGAAGCGCCGACAGGATTCGATAATGAGACCAACGGTCTCGATCCGCAGGGCCCCGCATACGATTCACTCGACGAGCACAACGTCGTAGGCGGTCGGTCATTCAATGACAACCGCCGCATTTTCGAGAAGACCGAAACCGTCGCGGACGGGATCGGTCCGACGTACAACGCCATCTCCTGCGTCGACTGCCACCAGAACGTCATCACTGGCGGCGCCAGCCAGATCGCCGAACATCGCACCGGTCGGCTCGAGGGCGGCACATTCTTCGAATCGATGGGCGGTTCGCTGCTGCATTCGCGGGCCACGCACCCGGATATCGTCGAGCGCGTCAGCGCGCTCGACAACGTCAGCAGTTTCAGGCTTTCGACCAATACGCTCGGTGCGGGCTACATCGAGTGCATCGCCAACGAAACGCTGCTCGCGATCCGCGATCGGCAACCCATCGGCGTCCGTGGCACGCCGATTCTCGTGCCCGTACTCGAATCATCGGGCGCGGTGCGCATCGGGCGCTTCGGCTGGAAGAATCAGCATGCGAGTCTCGAGTCATTCTCCGCAGATGCGTATCTCAATGAGATGGGCATTACCTCGCCCTATCTGCCCGAGGAAAACACCTCCAGCGGACGCTTCGTCGGATACGGCACGGACTACGACCCTGCGCCGGATCCTGAAGACGATGGCGGGGATGTCGTGGCGTTCGCCGGTTTCATGCGCAGCACCAAAGCGCCGGCGCGAGGCGCAATCACCGCCGACGTCGTGGCCGGCGAACAGCTGTTCCGCAACATCGGCTGCGCCGATTGCCATGTCCCAACCCTGCGTACCGCCCGTCCCGGCACCGTGATCAATGGCGGTGCTTACACCGTGCCCGAGGCCCTCGGCAATCGCCTCATCCATCCCTACAGCGATTTTCTTTCGCATGACGTCGGCACCGGCGACGGCATACCAGTATCGGCGGCGGCCGCGCACGCCGGCACGCGCAATCTCATGCGCACCGCGCCGCTCTGGGCGCTGCGCACGCGCAACCGGCTGATGCACGACGGGCTCTCGTTCACGCGCCAGTCCGCGATCGCGCGTCACGGTGGCCAGGGCGCGCGATCCAGGGCCGCGTTCCAGGCTTTGTCGGCGACCGAGCAGGCCCTGTTGCTGAAATTTCTGGATTCGCTGTAATCGCGCCGCGACATCCCGCTCAGCTGCTGATGACGACCGGGATGCGAAACCGGCCGACGCCCGTGCGCTTGCCCGTTTCGGGATCCGACGGGAAGACCGACAGGAAATAGCGCCCCGCCGCGACGCCCGCGGACTTCACCGCAAGCCGCAATTTCGTCGTCGCTCCCGCCGCCAGGGTCATCGGCATGCCGTAGGATTCCGACAGTTCGCGCCCGTCGACGGTCTGCAGCACGATGAGTGGCACGAACTGTTCGCTCGGCTGCGACGCGGCATTCGCAAAGATCACTTCGATGTGCAGTTTCCCCGCTTTCGCCCGGCCAGGTGAGCGAACTTCGCGAACTGTGAGAGCCGTCGCTGACGCGGCCGACGTGTCTGGCGCGACCTGTTGCGACCGGCGCTGCGCCTCGTCGTAGGCCATCAGCGGTTTGGCGGCATCCGGGGGAATCAGCGCGAGACTTTGCGCGAACTGGCTGTTCGCGACGCGGAACGCCGCAAAGCGCGCGCGCACGTCGGCGAGTGCCGCGGGGTCGTGGGCCTCGCGCTCCTGCAGGCCGTCGTCGAGGGCATAGAGCTTGTCCCGGCTGAGGAGCCAGGACCCGGAGACGAAGTCCACCAGGTTGGTCTTGGTTTGCTTCATCGGGAAGTTGTGCAGGTTGCGGAAACCGGGCTCGAGATCCAGGCCCGACCCGATCCACGTCACCGTGCTCGGGCTGCGCAATCGATACCCGTGCGACAGGAACGCGAGCAGAGAAGGCGTGATGTCGAAATGCGACGAGACCGACTTGATGCGGGCCGGCGCCTTGAGGAGCGGTGAGAAGATGATCAAGGGCACGTGGTAGCGCTCGATCCAAGTGCCCATCGGGATCTCCGGCAAGCGATGGTCGCCGGTGACGATGAAGATGGTGTTGCGATACCAGGGAATCTTTTGCACTGCGTCGAAGTAGCGCCTCAGGCTGTCATCGACATACAGGATCGAGGCATATATGTCGCGGTCCGCCCGGTAGGCGCTTCGGTCGGCCCCGGCTATGCCGAGCTCCGCCAGGCGCTCCTCGAACCGCACGCGATAGCGCTGCTGGCCCGGAAACGCGTAGGGCGGGTGCGTCGTGATGGTCTTCAGGATGGATACGAAAGGCTGGTGCGAGTCGCGGGCCTCGGCGGTCAGGACGAATGAGATCAACTCGTTGTCCGCATAGCCCCAGTCGTTGGCGCGCGGATACGCCGCCCCGAAGTCGTGGCTGTCCCGCAGCAGGTCCACGCCCTGCCGCCGCAGGAAGGTTCGTTCGTCGTCAAAATTGAGGTCGGTGCCGGAATACGCCTTCAGCCGGTAACCCTGACTCTTGAGTACGCTCAGCAGGGTGGTATGCACTGGCATCCTCTCGCCCAGCGCGTTGAATCCCTGCTCGCCATACGGCAGGGAACCGAACACCGAGGGCAGCACGCCAAAGGTCCGCCCCTGCGCGGCGAGGAAGTTCTCCCAGTAGAGGCTGCGATCGGCGAGCTGATCGAGAAACGGTGTAAAACTACCGAGACGTGCGTCTGGCCCGGAAAATGAGCGGCCGAGACCTTCAACGATGACGAATACCAGGTTGGGCGGGGATTCCGGATGCAGCACGAAGTGTGGGCCGAGCTCGTCGGGCGTTTGCTCAGTGCGCAGGAACGGGTAGCGCGGATCCAGGTACCGCGACCCGGCCACAAGTGCGCCCGGCTTGGCGTCGCCCGTCAAGGCGGCGTGCGCATCGGTCCCTCGGGAGCGAATCAGATAGGCAACACTGTCGTCGAGAAAGAAAGCAGTCTTGTTGACGCTCAGGTTGTAGGTGTACTGGTTCCCGGCGCCCGCTTGCGCCAGCTGTCCGGGGGCGAAGACCAGGGCGGCCAGCGCCAGGACGAACACCAGCACAGTGACGCGGATCGGCGGCGTATAGCGCTCCCGTCGGACCTGGACCTTGAGCATCGCCCACAGGCAGAGCAGCGCGAACCAGAGGCCGAGCATGACCGCCGGTGTCAAGCGCAATCCCGACGACACCGTCTCGTGAATGTCGTTCAGGGAATACGCGAACAAGTCAGCGCCCAGCGGTACGCGGGCGACAATGAAATACTGCACCAGCGCCGCCTGCATCGCGACGAGCGCGGACCAGGCCACGCCGATCGCCCAGAACGCCACCCGCCGCGACGGGATAAGGAACAGCGGAAACGACACGAGGAACAGCAACGGCAGGTGTCGCGCCCAGACGAGCAGGTCCCCCAGGAGGGCATCGGCAAAAATCCCGGCGGCCCGAATGAGACCCGTTCCCGGGGACAAGCCGGCGTGCAACTCCGCCACGCGCAGGCACAGCAGAGCGAGAAGCAGCGGTGGCAACACGCACAGGAACCGTGTCGCCGCAGCGCCGATGTCCGCGAGCGCGGCACGGCCGCGTGTCCCGATAGGCTCCCGGACCGGGGAGCCGTCTGCATCGCCCGTTACCATCGCGTGTAAGCGGTCGCTGACACGCCGCGCCCGTTGTAGCCGTCATCGCCGTGATCGAAGCCCCCCCCGAGCCTGAAACCCCAGCGTGCGTTCAGGAACTTCACGTAGGCCGCCCCGGCGGACCAGCTGCGCGTGTTGCCGAATGCACCAGCTACGCCGGGAACTGATTCGTCGCTCCGCCCCGCCCCTGCGGTGAACTCGACGTAGTTATCGGCGTCACCGGCGTAGTAGTAGCGCACCAGCACCCGATCGCTGTGACTATCGGAATCATCCGACGGCACGTAGAGATGGCGCAGCCGCAGGTACCAGTTGCCGACGTACTTGCCGACGCCGAGGCCATAGAGGTCGACATTCGATGCGCCGAAGTTCAGCCGGTCGTAACTGGCGGAGACTTCCCAGCCGTGGCCGATACCCTGGAAAAGCTCGGCCCGCCAGGCGGTACCTGGATACAGGTCTGCGTTCGGGCCCTGCTGGAATCTTAGGTTCGCGTAGGCGCGGCTCCAAAGATCGACGTAACCATCAAGCGCCCACGCGTGATCGCTCGTACCAAAGCGGTCGGCACCGAGTGCCTCGACGGCGAGTGATCCGCTTACGAAGTGCCGCCGCGCCGACAGCGAGAATTCGGTCCAGTCCGATCGCGAGGGCGAGAAACCGGTCCAACTCGCGCCGAGACTCGCCGACCACAAGTAAGTGGCGGGAACGACCGCGTCCGGGCTGAGTGCGCCGGGACTCAGCGCTCGAGGCGTGAGCGAGGCCAGGTACTCCTCCACCTGCGTCCGATCGGCGCCGCGCGCGCCGGC
>JBAVOB010000263.1:0-2497 GCA_049691655.1 Steroidobacteraceae bacterium | reverse complement strand
GCCGCACCGCGCGCTCGAGCTCGGCAAGCCCGCGCGCATTCGCGGCGAGCTGCGCGCGCAGATCCGCCACGTTCTGGGCAACGTTGCGCGGCGGCCAGGGCGCGCTCATGAGCGCCGCGACGAGTTCGCGTTCGCGGAGCTGCCCGCCGGCCACGATCTGGAAATCTGTGATCAGCACGCCTTCCTCGTCGATGCTGCGGCTGAAGGGCGGCATGGATCCGGGCGTCGTGCCGCCGATATCGGCGTGATGTGCGCGCGCAGCGACGAAGAAATCGCCGTGCGCTCCGCCGAGAAAAGCCGGCGTGACTACCGTGATGTCCGGTAGGTGCGTGCCGCCGTGGTAGGGGCTGTTCAGCATCCAGGCGTCGCCCGGGCGCATGTCGGGCCCGTGCGCGGCGAGCACCGCGCGCACGCTCGTGCCCATCGAGCCGAGATGCACCGGCATGTGCGGCGCATTGGCGATCAGGCGCCCCGCGCCGTCGAACACGGCGCACGAGTAGTCGAGCCGCTCCTTGATGTTTACAGACTGCGCCGTCTGGCGCAGCACGGCGCCCATTTCCTCCGCGATGTGCATGAACAGCGCGTTGAAAATCTCGAGCCGGGCCGGGTCGAGCCCCGCGCTGTCCGGCCCGGCTTGCGCCGCGGCACGCACCTGCCGTTCCACGCTGATCGTGCCGTCGGCGCCGCGGCTCGCGGTCCACCCGGGTTCGACGGCCAGCGTCGAATGCGCGTCGACCAGCAGCGCCGGTCCCTCGATCGGCGCGCGCAGCCGCCGGGCCTCGTGGACCGGCGCCTCGATCCATGCGCCGAACCATGCGCGAACACTGCGCGGCAGTTCCATGCGCGCTGCCTCGGCGATGTGCAACTCGTGCAGGGGCGTCGCGTCCCGGGCCTCGACGCGCACCTGCTCGATCAGCAGTGCGGGATCGACGGGCTGGTAACCGAAGCGGCGCCGATGGATCGCGGCGAACGCCGCGGCGATCGGTTCCGGCGCAGGGTCCGGCGTCTCGATATCGACGTCGAGCGTCGTTTCGCTCTCGCCCGCGCGGATCTCGAGGACTCGCCGGACCGTCACGTGCGCGGCATCGCCGTCGGGATCCGCCAGTTCCCGGCGGGCGTGGCCGGCCAGTTGATCCAGGCGCGACTGCGCGTCGCGCAGGCCCTGGCGATCGAGCGGCGCGCGCAGGCTCGCCCGCCGCACGGCCAGCCTGTCGGCGACGCCGATCCCGAATGCGGAGAGGACACTCGCCAGCGGGTGCACGAGCACGCGATGCATGCCGCAGGCCTGTGCGACCCGGCAGGCGTGCTGGCCGGCGGCGCCGCCAAAACAGAAGAGCGCGAAGTCCGCGGGATCGGCGCCATGCCGCGTCGCGACGTGCCGGATCGCGTTCGCCATCGCCTCGACCGCGACATCGAGAGCGGCCTGCGCCACCGACATCGTCGTCGTGCCGGGTACATCGGCGGCGGTACGCGCCGCGAGTGCCGCGAGCGCTGACTGGGTCGCGGCGCAGTCGATCTCCCGCCCGCCGTCGGCGCCAAAGAGCGCCGGCAGGAATTGCGGCTGCAGGCGCCCGAGCGCGACCTGCAGGTCCGTCAGGGCGAGCGGACCGCCGCGGCCGTAGCAGGCTGGTCCCGGATCGGCGCCGGCCGAGTGCGGGCCGACGGTGAGCCGTCCATCGCGGAACTCGACCACCGAGCCGCCGCCCGCCGCGATCGTGTGGATGTCGAGCATCGGCGCCTGCAGCCGGACTCCGGCGATCTCGTGTTCGAAGCGCACGGGAATTTCACCATCGAGCAGGGAGACGTCAGTGGACGTGCCGCCCATGTCGAAGCCGATGAGCCGCGGCAGGCCGAGCGCCGCCGCGATCTTCGCCATGCCGGCGAGCCCGCCCGCCGGACCCGACAGCACGCTCGCCCCGGCGCGGAGGTCGCGCGCGAGCGCCAATCCGCCGCCCGACTGCATGAAGTACAGGCGCGCGTCGCGATCGAGCGTTTCGAGGCCGCTCGCCAGGCTGCGCGCGAATCGCTGCAGGGGCGGGGTCAGGTAGGCATCGAGCACGGTGGTATCCCCGCGCGCCACGAACCGCACGAGCGGCGCGACTTCGTGCGAGACCGATACCTGGGCGAAACCGCAGCCGCGCGCAATTGCCGCCGCGCGCGCCTCGTGCGCGCCGTGACACCAGCCGTGCATGAACACGATGGCCGCGGACTCGAGCCCCTCGGCCCGTGCCGCGCGCAAGGCGGTCTCGAGCGCGCGCTCATCGAGCGGCTCGACGACGCGGCCGTCGACCGTGATGCGCTCAGCCGCCTCGATGGTCGCGCACCACAACACCTCGGGCCGACGGATATCGAGCGCGAAAATGTCCGGCCGATTCTGGTAGCCGATGCGCAGCTGGTCCGCGAACCCGCGTGTCGTCACCAGCACGGTCGGCGCGCCCCGGCGCTCGAGCAGCGCGTTCGTGGCGACGGTCGTGCCGACTTTGAGCGCCGCGATGCC
>JBAVOB010000262.1:0-2598 GCA_049691655.1 Steroidobacteraceae bacterium | reverse complement strand
GATCAGGAGCGACCCGATGGCGAGCGACACCATCAGCTCGACGAGGCTGAAGCCGCGGCGGCGCGCGGCGCGGGCGGGGTCGCGGATCACTGCGTGGCGCGCCATCACGACACCGGCGGCCGCGGCTGGATAACGACGTCCGCGCGATAGCCGTACACGTTCGGGCCCGCGCCGTTCTTCTGCTCCGTGGGTTCCTTCCAGCGGATGCTGACGCGATAGCGATCCGGTTCGCGGGGCGCGGGCGCGGGAAAATACTGCACATCGGCGGCCGGCAGTCCCGCGCCGTCCGAGGGGAGCGTGGCACGCACGGCGGCGACCCAGCGCGCGAGATCGTCTTCCGCGAGGTCGGCGATGCCGCAGTTGCTGCCGGCGCTCGAGCTGGTCGGCGCGCAATTATGCTGGGCCGGCGCGCTGGCATAAGTCGCGGTCGCGTAGCTCGCCCCGGCATTCGCGTTGGCGCGGATCCGGTCCGCCATGTCGCTGACGAGGTTGACCGCCTGGGTGCGCGTCAGCGCGACGCGTCCGTTGCGCACGCTTTCCACGTACATGCCGGCGATCCCGAGCATCCCGACGGACAGCACCACGAGCGCGACCAGCGCCTCCACCAGGCTGAAGCCGGTCTGCACGCGCATCATCCGGAACATGCGAGGCTCCAGGCGCCCATGAGCGCGGCATCGCGCGTGACGCTCGCGCGGCCGCTCTCGCTCACGATGATGCCGTGTGCGGCCGAGGCGCTCGTGCCGCCCTGGGCGCCGAGCCCGCGCGCGTCGCAGAAGATGAGGTGGCCGGGCAGGGGCTGGCCGGCCACGGCGCGCAGGAAGCCCGTCGTCGCGAAGGGCAGGCAGGAGAAATTCGCGGGCGCGAAGACGGCGGCGTCCGGGGTGCCGCCGCTGCGCAGCACGGGCTCGCCGCTCCCGCGCGCGCAATTGCCGTCGCCGTCGGCAAACACAATCCAGCCCTCGAATGAGCTGCCGTCGCACGCGGCATCCGCGCTCGACGGTTGCGTCGAGCGGCACAGCGTGACGACCGCCTGGCGCTTGATCGCTTCGGTGCGCGCGGCCTGCACCGCCGTCACGAAATCGTTGGTCAGGCCGGTCAGGCGGCTGTTGAGCCGGAAATCGCGAAAGGCCGGCGCGCCCATGGCGAGGATGATGGCCACGAGCGCCATCACCAGCATCAGTTCCAGCATCGTGAAGCCGCGACCCGCTCTCGGGCAGTTCCGCGACCCCGCAAGGGTCCCCATGACGCGAGGATAGCCAGTCGCGCGCCCGAGTGCATCGCGAGCGCCGACGATCGGTCGCTCCGTGCCGACGAGCGGTCGAATTGCCAATACTCAGGCGCGGCGACGGCGCAGGCCCGCATCGATCAGCCGCGGCAGGTGGAGCGCGCGCGGCTGTCATCGGCGGCCGCCATCCGCGGTCTGCCGGTTTGACTGACGATGATGGCGCGCCCCGCCGCCAGGTGCTGCGGATCGCAGACGACGAGCGTATCGGTGGTACCGGCGCGGCTCACTGGCCAGAAGGTGACAGCGCTGCGGCTGCCGAAGAAGGCGAGGTCGTCGGCCTGGAACTCGCGTAGCACGGGCGTCGCGGCTCGCGTGGTCGACTGGGGCATCGAATCGACGAGAAACACGATCCAGCCGCGCGCCGCGGCGCGGCGGTCCGTCGTGCAGCGGGCGCCATCGTTCGACAGGCACAGCGTTGCCGGCCGATTCGCGAGCATGGCCTGGCTGCGTGCGAAGTGCAGTCCATGCAGCAGTTCATGCGCCGTCGCGAGCACGCGGGAATTACGCGCCCCGCGGGTGAAGGAAGGCGCCGCGAGCGCAAACAGGATCGCGATGAGGCCGAGCGTCAGCAGCAACTCGAAGGCGGTGACGCCGCGGCAACACACGTTGCCCCGCACTTCACTGCTGTCGCGGAATCGCATCACGGTGCGCGACAGCGTGCGCTGCGCGACGGGTGGCGGCGATGCTTAAATCGGCCGTGATTTCGGCATTTTCCGGTGCCGCTCCGCCCGGCCGAATCCCTGGGCTATACTTTCCCGCATGATCAGGTTGCCATCCGACCCGTCGCCGGCCGGGGAGCTCGCGGCCCGCCTGCAGGCGCATGGCATGCGTCCCACCGCGCAGCGCCTGCGGATCGCTGGCGTGCTGCTGTCGGCGCCGCAGCACCTGTCGGCCGAACAGCTGATCGTGCGGCTGCGCACCACGGGCGCGCGCGTCTCGAAAGCAACCGTCTACAACACGCTGAACCTGTTCGCCGAGCGCGGCCTGATTCGCCAGCTCGCTGTGGATGGCGCGCGCACCTTGTTCGATTCGAATACCGAGGCGCACTATCACCTGCATGACCTCGACACCGGTGCGCTGAGCGACGTGGCGATTCCCGAGGTGGAGTTCAAGCGCCTGCCGCCACCGCCGCCCGGGATGGAGGTGGAGGGCGTGGAACTGGTGATCCGCGTGCGGCGCCGCGCGGATCGCTGAGCGGCACGTTCATTGCCCCAGTCGGGGGCCTTCTCTAGAATGCGCGCCCTCCGGCCGGAGTAGCTCAGTTGGCAGAGCGGCGCATTCGTAATGCGTAGGTCGTAGGTTCGATTCCTATC
>JBAVOB010000261.1:0-3487 GCA_049691655.1 Steroidobacteraceae bacterium | reverse complement strand
GCCGAAGTGAGCGATGCAGCGCTCGCGGCCGCGCCCCCGCCGGAACGGCGACTCTCATTCGCGTTCGCCAAACGCCACGGCGTGCTGGTCACGCGCGTGGCGAACGGCGTGGCCGAGTGCGCCTGTCGCACCGCGTGTTCACCCTTCGCGATTGCCGAAGCGCGCCGGCACTTGCGCCTGCCGCTGAAACTCGAGCGGGTCGACGAGGAAGCGTTCGACGCACTGCTGCGCAAGGCCTACGAAGCGGGCTCGGATGCGCGTGAGGCGGTCGAGGGCCTGGACGAGACCACCGATCTCGCCTTTCTTGCGCAGGAACTGCCCGAGCAGGCGGACCTGCTGGAAAGCGAGGATGACGCGCCGATCATCCGGCTCATCAACGCGGTCCTCACGCAGGCCGTCAAGGAAAACGCCTCGGACATCCATGTCGAACCGTTCGAGAACCGCCTCGTGATCCGCTTCCGCGTGGACGGGATCCTGCGCGAAGTGCTGCAGAGCAAGCGCGCAGTGGCGCCGCTCGTCGTCTCGCGCATCAAGGTCATGTCGAAGCTCGACATCGCGGAGAAGCGGCTGCCGCAGGATGGCCGCATCAGTCTCAAGGTCGCCGGGCGCGCGGTCGACGTGCGCGTCTCGACGATCCCGTCGGGGCACGGCGAGCGCGTTGTGCTGCGACTTCTAGACAAGCAGGCCGGGCGACTCAACCTGCAGTCCCTCGGGATGGAGGCCGGCACCCAGGCGCAGATAGATGAGCTCATCCACAAGCCGCACGGCATCATCCTCGTGACCGGGCCCACTGGCTCCGGCAAGACCACGACCCTGTACGCGGCGCTCGAGCGCCTGAACGACAACACGCGCAACATCATGACGGTCGAGGATCCGATCGAGTACTACATCGACGGCATCGGCCAGACCCAGGTGAATACCAAGGTCGAGATGACCTTCGCGCGCGGCCTGCGCGCGATCCTGCGCCAGGACCCGGATGTGGTGATGGTCGGAGAAATCCGTGACCTCGAGACGGCGCAGATCGCGGTGCAGGCGAGCCTCACCGGGCACCTGGTGCTCTCGACCCTGCACACGAACACCGCGGTCGGTGCGGTGACACGGCTGCGCGACATGGGCATCGAGCCGTTTCTCCTCTCCTCGAGCATGATCGGCGTCGTCGCGCAGCGGCTCGTGCGGACGCTCAATCCGGATACGCGCCAGGCTTTTCAGGCAGGCGAGTACGAGCGGCGCGTCCTCAATCTCGGCACCAAGGACCTCTCGCCGATGATTTATCGCCCGGGGCGCGACGCCGGCGGCGGCTATCGCGGGCGCACCGGTATCTACGAACTGGTGCTCGTCGACGACGCGATGCGCACGATGATTCACGACGGCGCGGCGGAGCACGAACTCGAGCGTTATGCCCGCACGATGACGCCATCCATCCGCGACGACGGCCGCCAGAAAGTGCTGCGCGGCGACACGACGATCGAGGAAGTCTGGCGTGTCACGCGCGAGGATTGACCGAGCGGCGCGCGCACGCGCCGCCCCGGCCCTCTGACCCTCGATGGGCGCGTTCGAGTACACCGCACTCGATGCCGCGGGACGCGAGCAGACGGGCGTCCTCGAGGGCGACACGCCGAAGCACGTGCGCCAGGCGCTGCGCGAGCGCCAGCTCCTGCCCGTCACCGTCACCGCCGTGGCCGAGCGCGAATCGCGCTCCGCGCGGCGCTTCACGCTTGCGCGCCGCGGCGTTTCGGCGAGTGACCTTGCGCTCTTCACCCGCCAGCTGGCCACCCTGGTACGGGCCGGGTTGCCGCTCGAGGAAGCGCTGCTCGCCGTATCGCAGCAGACCGAGAAGGCCCGCATCCAGAGCATCATCATCGGCGTGCGCTCGCGCGTAATGGAGGGCCACACACTCGCCGACGGGCTGGCGGCCTTCCCGCGGGTGTTCCCCGAGATCTACCGCGCAACGGTGGCCGCCGGCGAGCAGTCGGGGCATCTCGACAATGTCCTCGAGCGGCTGGCCGACTACACCGAGAACCGCGAGGTCATGCGCCAGAAGATCATCGGCGCCCTGCTCTACCCGATAGTCCTGTCGGTGGTCTGCTTCTTCGTGGTCGGGCTCCTGATGGTGTATGTCGTGCCCAAGGTACTGCAGGTGTTCGAGGCCAGCCGGACCCAGCTGCCGGTCATGACGCGGCTGCTGGTCGGGACGAGCGACTTCCTGCGCACGTGGGGCATCTGGCTGATGCTTGCGATCGGCGCGGGCGCCTTCCTGTTCGAGCGCTCCCTCGCCAACCTCGACAACCGCCGCCGCTTTCACCACTTCCAGCTCCGGCTGCCGATCGTCGGCCGCCTGGTGCGCGGCTTCAACGCGGCGCGTTTCACGCGCACGTTCAGCATCCTCTCGGCGAGCGCGGTGCCGGTGCTCGAGGCCATGCGCATCGCGGGCGATGTCGTCAACAACGTGCCGATGCACGAGGCCGTGAGCCAGGCCGCAGCGCGCGTGCGGGAAGGTGCGCCGATCGGGCGTTCGCTCGCGGTGAGCCGCCTCTTCCCCCCGATGACCATCCACCTGATCTCGAGCGGCGAATCCTCCGGCGAACTCGATCAGATGCTGGAACGCGCCGCCGTCAGCCAGGAGCGCGAGCTCGACGGCATCCTCACGGCGCTCGTGGGGCTCCTCGGCCCGGTCATGATCGTCCTGATGGGAGCCTTCGTGATGGGCATCGTTTTTGCGATGCTCCTCCCAATTTTTGAAATGAATACGCTGATTCGCTGATTCCGCCCCCCCGGGCCGTTGCAGGGGCCGGAAAATCGCACTATATATTTCGCGCCAACCGGCCCTGTCCCGTCGTACGGCCATGAGCGAGAAAACCGAGTCCAAAGAGCTAGAGGAAGAGGAGCCCGAGGAGCCGACCGTCGAGATCGAGGAGGTCGATCTCGACCAGGTCATGAAGGATCTCGATGCGGGGCGGCGTCGCGCATCCAAGGCCGGCGATCCGGCCTGGCGCCGGCTCGAGCGCATCCGCGAAGAGAAGCGCACCGCGGAGCTCACCAGCGACTTCGACGATTACGAGATCGGTCTCGAAGGCAAGCGGACAAGCTCGAAGAAGTCCGGCGCCCGCTGAGCGCAGCGCCGTTGCGCGGCGCGTCAGTGAAAATCGCGCGAACGGGCCAGGAGCTCGCCGAGCAGTTGCGAGCGATCGGTGAGCCGGCGCGCGATCACGTGCGTCACCAACCCCTCGCGCTGCAGCTCGCCTTCCACTTCCAGCAGGCGCGATTCGACGAGCGGCCGGCGCTGCGCCTGCGCAACGCTTTCCCAGACGATGAGATTCACATGGCCCGTTTCGTCCTCGAGCGTGACGAAGGTGACGCCGCTCGCGCTGCCGGGCCGCTGGCGCGTGATCACGATGCCAGCGGTTTTCACGATGTCCCCGTGCTGCGCGGCGGCGAGTTCGGCCGCCGAGAGCACCCGGCCTGCGGCCAGGCGCTCGCGCAGCAACGC
>JBAVOB010000260.1:0-2859 GCA_049691655.1 Steroidobacteraceae bacterium | reverse complement strand
GCCCCGCGCAGCACGACGTGGTCCGCAGTGGCGACGCCGAGGGCCTGCGCGAGCTGCTTGGTGCGCAGCTTGTCCATGCCGAGTGCCGAGCCCAGCACGCCGCTCCCGGTGTACGGCACACCGAGGCATTCCAGCGCGCCTTGCACGGTGCCGTCTTCGCCGCCGGGGCCGTGCAGCGCGATCCAGACGCGATCGATGCGTCGGTCGGTCAGCGCGCCGAGCGGCGTGTCCCTGGGATCGAAGCCGGTGGCGTCGACCCCCCGGCGCTGCAGCGCGGCCAGCACCGCATTGCCGGTGAGGAGCGAGATCTCGCGCTCGCTCGAGGAACCCCCCAGCAACACGGCAACGCGGCCGAAGTCGCCGGCGTCTTGCACTTCGTGGAGGCGGCGCGGATCGTGCGCGAGGCGCATCAGGCGCCCTCCCCGATCACGCGCACCTCGGGAACGAGCCGCACGCCGTGCTCGCGCTCGACCGTGGACTGCACGTGCGCGATGAGCTGCTCGAGATCGCTGGCGGTGGCCGCGCCTTCGTTGATCATGAAATTGGCGTGCTTGCTCGAGACCGCCGCCCCGCCGATGCGGAATCCCTTGAGCCCGCTCGCCTCGATCAGCCGCGCCGCGTGATCGCCAGGCGGATTGGTGAACACCGAGCCGCAGCTCCATTCTCCGATCGGCTGCGTCTCCTTGCGCCGGTCGAGCAACTGCTGCATCGATGCGACGCTCGTGGCCGCGCGCTTCTCGAACGTCAGGCGCGCGGAGAGAAACCATTCGTCCGCCGCCGGCGGTTCCACGTGGCGATAGCTCACCCGGTACTCGCCTGCCGGGCGCGTGCGGGTCGCGCCGCGCCGATCGATCGTCACGACCTCGACGACGTGGTTCCAAGTCTCGCCGCCGAAGGCTCCCGCGTTCATGGCGAGGGCGCCGCCGACCGTACCGGGTATGCCGGCGAAAAATTCGGCGGGCCCGAGGCCCCACTTGATGCACTGCCGCGCGACGCGCGCGCAGGGCACGCCCGCTTCGCAGTACACGAGCTGCTCGCCGACGCGCTCGAGCGCGCTGAGCGCGCCATGCGTCGAGATCACCACGCCACGCAATCCGCCGTCGCGCACCAGCAGGTTGCTGCCGAGACCAACCCAGTGGAGCGGCGCCTGCGGCGGGAGCGAGCGCAGGAACGCGGCGAGATCGTCCCGGTCCCGCGGCTCGAAGTACACCTCGGCCGGGCCGCCGACGTGCCATGAGGTGTGCCGCGACATGGGTTCGTTGCGGCGCACGCGCTGGGCGAATTCTGCGGCGATGGCCACCGTCACGGCGACCTCCGGCGCTGGTTCGAGCTGCTGACGACTGCCAGCCCCGCCAGTTTCGCGGGCAGTTCGTGCGCGATCCCGCCGATGTGGCCCGCGCCCATCGTCACCACCACGTCGCCGCCGCGGATCACGCCGGCGAGCGCGCGATCGAGTTCCTCGACCCGCTCGACGAACACCGGCTCGATCACGCCGCGTTCGCGCACCGCGCGGCAGATCGCGCGGCCGTCCGCACCGGCGATTTTCGCCTCGCCGGCCGCATACACCTCGGTGACGAGCAGCGCGTCCGCCTGCGAGAGGACCCGGGCGAAATCGTCGATCAGGTCGCGCGTTCGCGTGTAGCGGTGCGGCTGAAATGCCAGCACCAGCCGCCGACCGGTATAGCCCTGCCGCAGCGCTTCGAGTGTCGCGGCGATCTCGGTCGGATGGTGACCGTAGTCGTCCACGATCGAGACGCGCCCGGCCGCGGTGTCGACGTCGGCGATGTGCTGCAGGCGGCGATCGATTCCCTGGAAGCTCGCGAGTGCGCGCTGGATCGCGGCGTCGCCGATTCCGAGTTCCGATGCCGCGGCGATCGCCGCGAGCGCATTCAGCACATTATGCGTGCCGGGCAGGTTGACCGTGACCGCAAGCGTGCCGGCATGACCGCGGCGCACGACGTCGCAGTGCGTGCGCAGGCCTTCGCGCCGCAGATTGAGCGCGCGGAAGTCCGCCGTCTCGCCGAGACCATAGGCGGCGATCGGCCGCGACACGCGGCTGAGAATGCTGCGCACCTCCGGGTCGTCGACGCACAGAACCGCGAGACCGTAGAAAGGCAGATTGTGCAGAAAATCGACGAAGCTCTGCTTGAGCCGCGCGAAATCCCCCTGATGCGTGCCGAGGTGATCGTTGTCGATGTTGGTGACGATCGCCATCATGGGCTGCAGATGCAGGAACGACGCGTCACTCTCGTCCGCTTCGGCGACCAGGTAGCGGCCCGCGCCGAGGCGCGCGTTCGCGTCGGCGCTCTTGAGACGGCCGCCGATCACGAACGTCGGATCCTCGCCACCCTCGGCGAGGATGCTGGCGACGAAGCTCGTTGTCGTGGTCTTGCCATGCGTCCCGGCAACCGCGATCGCATAGCGGAAGCGCATGAGCTCGCCGAGCATTTCGGCCCGCGGCACCACCGGAACGCGCCGCTCGAGAGCGAGCGCGACTTCCGGGTTGTCCTGGGACACCGCGCTCGAGACCACCACGACGTCGGCGCCCTCGATGTTGGAAGGCTTGTGGCCAATCGCGACGCGAGCCCCGAGCTTCACGAGTCGCGCGGTCACGGCATTCGTCTTGAGATCCGAGCCTTGCACCTGGTAGCCGAGATTCAGCAGCACTTCGGCGATGCCGCCCATGCCGCTGCCACCGATACCCACGAAATGGATCGCCCGGATGCGGCCCATCCGCTCGCGCAGGTCCGCGCGTCGCTCCATCATGCCGCGCCTCCGGCCGCCTGCGCGCAGGCGCGCGCCAGATCCTCGGTCGCCGACGGTTTCGCAAGCCGGCGTGCGCGCTCGGCCATCGTGGCG
>JBAVOB010000259.1:0-2845 GCA_049691655.1 Steroidobacteraceae bacterium | reverse complement strand
CGATGGCGCCGGCGCGCTCAACGGGCTCCCGCTCCCTGCGCCGGCGGCGACGCGTTGACCGTCGCGATGTCGAGCTCGGCGAATCCAATCCGGCCGGCTACGTCCATGACAGTGACGACCGACTGGTGAGTGGCGCGCGCGTCGGCGCGGATCGTCACAGGTTGCGAGCGATCCGCGCCCGCCTCGCGCAGCAGTGCAGCGCGCAGCGTGTCGGGGCTGGCATTGATGAGCTCGCGCTCGTTGATGCGGTATCCGCCGGTCTGCGTGACAGTCACGACGATCGGCGTCGAGGCATGCTTCGGCACCGCGGCGGCATTCGCCTGCGGCAGCTGGATGCGCACTCGACCCTCCTCGATGAACTCGCTCGAGAGCAGAAAGAACACAACCAGCATCAGGACCACGTCGATGAGCGACACGAGATTGATCTCCGGCTCCTCCGCGCGGCGCGGCTTGAGGTTCATGGCAAGACGCCCGCCGCGGCTGCGCGGCGGCTGGCGGATTCGACCGCGTCGCCGAGGCGGATGGCGTCCTTTTCCATCTCGATCACGATGCGGTCGACGCGGCCGCGCAGGTAGCGATACGCGATCAGCGATGGAATCGCCACGAACAGCCCCGCCGCGGTCGTGATCAGGGCTTCGGCGATGCCGCCCGAGAGAGCGCGCGCATCGCCGGCACCGCCCACGCTCAGCGCGTTGAACGCGCGGATGATGCCCGTGACCGTGCCAAGGAGACCGAGGAGCGGTGAGACGCCGGCGATGGTCCCCAGCGTGTTGAGAAAGCGCTCGAGCTCGTAGATGACGTGCCGCCCGGTGTCCTCGAGCCGCTCCATGACGACTTCGCGCGGCCGGTGGCGATGCGTGAGACCCGCGGCCAGCACACGCCCGAGGGGCGAGCTCTGCTCGAGCGCGCCGATTACCTTGTCGTTCACCTGGTCGGCGTCGACGAGCTGCCATACGCGTTGTATCAGGTCACGCGGCAGGACGCGCTTGTCCTGCAGCGTCCAGAGCCGCTCGAGCACGATCGCAGCCGCAAGGATCGAGCACACGATGATCGGCCACATGACCGGGCCGCCAGCCCGAACGATTTCCCACATGCGTTTATTCGACTCGTTCAACCGAGGGTTGCGGCCATTGTACCTGCGGGCGCGCCCGGAAAGGGTCTGCGGGCCGGCCAGGCGCCAGGGCCCAGTCCCGCCCGGCGCCACGGCCAGGGCCAGCCGTCCCGCGCGCAGACCGGTGTGAGAGGGCGTCCGGCAAATACCAATCGCAGCGCGCCGCACGTCGCCGTGGCCTGCACGCGCGCACCGGCGGCACGCCATGCGACCACCGTCTCGTGGCGGCTGACTAGTCGGGCGAAACTCGAGGAGATCACCGCGAGCTGCGGGTGCAGGCGCGCGGCAAGCTCGCCCATGCGCTCGGCACGCGAGCCATGGCGCGGTACGACCACGAGGTCCGCGCCCAGATCGCGTGTCCGGGCCACGCGTAACAGGTCGACGGGCCAGGCGTCGCCGGTGAGCAGCGCGCTTCCCGTGCGTGACGTGACGCGTAGCAGACAGGATGGTTGTGCGGTCCGCGACTCGTCCGTCGACGGCACCACGATGAGTGCAAAATCCACCGCGTTCCAACGCCAGTGCGCATCCTGGCAGCGCGTCGCGCTCGCGGGCCCACCGGGCCAGTCGCGCCCGGTGACCAGCCGTTCGACGGGTACGCGCGTCATCAGGCGCGCGACACCGAGCACCCGATCCGCCGTCAGCCGCTCGAGAACGAGTGCATCGACACGCGCGAGGCGGTTGGCCTGCAGGAACGGCAACACGGTGTCGACAGCGCCGCGGCCGCCCGATCGAAAGCTGTCGCCGGTGTCGTACACGAGCAGATGATCCCGTGTGCGCACCGCCACGGCGAGCGCTTCGCCTGCATCGAGGGCAACGACTTCGAAGACTCCGGGTGCGCTCCAGGACGAAGGCTGGGGAATGAGCGGAGCGAGCGCCGCGAGTGCCGTGAGTCGCAACGCGCCCGGCCACGGCAGGAGCGCAATCGGTAGTGCCGCCGCCGCCAGCGCGTACCAGCCATCCTCCGGCTGCGCACGTACGAACGCGACGGGCCAGTCGGCCGCCGCGGCCAATGCCGGCCAGCCCGCATCGTACAACCCGTTGGCCACAGCGAAGATCGGTTCGGCGAGCCGCGGTGCGACGGCGAGACTCGCCGTCCCGACCAGGACGAGCGGCACCAGCACACAGGTGAATGCCGGGATCGCTACGGCATTCACGACGATGCCGCCGAGCGCAAATCCGCCGAAGATCGCCAGGGTCGCCGGCGCCAGCGTTGCGCTCACAGCCAGCTGGACGCGGGCGAACGCGACTATGGCACCTGTCGCACCGCCGTCGCCGCCACGCGAGCTGCTGACGACGAGGATCGCGGCGATGGCGAGAAATGAAAGCCAGAACCCCGCCGCGAGCGCGGCGTACGGGTCGGTGACCAACACGGCGATCAGCGCGACGCCGAGTGGACGCCAGGGTCCGCAGGCGCGCGCGGCGCTGCGTGCCACCAGCCAGGCCGCGAGCATGATGAGCGTGCGCTGGGTCGGCACGGAGAATCCGGCAAGCAGCGAATAGCCCGTGGCGGCGAGCAGCGCCGCAGCACTCGCAGTGGTATCGCGCGGTATCCGCCAGCCCGCCCGGGCCAGCAGCCGCCAGCCGAATCCCGCGAGACCGAGTGCCAGCGCCGCGAACACCGTGACGTGGGAGCCGGAGATTGCGACCAGGTGCGTCGTGCCAGTCGCGTTGAACACGCGCCACTGTTCCTGCGACATGTCGCCAGTCGCACCCACGGCGAGCGCGGCCAGGAGC
>JBAVOB010000258.1:0-8174 GCA_049691655.1 Steroidobacteraceae bacterium | reverse complement strand
TCGCGCGACCGACCGCGCGGTGTTCGCCCGCGGGGCGTTGGCTGCGGCCGTCTGGCTCGTGCGCCAGCCGCCCGGGCGATACGGGATGCGGGACGTTCTGGGTTTGCAATCAGTCGTTTAGACGACTATCCGCGAGCGAGCCGGAGGGAGCGTTGGCGGAATTCGTGGCTAGCTGGGGGGCCACCCGCCGGCCGCCCCTCTGTTGGTGGCGGGCGTGGACACCCTGCGCTGCGAACCGTAGAATTTAACTGTAATCCGCGACGGGTTAGTCCGCGCAAGGCGGGAGGTTGTTCGAGAGAACTCCTCCCGCTTTGTGCATCCGCAGCCTGCGAAGCGATCGCGCCGCGGCGCGCGGTCCCGGGACGGGTCGACCAATGGAGGGGATCACCGGGTGAGCGTTCAGGCGGTGCTCGCACTCGCGGACGGAACGATCTTTCGCGGGCTCTCGGTTGGGGCCAAAGGCAATACCACCGGCGAAGTCGTCTTCAACACGGCGATGACCGGGTATCAGGAAATCCTCTCCGACCCCTCGTATGCCCGCCAGATCGTCACCCTGACCTATCCCCATGTCGGCAACACCGGCACGACGCCTGAGGATCTCGAGGCCGCGCGGTTGCACGCGGCGGGGCTCGTGATTCGCGATCTGCCGGTGCGCGCGAGCAACTGGCGCTCCCTCGAGCCGCTGTCGGACTTCCTCACGCGAGGCAACATGGTCGCCATCGCGGGTATCGATACCCGGCGTCTGACGCGGATTCTCCGCGAGAAGGGTGCGCAGGCCGGATGCATTCTCACCGGTGACACGATCGACCCGGGCGTCGCGGTGCGAGCCGCGAACAAGTTTCCCGGCTTGAAGGGCATGGACCTCGCAAAGGTGGTCTCGACGGCGAAGCCGTACCAGTGGAACCAGGGGACGCTCTGGCGCGACGAGAGCGGCCCGCCCATCCGCGCCCACCAGCGTTTTCATGTGGTCGCTTACGATTACGGCATCAAGCGCAACATTTTGCGGCTGCTCGCCGATCACGGGTGCCGCATCACGGTGGTGCCCGCGCAGCTGCCTGCCGCCGACGTGCTGCGCCTGCGCCCCGACGGCGTGTTTCTCTCGAACGGGCCCGGCGATCCGCAGCCCTGCAGTTATGCGATCAAGGCAATCCGCGAGATTCTCGCAACGGACATCCCGGTGTTCGGAATCTGCCTCGGTCACCAGCTGCTCGCGCTCGCGAGCGGCGCGCAGACGGTCAAGATGAAATTCGGCCACCATGGCGCGAATCACCCCGTGCAGGATCTCGCGACGCGGCGCGTGTGCATCACCAGCCAGAACCACGGCTTCGCCGTGGACGAGACGACGCTGCCGGGCAACGTGCGGTCCACCCACCGGTCGCTGTTCGACGGGTCGCTCCAGGGTATCGAGCGCACGGACCGGGTGGCTTTCAGTTTCCAGGGGCATCCAGAGGCGAGCCCGGGCCCCCACGATCTCACGCCGCTTTTCATGCGCTTCGTCCAGGCGATGCTCGTGCGGCTGAAGGGGCAGCTTGCGCGCGGGCCCGCGTCGCAGGCCGCCGGCGCCTGACGGCGCGGCGCCACCGAGCAGCGATGCCCAAGCGCACCGACATCAAGAGCATTCTCATCATCGGCGCGGGACCGATCGTGATCGGACAGGCGTGCGAGTTCGATTATTCGGGCGCGCAGGCCTGCAAGGCGCTGCGCGAAGAGGGATACCGGGTCATTCTGGTGAATTCCAACCCGGCGACGATCATGACCGACCCGGACATGGCGGATGCGGTGTTCATCGAGCCCGTCAACTGGCGCACGGTGGCGCGCATCATCGAGAAGGAACGCCCGGATGCGCTGCTGCCGACGATGGGCGGGCAGACGGGGCTCAACACCGCGCTCGACCTGGTGCGCGAGGGCGTGCTCGCCAAGTTCGGCGTCGAGCTCATTGCGGCCTCCCGCGCAGCCATCGACATGGCCGAGGATCGCGAGCAGTTTCGCAATGCGATGCGCGAGATCGGGCTCGAGTGCCCGCGCTCGCAGATCGCAAAAAGCCTGGAGGAAGCCCTGGCGGTGCAGGTCGGCATCGGATTCCCGTGCGTGATCCGCCCCTCCTTCACGCTCGGTGGTACCGGCGGCGGCATCGCGTACAACCGCGAGGAGTTCGAGGCGATCGTGGAGCGCGGCCTCGATGCCTCGCCGACTCAGGAAGTGCTGCTCGAGGAATCCGTCATCGGCTGGAAGGAATTCGAGATGGAGGTCGTGCGCGACTCGCGCGACAACTGCATCATCGTCTGCTCGATCGAGAACCTCGACCCGATGGGCGTGCACACCGGGGATTCGATCACGGTCGCGCCGGCACAGACCCTCACGGACAAGGAATACCAGCGCATGCGCGACGCCGCGATCGCTGTGCTGCGCAAGATCGGCGTCGAGACCGGCGGGTCGAACGTGCAGTTTGCCGTCAATCCGCGCGATGGCCGGCTGCTCGTCATCGAGATGAACCCGCGCGTGTCGCGCTCCTCGGCGCTCGCCTCGAAGGCCACCGGTTTTCCGATCGCCCGCGTCGCGGCCAAACTCGCGGTCGGGTACACCCTCGATGAGCTCAGGAACGAGATCACTGGCGGCGCGACGCCGGCCTCGTTCGAACCGTCCATCGACTACGTCGTGACCAAGATCCCGCGCTTTACGTTCGAGAAGTTCCCGGCGGCCAGCACGCGCCTCACGACGCAGATGAAGTCGGTGGGCGAGGCGATGGCGATCGGGCGCACGTTCCAGGAGTCGCTCCAGAAGGCGCTGCGCAGCCTCGAGACCGGGCTCGACGGCCTGAACGAACAGATCCGGCTGCCACTCTCCGAGGAAAGCGCGGGTCAGCTCGCGCATGAGCTGCGCTCGCCCGGACCGAACCGCCTGCTGTTCGTCGCCGATGCGTTCCGGGCGGGCTGGTCCTTGCAGCGCATCCATGAACTCTCGTACATCGATCCCTGGTTTCTCGCCCAGATCGAGGACCTGGTCGTCGAAGAGCGCAAGGTACGCGAGGAAGGCACGTACAGCTGCGAAGCGCCGCGCCTGCGCGAGCTGAAACGCAAAGGGTTCTCGGACGCGCGCCTCGGCCATCTGGCCGGCACGGACGAAAAGACCCTGCGCGAGTGGCGACACAGCTTCGGCGTCGTGCCAGTCTACAAGCGCGTCGATACCTGCGCCGCGGAATTCGCGACCTCGACCGCGTATCTCTACTCCACCTACGAAGAGGAATGCGAGGCGGCGCCCACCGAGCGGAAGAAGATCATGATCCTGGGCGGCGGACCGAACCGCATCGGGCAGGGGATCGAGTTCGACTATTGTTGCGTGCACGCGGCGCTGCAGCTGCGCGAGGACGGGTTCGAGACCATCATGGTCAATTGCAACCCGGAAACGGTTTCCACCGACTACGACATCTCGGATCGACTGTATTTCGAGCCGCTCACCCTCGAAGACGTACTCGAGATCGTCGCGAAGGAGAAACCGGCTGGCGTGATCGTGCAGTACGGCGGACAGACGCCGCTGAAACTTTGCCGCGCGCTGGAAGCCGCCGGCGCGCCGATCATCGGTACGACACCCGATGCGATCGACATCGCCGAGGACCGCGAGCGCTTCGCGCAGCTCGTGACGCAGCTCGGCCTGCAGCAGCCAGCGAACGCGACGGCACGCACCGCGGAGCAGGCGGCGAAGCTTGCGCACAAGGTGGGCTATCCGCTGGTCGTGCGGCCGAGCTACGTGCTCGGCGGGCGGGCCATGGAAGTGGTGTTCAGCGAGGAGGACCTGCTCGCCTACATGAAGGACGCCGTGCAGGTGTCGAACGACAGTCCCGTGCTGCTCGACCGTTTTCTCGATGTCGCGATCGAGGTGGACGTGGACGCAGTGTGCGACGGCGAGGACGTCCTGATCGGCGGCATCATGGAGCACGTCGAGCAGGCCGGGGTGCACTCCGGCGATTCGAGCTGCTCGCTGCCGCCCAACAGCCTCAGCGCGACCGTCCAGCAGCAGATCCGCGATCAGACCCGCAAGCTCGCGCTCGGCCTGAAGGTCGTCGGCTTGATGAATGTGCAGTTCGCGATCCAGAACGGTGTCATTCACATTCTCGAAGTTAATCCGCGGGCCTCGCGCACGGCTCCGTTCGTCTCCAAGGCGACCGGCGTGCCGATCGCGAAGATCGGCGCGCGCGTGATGACGGGCCGGAAACTGCGCGACCTCGGCCTGCGCGAACCGCAGTCGATGCCGTATTTCTCGGTCAAGGAAGCGGTATTCCCGTTCTCCAGGTTTCCCGAGGCCGATCCGATTCTCGGGCCGGAGATGAAGTCGACGGGCGAGGTGATGGGCACGGGCCGCACCTTCGGCGAGGCTTACGCCAAGTCGCAGGCCGCCTCAGGCGTGATCCTGCCCCGCAAGGGGCTGTGTCTCATCAGCGTGCGCGAGCGTGACAAGTCTGGCGCCGTGGGGCTGGCGAAGCGGCTCATCGAACACGGTTTCGAGATCGTTGCCACCGAAGGTACGGCCAGGGCCATGCAGGCGGCGGGAGTGGCCTGCCGCCGCGCCAACAAGGTGCGCGAGGGCCGCCCGCACATCGTCGACATGATCAAGAACGACGAGATCGACCTGATCGTCAATACCACCGAAGGCAAGCAGGCGATTCGCGAGTCGAATTCGATCCGGCGCGAGGCGGTGCACCGACGGGTTACCTACTACACGACGCTCGCCGCCGCGCTCGCGACCTGCGAAGCGCTCGACCATCTCGACGAGGTGGACGTGAACCGCCTGCAGGACCTGCACCGGGAAGCGCTCGCATGAAGCGCACGCCGATGACGCTGAAGGGCGCGGAGCTGCTGCGGGCGGAACTCAAGCGGCTGAAGAGCCAGGATCGCCCGCGGGTGATCAAGGCGATCGCGGACGCACGCGGGCACGGCGACCTGTCCGAGAATGCCGAGTATCACGCGGCGCGCGAGCAGCAGGGCTTCATTGAGTCGCGCATCGGTGCGATCGAGATCAAACTCGCCAATGCCGAGATCATCGATACCGCCGCGCTCCCGCACACGGGCACGGTAGTTTTCGGCGCTACCGTGGATCTCGAGGATCAGGACGGCGGGCAGAAGCTCCAGTACCAGATCGTGGGCGAGGACGAGGCGGACATACGTGCCGGCCGAGTCTCCATCACCTCGCCGATTGCGCGCGCGCTCGTCGGTAAGTCCCAGGGTGATGTGGTGGCGGTGGCCGCGCCCGGCGGCACCCGGTCTTACGAAATCGTCGCGGTGAAATACGGTTGAATCGCGTCGACCGCACTAGGCGCCGGGCAGGATGATCTTCGGCAGCTCTGCACGGCGCTTGTAGAGCACGCAGACGTGGCCGATGCGGTGCACGAGTTCTCCGCCGGTGCGCTTCGCCAGGCCGGCGAACACCGCATCGCGCGCCTCGCGGCCGGCCGCGCGCGCCTTGACCTTGATCAGCTCGTGGTCGTTGAGCGCTCGCGTGGCTTCCAGAACGACACCACTGGTGAGCCCGCCGTGGCCGATCAGGATCACCGGTTCGAGCGCATGCGCCAGGCCGCGCAGGTGCTTGCGTTGTTTCTCGGTGAGCGCCACCCGCGCATTCTATAAGGGGAACTCCTCGAGTGGTCCGACGTTCCAAGAGCAGTGACCGTTGGCTGAAAGAACACTTCAGCGACCCGTACGTCAAGCGGGCGCAGACGGAAGGCTGGCGGTCGCGAGCCGTTTTCAAGCTCGAGGAAATCGACCGGCGGGAGAAGCTGCTCGCGCCGGGGAGCGTCTGCCTCGACCTGGGCGCCGCACCCGGTGCCTGGAGCCAGTACGCGCGTCGCCGGGTTGGCCGCAAGGGCCGCGTGATCGCCTCCGATCTGCTCGCTATGGAGCCCATGGAGGGCGTCGAATTCGTGCAGGGCGACTTCCGGGACGAAGCGGTGTTCGCCCGGATCGGGGCGCTGGCGCCGGCGCACGGCGTTGACGTGGTGCTCGCGGACATGGCGCCGAACCTGAGTGGCGTCGATGCCATCGATCAGCCGCGCTCGATCCACCTGGCCGAGCTAGCGCTCGAGCTGGCTGGCCAGGTCTTGAAGCCGGGCGGCGCGGCCCTCATTAAGACATTTCAGGGTTCCGGCTTCGCGGAACTCGTAAAGGCGGCGCGCCGCAGTTTCGAAAAAGTGAAGTTTGTGAAACCGGCGGCATCGCGGGCCCGCAGTCCTGAGTTGTACTTGCTGGCCAAGGGTTTCCGGTTGGTGTAGCGTGGCCGGGAACTTCTGATTTTCCAGAGGTTCCGTGCTGCAAGTCATGAGGTTGGTCTCTTGAACGATCTGACCAAGAACATTCTCCTGTGGGTCGTCATCGTGCTGGTGCTGCTGATGGTGTTCGGCCGTTTCGTGCCGACTGTCGGCCAGCCGCAGGACCTGACCTACTCGACGTTCCTCGAGGACGTGAAGTCGAGCCGCGTCGAGTCGGTGGTGATGCAGGACCAGTGGATCTATGGTGTGCGCAAGGACAAGAGCCAGTTCAAGGTCTACAACCCCGAGACCGACTATTCGGCCCTCATCGGCACGCTGACCAGGCAGGGCGTGGCGCTCGAGGGCCGCCCGCCGAAGCAGCCGAACTTCTTCGCACAGCTCGTGCTGCAGCTCGCGCCGGCGCTGCTGCTGATCCTCGTGTTCGTGTACATGCTGCGCCAGATGCAGGGTGCCGCCGGCGGTCGCGGCGCGATGTCCTTCGGCAAGAGCCGCGCGCGGCTCCTCGGCGAGGATCAGGTCAACGTCACGTTCGCGGATGTGGCCGGCGTGGACGAGGCGAAGCAGGAAGTCGTCGAAATCGTCGACTTTCTCAAGGATCCGGGCAAGTTCCAGAAGCTCGGCGGCAAGATTCCGAAAGGCGTGCTGATGGTCGGTTCGCCCGGCACCGGCAAGACGCTGCTCGCGCGCGCGATCGCTGGCGAGGCGCGGGTTCCATTCTTCACGATCTCCGGTTCCGACTTCGTCGAGATGTTCGTCGGCGTCGGCGCCTCGCGCGTGCGCGACATGTTCGAGCAGGCGAAAAAACACGCGCCCTGCATCATCTTCATCGACGAAATCGACGCCGTCGGGCGCCACCGCGGCGCGGGTCTCGGCGGCGGGCACGATGAGCGCGAACAGACGCTCAACCAGCTGCTCGTCGAGATGGATGGCTTCGAGGGGAACGAGGGCATCATCGTCATCGCGGCGACCAACCGGCCGGACGTGCTCGACCCCGCACTGCTGCGCCCCGGCCGTTTCGATCGCCAGGTTGTCGTGCAGCTGCCGGATGTGCGTGGACGCGAGCAGATATTGCGTGTGCACATGCGCAAGGTCCCGCTGGCCGATGACGTCAAGCCGCAGCTGATCGCGCGCGGCACGCCGGGATTCTCGGGTGCCGATCTCGCGAACCTCGTCAACGAAGCGGCGCTGTTCGCCGCCCGCGCCAACAAGCGCACTGTGACGATGGAGGAATTCGAGCGCGCCAAGGACAAGATCTACATGGGCGCCGAGCGGCGCTCGATGGTCATGTCCGACAACGAAAAGAAGATGACGGCGTATCACGAGGGTGGGCACGCGATCGTCGGTTTCGTCGTGCCCGAGCACGACCCCGTCTACAAGGTCACGATCATTCCGCGCGGCCGGGCGCTCGGTCTGACCTGGTACCTGCCCGAGGGCGATCGCTACAGCACCAGCAAGCGCCAGCTCGAGAGCCGCATTGCGTCGCTGTTCGGCGGGCGCGTGGCGGAAGAGCTCATCTTCGGCGTGGACGGCGTGACGACCGGCGCATCCAACGACATCGAGCGCGCGACCGAACTCGCGCGCAACATGGTGACGAAGTGGGGCCTGTCCGACCGGCTCGGTCCGCTCACGTATTCGGAGGAGTCGGGCGAGGTATTTCTCGGACGCTCCGTGACGCAGACGAAACAGGTTTCCGACGAGACCGCGCATTCGATCGATCTCGAGGTGCGCCGCGTCATTGAGTCGAACTACGAGCGCGCCAAGAGCATTCTTGAGACGAATCTCGATAAACTCCATGCCATGGCCGAGGCGCTGATCAAGTACGAGACGATCGACGACGAGCAGATCAAGGACATCATGGCCGGCAGGCCGGTCAAACCGCCGGCCGGTTGGGACGACTCGCTCTCGAGCCGCCCGACCC
>JBAVOB010000257.1:0-5327 GCA_049691655.1 Steroidobacteraceae bacterium | reverse complement strand
GCATTGCCTGGTTCAATGCCAAGCGCTTCGTGTGCTTCCAGCTGGCGAAGGTGCTCGACACGCTGCAGAACCCGATGCGCAAGACCTACCAGTCGCTCGCCTTGGGACCCGACGTCGAGACCGTGCGCGGTCCGTACCCGATCTTCGACAACGTCACGGCGATCTTCTCGGCGACTCCGGTCATCACGCGCACCGCGACTTACCTCTACGCATGCACCGAGTGGGTCGAGGACGCGTTCCGTGGCAAGGAGCTGCTGCTCGAAATCTATTCCCGGCTGCTCAATCCCACCTCCGTCAGCCTCGCGAACTACATCGTGGACGTGGAGGCAGGCCCGCGGGCGAGCGAGTACTTCGCCTGGAATTTCAACTCGGGGATGGCGGCGGTGGACGCGACGCTCGCGCACCTGGTCGGCCACCGGGACGTCGTGCTCGCGAGCCGCAATGTCTACGGCGGCACGCATCAGCTGCTGCACGACTGGTACGGCAAGCGCAGCAACCTCGACGTGGCGGTGCGCTTCTTCGACGGCTTCACGCTCGAGGCATTCAACGCGGCGCTGGTCGCTGCGCGCCGCGAGTGCGCCGACCGGCTCGCCGAGGGCCGCCAGATCTACGTGTACCTCGAGTCGCCGTGCAACCCGCATGGCTACGTGCTAGACCTGCCGGCGATCTGCCGCGCGGCGCATGCCGCCGGCCTCACGGTGATCTGCGACTGCACGGTCGGCACGCCGTTCCTGCAGCCGGCGCTGCGGCGCGAGGATCCGCTCGAGCGCCCCGACTTCGTGATCCATTCGTACACCAAGGACCTGACCGGTTCGGGCGTGACGACGGCGGGCGTCGCGATCGCGCGTACCGAGCGCATGTTCATCCCGAAGGGCGACACGGTGAACGGCGTGGGCTCGGACGGCAAGCCGCGCGCCTGGCGCTGGGACGAGACACTGTTCTGGAATGTCTATTACGTGAAGGGCGCGTTTCTCGATGCGGACAAGGCCTTCGAAGTGATCAACGGCATGCGCACGCTCGAGCTGCGCATGCTGCAGAAATGCATCAACACCGTGGTGCTGGCGCGGGTACTCGCGGCACACCCGCTGATCCGCGTGCACAGTTCAGCGGTGCCCGGCGATCCGAATCACGAGTTGGCGCAGCGCCTGATGTTCCTCGGGCTGCCGGCGCCGCTCTTCACGATCGATTTCGAGACGGCGGATGGCCGCGGGCCGCCGCTCGATTCCCACGTGTTCAAGCGGTTCTTCGATTGCCTGGAGCCGGCATTCAGCCTGCAGGTCAGCCTCGGGCAGACCAACACGCTGGTGTTGTGCCCGGGCCTCACCAGCCACTCGGAACTGTCCGCCGAAGCGCTGCGGGAGGCGGGCATCACGGCCACCACGATTCGCATCGCCGTCGGGGACGAGGATCCGCGTACGCTGCTCGCGCATTTCATGCGCGCTGCGGAGCTGGCGATCGAGCCGGCGCGGCCGGGATTCCTGCGCATGTTCCCGGAGCCCGCCGCGATCGACCAGCTGTACGAGCAGGCGTACCTGGCCGTGCACCAGCAGTACCTGCGCTCCCGGCGCGGAATGGCGGCGCTCGCTAGTTAGGCGAGGCCGCGGGCAGCGGCGCGGGCGGCGCCGGGTGGTCATCCATCATCAGGCGATCGTCTTCGACACCGGGGAGGGCTGTGCGCTCTCGGCACCGTTCATATCGTAGGCCGTGACCGTGAAGTAGTAGGTACCCGAGGTGAGCGGCGTAATCGTGTAGCTGGTCGTTCCCGGATTGCTCAGGTTGATGATATTCGACAGCGCAGTCGCGCTCTTGCCGTAATACACGCGAAATCCGGCCAGATTGGCGAGCGGCGAGCCGTCAGTCTTCTGGCTCGGGGGCACCCAGGAGAGGGTTGCGCTACCGGTTGCCGTCGGCGTCGGGTTCGCGACCGAGATGCTGAAGGGCGAGAGCGCTGCCGAAGCGCTACCGTCGCTGACGCTGATCGTCACGTTCGCGAAGGTGCCGGTGGCCGTCGGCACGCCGGCCAGGAGTCCCGTCTTCGCGTCGAAACTGGCCCACGTCGGGCGATTCGCGATCGAGAACGCCAGCGGATCCTTGTTCGGGTCCGACGCCACGGGCTGGAACGAATAGTTGGTGCCCATGACGGCGGCCGTCGGCGGCGTACCGGTGATGGTCGGCGGCTGGTTGCCGCCGGTTCCGGGGCCCGGCGTAACAGGGGTCGCAGGGCTCGATTGGGTGACGCTCGGACCTTTCTTATCGAGGCACCCGGCCAGAATGCAGAGGGAAAGGCTGGCGAGCACCAGTGCCGCGGGCTTGCTGACTTGCATGTGCGCTCCTCATCTCATGCGAACCAGACATTGGCCCGCAGCGTTCGACAGACACGCCGGGCCAGCTGATCGACGGGTGGGAGCGCTACGCGGCATCCAGTCGCGCGCAGTGGCCCGCTGGATCCGGCGTCGAATGACGAGCGGCATTGGCACAGGAGCCTCGCCGCCCGGCAACCCCGCTATCCCGCGCCCACCGTGGTGTTCGCAGGACCGGAAGCTTTGCGTCCCCACCTCGCGATGGGTTTGCCCGGAATGAGTGAAAACTATCGCTGCGGAATCGCCGTGCGGAACGCTTTTGACATAGCGCCGCGGACAATTGTTGAATCGTGAACTTGGTGACGCGCGTCGCAATCCGGCGACGCGCCGCAGCGGGATTCTGCAGACCCGATCGTCGTCAATCGCCGACGCGAATGACGAGCGCGTCGAGATCGGCGGCGCGCAGTTGCGCGCGCATGCGGTTCAGCGCGGCAAGATCGGCGATGGGACCGATGCGCACGCGATGCCACACGTCGCTGTCGACGGCGACGCGTTGCACGTTGGCGTCGATCCCCTGGCGCGCGAGCTGCGCGCGGATGCGATCGGCATCGGCGAAATTGCGGTACGAGCCGGCCTGCAGTACGTAGACCCCCGGCCGCTCGATGTTCGCCGCGGGCAGGTCGCGCTTGACGTCGCGATCCTTCTCCGGCACCACGACTTCGAACTTGGGCAGCATCTCGTAGAAGTCGTACTGCCGCGCCTTGGGCTCCTCCGGCTCGCCCGGCGCCACCTTCTGGGGCACGGGCTTCTGCGGTTCGGGCGGCCCGCCGCTCGCCGCGGGGCCGCTGCGACCGTAGAGGAACGCCACGACCGCGACCGCGAGACCGAGCCCGAGACCGGCACCGAACTCCTTTGCGCGCGAGAAATCCAGGCTGCGGCGACGCGTGTGCTTGTAGTCGCGTGAAGTGAGTTTGCGCCCGCTCGTCACATCGTCTCCGGGGCCGACACGCCGAGGATTGCCAGGCCGTTGCGCAGCACCTGCTGCACGCCGAGCGCGAGCGCGAGCCGCGCGTTGCGCAGCGCCTGATCCTCGACGATGAACTGCTCCGCGTTGTACCAGGTGTGCAGGCTCGAGGCGAGTTCCCGCAGGAAGTGCACCAGCGTATGCGGTGCGCGGTTCGCAGCCGCCTGTTCGAGGACCTCCGGGTAGCGGCCCACGGCGGTGAGCACCGCCTGTTCGAGCGCGCTCGAGAGGCGCGCGAGATGCGCGAACGCCTGCACGCGGTCGAACGCCAGGCCGCGCGCGGCCAGCTGTTTCATGACGCTCGCCACCCGCGCATGCGCATACTGGACATAGAACACCGGATTCTCGTTGCTGCGCGACTTGGCGAGCTCGAGGTCGAAGTCGAGGTGCTGATCGTTGCTGCGCATCAGGTAGAACAGGCGGCACGCGTCGTTTCCGACCTCCGCGCGCAGCTGCCGCAGCGTCACGAACTGCCCCTCGCGCTTGCCCATCGGGATCTTCTGCTCGCCGCGGAACAGACTGACGAACTGCACCAGGCACACCTCGAGGCACTCCGGCGGCTCGCCCAACGCGGCGAGGCCGCCGCGCACGCGCGCAACGTAGCCGTGATGGTCCGCGCCGAGCACGTCCACCAGTCGCTCGAAGCCGCGCGCGCGCTTGTCGAGGTGATAGGCTATGTCGGAGGCGAAGTAGGTGCGCACGCCATTCTCGCGCTCGACCACGCGATCCTCGTCATCGCCGAATTCGGTGGCGCGGAACCAGAGCGCGCCGTCCCTGCGATACAGGCGGTGCTGCTGCGCGAGCCGCTCGAGCGCGCGATCGATGGCACCGCTCGCCTGGAGTTCGCGCTCGGAATACCAGCGATCGAACACCACACCGAACTCCGTGAGGTCGCTGGCGATGTCGGCGAGAATCTCCTCGAGTGCGACGTCGAGCACCTGCGAGTATGCGGCGTCGCCGATGAGCGAGCGCAGGCGGGCGATGAGCTCGTCGATATACTTTTCCTTGTCGCCGGCGGGCGCATCCTGCGGCAGGCCCGCGAGTAGCTGCGCGGCCGGGCGCCGCAGTCCTTCGCCCACGACCGCCCGCAGGGCCGCGGCGACGCCGTGGACGTACTCACCGCGATAGCCGTTGGCGGGAAACGGCAGCTCCTCGCCGCACAGCTCCAGGTAGCGCAGCCACACGCTCGCGGCGAGGATGTCCATCTGCCGCCCGGCGTCGTTGACGTAGAACTCGCGATGCACGCGCCAGCCGGTCGCCTCGAGCAGGGTCGCGAGCGTCGCTCCGTATGCCGCCTGCCGTCCGTGACCCACGTGCAGCGGGCCGGTGGGATTGGCCGACACGAACTCGAGAATCACGCGTCGGCCGCCGCCCGTCTGACTGCGCCCGTAGGCGGCGCCGAGTTCGTGCACGCGCTGCAGTTCACTGCTGGCCGCAGCGGGCGCGAGGTAGAAATTGATGAAGCCGGCGCCAGCGATTTCCGCGCGCACGACGAGCGGGTCCGGCGGCAACGCCGCGACGATGGCTTGCGCGAGTTCCCGCGGATTGCGGCCCACGCTCTTTGCCAGGCGCAGCGCAACGTTCGTCGCGAAGTCGCCATGGCGCGCATCGCGCGTGCGCTCGACCACGATCGCGGACGCATCGACAGGTTCGCGCAGCACGCCGGGCGTGAGCTGCGTGAGCGCTGCGGCCAGAAGCCGCTCGAGTTGAGGCTTCACGATGCAGTTCCAATCGGCTGGAAAGCGCGAGAGTCTACCGAATCGCCTCGACGACGCCAGTTGCGATCGCCGCCGTGACGCATCCGTTGCCAGCGCTGGCGTGTCCGGCCCACCCTAATAGAGCTCGAGCGGATCGACATCGAGCGCCCAGCGCACCCGGCGGGCGCTCTTTAAGCCCTCGAGGGCGGGCACCCAGCGGGCGAGGAAGCGCTGCAGCGCGGTGCGATCCGCGCTCTCGACAAGCAGCTGCGCGTGGTGCCGTCCGGCGCGCCGCGCCATCAGCGC
>JBAVOB010000256.1:0-3710 GCA_049691655.1 Steroidobacteraceae bacterium | reverse complement strand
GTGGTGGACCGCTCGCTCAAGCGGCTGCGCGAACTCGATGCGCGATTCCGCAATCGGCTGCAGACCGCCTACTCCACGCACGACGCCATCGAGGCGCTGGTCATGAACGCCGACCTGGTCATCGGCTCCGTGCTGATCGCCGGTGCGGCGGCGCCAAAACTCGTCACGCGGCAGATGATCGCGAGGATGCGGCCGGGTTCGGTGCTGGTGGACATCTCGATCGATCAGGGCGGCTGTTTCGAGACGAGCCGCCCGACGACGCATGCCGCGCCGACCTACGTGGTCGACGGCGTCGTGCATTACTGCGTGACGAACATGCCGGGCGCCGTGCCACGCACGTCCACGTTCGCCCTGACGAACGCAACGCTCCCCTACGTGCGCGCGCTGGCGGACCTCGGCTGGCAGCAGGCGGTTGCACGCGACCCGCACCTGCGCAACGGGCTTACGGTGCACGCGGGCGGGATCACGCATGCGGCCGTAGCGAAGGATCTCGGCCTGCCCTGCACGCCTTTTGCCGCCTGACGGCAGTCCGGCGGCGCGACGCTCGCAATCCGTCAGCGGATCTCTTCATGTTCGCCCAGATCCCCCCTGCAACGCGCTACCTGATCCTTGCGAACGTCGCGCTCTACCTGCTGCAGAGCCTGCTCGGCGAGACCGCCCTGGATACCCTGGCGCTGTGGCCGCTGGGCCACGGTTTTGCGCCGTGGCAGGTGCTGACCTATGCGTTCCTGCATGGCGGCTGGGCGCACATTTTTTTCAACATGTTCGCGCTCTACATGTTCGGCGGAGCGCTCGAGCAGACCTGGGGGAGCGGGCGCTTCCTGCTCTTCTACTTCGCATCGGTGCTCGCGGCGGCGGCGGCCCAGCTCGTCGTCACGTCGCTGACCGGTTCGATCTACCCGACGGTGGGCGCCTCGGGCGGGATTTTCGGCGTTCTGCTCGGCTACGCCATGTACTTCCCGCAGCGGCGCGTGATGCTGATTTTCCCGCCGATTCCGCTGCCGGCGTGGCTGTTCGTCACGCTTTACGGGGCGCTCGAGCTGTTTCTCGGCGTGACCGGCACCGCGGAGGGGGTCGCGCATTTCGCGCACCTCGGTGGCATGCTCGGCGGATGGCTGACCATTCTCTCGTGGCGTGGCCGGCCCGGGCACCGGCTCGGACGTGATCAAATTTAAGGAGTAAGGATAATGATCAAGGCTCGCACTCTCATCCTGATGGTGGCCCTCGCCGGCGTGATTTCGGCTACCCAGGCCGCGGAGCCGACACGCGCCGAGATGCTCGTCAAGTTCCGCAAGGCTGCCATGGATGTGCTCGCCGGCAGCTTCTCCCCGCTCGGCGCCATGGCCGACGGCAAGTTGCCGTACGACGCCAAGCGCGCTCAGGTGCTCGCCCAGCGCACGGCGGTGCTGGCCGGTATCGCGGGCGAAGTGTTTCCTCCCGAGTCGAATACCGGCGGCGAAACCAAGGCGAAACCCGAGATCTGGTCGAACCGCTCCGAGTTCGACCAGCGGGTCACGCGGCTCCTCGATACGACTGCTGCGCTCGCCAGCGCGGCAAAGCCCGGTACCCTCGAGGCGCTGAAGCCCGCCGTCGGCGATGTCGGGCAGTCGTGCAAGGCCTGTCACGACAAATTCAAGGCGAAGTGACGCAGGCGGCGACTCAGAACAGCACGAGCGTCGCCTCGGGTGCGGCGCGCACGATGAGCGCGAGCAGTGCGGCGAGTGCGAGCGCCACGGCCAGGGCGACCCAGGTGCGTGAGCGCTCGATGGCCTGCCCCGGTCCGACACGCTCCACCGGCTTGCGACCGGTGATCATCGGCACGATGAGATTCTCGCGCTTGACGCGCAGGTAGAACAGCACTGCAGTCACGTGCAGCGCGATGGCGCCGAGCAGCACATTGGCAAGCGTAGCGTGGAGCCCACTGACCCGGTTGCTGGTCTCATTCGACACATAGCCGTACAGCGCACCGGTGTGCGTGATTTCATCGTTCGCAAACAGGCCGGTCAGCGCCAGCGTGAGCAGCAACGCGAGCAGCAGCAGCACCATCAGTGCGCCGAGGGGATTGTGGCCGGTGAACGACAGCGGCCGCCCTCCGGTCAGCGAACGGGCGTAGCGGATGATCTGTGCGGGGCCGCGCACGAAACTAGCGAAGCGGGCATGCCGGGTGCCGATCCAGCCCCAGACGAGCCGCGTCGAGCTCAGGACGAGCACCGTGTAGCCGCACCACACGTGGTAGCGGTACCAGTCGCCCGGGACTTTCTCAGTGGCCCAGGCGCCCGCGACCGCCAGCACCGTGGTCCAGTGCATCAGGCGCACCGGCAGGTCCCAAACGAGCGGCCGCGCCCTGCTCACGGCTCGTCGACGCATCTCACCGGGTGCGCGCGACCAGCGCGAGGCTCACCGCAGCGAGCAGTGCGGTCGGCACCCACGCCAGCACGACGGGATTCAGCTGGAAGGCGAGCGTGCTCGAATCCACCATGTCTTGCAGCAGGTAGAAGGCAACGCCGAGCATCACTCCGAGCATCAGCCTCGCGCCCGTGCCGGCGCTGCGCGACGATCCGAAGACGAATGGCACCGCGAGCAGGCACGCGAAGACGATCCCGACCGTGCGCGCGATGCGCGACCACAGCGCGAACAGGTGCGCGCGCGTGTCGAGACCATTCTCGCGCAGATTCCGCAGGACGCTGACGAGCTTGCGGGTCTCGAGGTGGCGTGGCTCGGCAACGGCGAGCCCGATGAAGCCGGCGCTCACGTTCGAGGTGAGCAGGTGCGCGGGCTCGCGCCGGGCTGACACGGTGGTGCCGTCGAACCGCGACTGCGCGTAGTCCCGCAGGCTCCAGCGCCGCGAGCTGTCGCCCGTCGCCATCGCAGCGCGCCCGATCGAGCGTAGTCGCTGATCGGGTGTGAACTCGAACACGGTCATGCCGCCGTAGGACAGCTCGGCCGTCTGCCGCTCCACGTTGATGATCAGGTTGCCGTCACGCACCCACGCGCCACCACTGGCAGAGAAGCCCGCGGTCGCCCACTTGCGGTGCACCTTCTGCTCGCGGGCGGCGGACTGCAGCGGCGGAGCGAGGTACTCGCCGATGATCACCGCGACGCCGATCAGCACGAGGCCGGCAATCACCGCCGATCCGGCGATGCGCGCGACCGACACGCCCGCCGCACGCATGGCGGTGAGTTCGCTCCCGCGAGCGAGTCCGCCGAGCCCGACGAGGGTGCCGATGAGCGCCGCCATCGGCAGAAAATCGTAGAGCTGCTGGGGCAGGTTCATCAGCACGAACGAGAAGGCGGCGCCCGCGGTGTAGCGGCCGACCCCGATGTCGTCCTGCTGTTCGATGAACATGAACAGGCCCCCGAGGGCGATCAGCACCCCCATGACGAGGCCGACGGATGCCAGGATCGTGCGCAGGATGTACCGGTCGAGCAGGCTCAAGTGGAAGCACCAGGTCCTTCGGTTACACTACCGCGTCGCGCCGGGCCGGCTTGAGGAAACCAGGGCCGAAACCGCCGCGCAAGTGACGGGACAGACTACACACGCAGCGCGGCCTCTACGTTAATGGACTGCACCGCGCAGCACAACCGCGAAAGATCCGGCGCATCATGCGATTCGAAGCCTTCAGTGACGACCCTGCCAGACTGGCGGCGGATGCGCTCGTAGTAGGTATTCACGAGGAGACGGAGCTGTCCGGAGCGGCGCGGGCCGTGGA
>JBAVOB010000255.1:0-1654 GCA_049691655.1 Steroidobacteraceae bacterium | reverse complement strand
ATCGTGTCGGCAACGGCATCCGCTCCGACTCGCGCCGCGAGCGAGGCGTGCCCGCCGAGGCGAGCCACGGTGACCGCGGCAGTGGCGGCCGGTCCGCCGCCGACCGAGTCGAAGCGCTCAGCGCGATACTTCGCGCCGCGATCGGGCAGCGTTGCCAGCGAGAACACGAAGTCCTGCACGGCATGCCCCACACACATCACATGCACCGTCACGGTCCGGTTCCCCGCCGATCGCGCTCAGGAGAGCGTGACGGCGTACAAGAGACGCCGCGTGTCGCAGCGGCTGATGCGCCACTCGACGCGCGTCCCATCGAGCGCAACGCCGATGCGCTCGATGTGCAGCAGCGGATCGCCCACCTTCAGCTTCAGCCGCCGGCAGTCCTCCTTGCGCGCCGCGTCGGCCCGCAGCTCCTCGTGCGCGGCGACAATGTTGTGGCCGTATTCGCGCTGGTAGAGCGCGTACAACGCGTTCGGCAGCAGCGTCCGCTTATCTATACCGGGAAACAGGGCGAGCGGCAGGATGATGCGCTCGACGATCGACGGATCGCCCTCGATCAGGCGCGTGCGCAGGATCTCGACCACGAGCGCGCCGCTTGCGAGCTTGAGCTTGGCGAGCTCTTCGCGCCGCGCCGGACGCCGTCGGACGCTCTCTGCAGCACTCGTCGGAATCGCACGCACGCCCTCGCGCGTGGTGAGCCGGAAGAAGCGGAACAGCGCGCCTTCCTGGGTGTGCTCGGCGACGTAGGTACCCTTGCCCTGGCGGCGCTCGACCAGTTTCTCGACCGTGAGCGCATCGAGCGCCTTGCGCACGGTCCCCTGGCTCACGCCGAGCTTGCCGGCAAGCGCCTGCTCGCTCGGCAGGACCTCCGCCGGACGCCAGGCACCGTCGACGATCTGCTTGACGAGGTAGTCGTAGACCTGCCGGTAGAGAGGGCGGTAGTGCGGAGCGTGCTCCATCGAAAGCATCGTACGTGAGCCCTCGCACGCGTGTCCATGATCTGCTGTATAGTGTCTTATATAAGACTTCGCCCGAAACCGGAGAACCGCAGCCGTGCCCGCCCCGCAACTGCTCGTTCACGATCGCAAGGACAATGTCGGCGTCGTGGTCGTCGAAGGACTCGAGGCCGGCACCGAGATGCTGTGCGTGGTCACGGCCGACAACTCCGACTTCCGGCTGGTGGCGCGGCAGGCGGTGCCGATCGGGCACAAGGTTGCGCTGCAGGACATGGAGGTCGGCGACACCGTCGTCAAGTACGCGCAGGACATCGGCCGCATCGTCGCGCCGGTCGCCCGCGGCGAGCACGTGCACGTGCACAATCTCAAGACGAAACGCTGGTAGGGAGCGCGCCGCCATGGGCACCGCGAGAAAGATCTGGGCTTTCCGGCGCGAAAACGACCGGGTCGGGGTGCGCAACTACGTCGCGATCCTGCCGGTGGACGACATCTCGAACGCCGCCTGCGAAGCCGTCGCGAACAATATCCGGGGCACCATCGCGCTGCCGCACGCCTACGGGCGGTTGCAGTTCGGCGAGGATCTCGAGCTGCACTTCCGCACGATGATCGGCACCGGCGCCAATCCGAACGTCGCCGCCTGTGTCGTCATCGGCATCGAGCCGGGCTGGACGCAGCGCATCGTGGAGGGGATCGCCAGCACC
>JBAVOB010000254.1:0-13955 GCA_049691655.1 Steroidobacteraceae bacterium | reverse complement strand
GGATACGACTGAAGCAGGCGATGAGCGTCGATGCGCGCACCGCGCTCGCGGACGGCGCCAGCCGCTGGATCACGGGTGCGGCGGCGCGCGCGGACGTGCAGCAGTGGCGCGCGCGCAGTTCGTGCATCGTGACGGGAATTGGCACAGTGCTCGCCGACGACCCGACGTTCACGGTCCGCATCGGGCCGCAGCCGCGGCGCCAGCCGTTACGCATAGTGCTCGATTCGCGGCTGCGGATGCCGTCGGCGGCGAAACTGCTGCGCGAACCGGGTGCGACGCTCGTCCTGACCACGGCCGACGCCGCGTCGTCCACACTTTCGTCTGCAGACGTTCGCGTCGAGCGCCTCGCCGGCGATGAGCGCGGTGTCGACCTGGGCGCCGTCGTCGACCGGCTCGCCGCGCTCGACATGAACGAGGTGTGGATCGAGGCGGGACCGGCACTCGCGGGCGCGTGGCTCGGCTCCGGCCTGGTCGACGAATGGATCCTCTACGTCGCGCCGGTGATGCTGGGCGTGGACGCGCGGCCGCTCGCGCATATCGCCGCACGCGCGTCGCTCGAGGCCGCGCCGCGCTTCGTCTTCCATGACGTGCAGCAGTTCGAGCCGGATCTCAGGCTGATTCTGCGCCCGGCACGGCACTGAGCCACCGCGGTCCGTATAATCGCCGGCATTCACATGAGCGCGCGCCCGCATTCGGCTGCGTCCGGCCAGCGATCCGTTGCGCGCAAGCTCGCGCTGCAGGCGCTGTACCGCTGGCAGATGAACCAGGGTCCCTGGCAGGACCTGCTGCGTGAATTTGCCGACGCGGAGGACATGTCCCGAGCCGATCGGGAGTACTTCGAGGCGCTCGTCGGGCACGTCGTGCGCGATCACGCTGCGCTCGACGCCGAGCTCGCCGCGTGGATGGACCGCAAACCCGCGGAACTCGACCCGATCGAGCATGCGGTGCTGCTGATCGGAGTTCACGAGTTGCGGGCGCGCCTGGACGTGCCGTACCGCGTCGTCATCAGCGAAGCGGTGTCGCTCGCCAGGCGATTCGGTGCGACCGATGGTCACAAGTTCGTGAATGCGGTGCTCGACCGCGGGGCGCGCGCGCTGCGCCCGGACGAGCGCTGAGCCTACGCGGGCTGGTTCCGTGGCGCTGTCAGAATTCGCGCTCATCGAGCGGTATTTCCGCGGCGCGGGCGTGCACCGTGCGGACGTCGTGGTTGGCATCGGTGACGACGGCGCCGTGCTGGACGTGCCGGCCGGAGCGCAGCTGGTCGCCGTGGTCGATTCGCTCGTGGAAGGCGTGCACTTTCCTGCGGGCTCGCCGGCCGCTTCGATCGGGCACCGCGCGCTGGCGGTGAACCTCAGCGATCTGGCGGCGATGGGCGCGCGCCCGGCCTGGGCGTTGCTGGCGATTACTCTGAGGCAGGCCGATGAGCGCTGGCTCGAGGCATTCGCTGCCGGGTTTTCGGCGCTGGCGGCCGCTCACCAGGTCGCGCTCGTCGGTGGCGACACCACAGCGGGCCCGCTCTCCGTGACGGTGCAGGCGCTCGGCTTCGTCGCGCCGGGCCGCGCGTTGCTGCGCTCCGGTGGGCACGCCGATGATGAGTTGTACGTGACCGGGTCGCCCGGCGACGCCGCCTGCGGTCTCAGGCTCGAGCAGGGCGAGTGCGCCGTCACCGCGCACGCGCACGCGCAGGCGGCGGGCAGCGAATTGCGGCGGCGGTTCCTGTATCCGAGCCCGCGCGTGGAGTGGGGGACTGCACTGGTCGGCTGGGCATCGGCGGCGATCGACGTCTCGGACGGCCTGCTCGGCGATCTTGGAAAACTTGCGGCCGCGAGCGGTTGCGGTGCCGCGATCGACGTCGAGCGGCTGCCGCTGTCGCCGTCCCTGATCGAGGTGGCGGGCCGCGAGGGCGCCGAGCATTTCGCGCTCACGGGCGGCGACGATTACGAACTGTTGTTCGCGGTGCCGCCCGATCGCGCGACGCACTTCGCCGCGCACGCGCGGACGGCCGGAATCGCTTGCCGCGCCATCGGCCGGCTGACGCTCGGCGGCGCTGTTGTCGCCCGGCGCGGCGGCAGTGTGATCCAGGTCTCGCATTCGGGTTTCGATCACTTCGCCGGGCGCGGCGCTGCGCCCTGATTCGCGCCACGGCCGCCTCGGCCGCTCGCCCGTGTCGCTGGGCCGCAGGTGATCCGGGAATCGCATCACAGTTCAACGGGGGAGCGGCTCGTATGCTGCGCCGACAGCGGATTGTCACGATCTTCAGCCGTGCCGGAGCGGCGCCCGAGACCACCGACGATGGCGAGCACCCCCAGCGCAACGACTGCCACTGCCAGCCCGGCGCGCGCGGTAATTCCCGAGCGCATCGGCAAGTACATGATCGTCAACGAGGTGGGTCACGGCAGCACCGGCGTCGTGTACCTCTCGCACGACCCGTACTACGGGCGCGACGTCGCGATCAAGCTCTACAACATGGAAACCGGGGGCGATGAGAATCGCGCGCGCATCGCCCGCAAGATGTTCCTCTCCGAGGCGCACATGGTGGGCATGCTGCAGCATCCGCACATCCTGCCGATCTACGACGCCGGCGAAGACAACGGCAACTGCTACATCGTCACCGAATTCGTGCACGGTGCGCGCACGCTGTCCTCCTACTGCCGCCCGGACAATCTGCTGCGCATCGACGACGTGGTAGAGATCGTCTACAAGTGCGCCAAGGCTCTCGCCTACGCGCATTCCCGCGGCGTGATTCACCGCGACATCAAGCCCTCGAACATCATGCTGACGCAGGACAGCGACGTCCGCGTCATCGATTTCGGGATCGCGCTCGTGGCCGACTCCGACATCTCGCGCATCGACGGCATCGCGGGCAGCCCTTCGTACATGTCGCCCGAACAGGTCCAGAGTCTCGAGCTCACCAATCGCTCGGATATCTATTCGCTCGGCGCCGTGATGTATGAGCTGCTGACGGGCGTGCGTCCGTTCCGCGCCGGCAGTCTTGCCAAGCTCCTGCATCAGATCGTCTACGCGACACCGCCGCCGATCCACACGCTGCGCCCCGAGGTGCCCGACGAGATCGAGCAGGCGGCGGCGATCGCGCTGTTGAAGGATCCCCTGAAGCGCTATAAGAGCGGCGCCGATTTCGCGGCCGAGCTGACCCGCGGGCACCAGAAGCTGCGCCAGAGCTACGCGAAGATCGACAAGCAGGAGCAGTTCGCGGTTCTGCGGCGCCTGAAGTTCTTCCACGAGTTCTCGCACGCGGAGATCTGGGAAGTGCTGCGCGCGAGCCAGTGGCAGGACTACGCGGACGGCGAGGAGATCGTCAAGGAAGGCGAGATGGACGATCGATTCTACGTGATCGTCTCGGGCAGCTGCGCGGTCGAGCGGCACGGCCGGCAGACCGGCGTGCTCGACACCGGGGAATGCTTCGGCGAGACCAGCTATGTGCACGGCGCCAAGCGCCCGGCGACCATCCGCGGCAAAGGCCCGGTCACGGTGCTCAAAGTGAGTTCGACGCTGCTCGAGCAGGTCTCGGTTTCCTGTCAGCTGCGGTTCAATCGCGTGTTCCTGCGCAGTCTCATCAGCCGACTGCAGGGCGTCGAGCCGCGACCGGCCTGATGCGCGACGGCGCCTTCAGGCGCCTGCGAGACTGCGCGAGCGGGCGGGGTTGAGTGCCGCCCACCAGTGCTCGACCCCCTCCAGGAGCGACCCGGCATCGAGACCCGCCGCCACCAGGCAGTCCTCGCGCGAGCCGTGCTCGATGAAGCGGTCCGGGATGCCGAGCAGCAGCATCGGCAGCGCCGCGCGCTCCTGCGTGAGCAGCTCGGCGACGGCTGAGCCCGCGCCACCCGCGACCACGTTTTCCTCGATCGTGACGATCGCCTGATGGCGCGTCGCGAGCTGCAGCACCAGTTCTTCATCGAGCGGCTTCACGAACCGCATGTTCACGAGCGTGGCATCGAGCCGCTCGGCCACGCGCGCCGCGGAATCGACCAGCGCGCCGAAGGCGAGAATTGCCAGGCCGCTGCGGCCCTGGCGCCGCACTTCCGCCTTGCCAACCGGCAGGGCGTTCATCTCGGGGACGATCTCGACGGCTGGCCCGCTGCCGCGCGGATAGCGCACCGCTGCGGGCCCGGCAAGCGTCGTTGCGGTATAGAGCATCTGGCGGCACTCGTTCCCATCGGCCGGCGCCATGATCACCATGTTCGGAATGCAGCGCAGGAACGAGTAGTCGAAACTGCCCTGGTGCGTTGCGCCGTCGCCGCCTACGAGTCCCGCGCGATCCAGCGCGAACACGACCGGGAGATTCTGCAGCGCTACATCGTGGATCAACTGGTCATAGGCGCGCTGCAGGAACGTCGAGTAGATGGCGACCACCGGCCGGAGGCCCTCGCAGGCCAGGCCCGCGGCGAACGTGACCGCGTGCTGCTCGGCGATCGCCACGTCGAAGTAGCGGTCGGGAAACCGCTGCGAGAAACCGACGAGCCCCGAACCCTCGCGCATTGCAGGCGTGATCCCGATGATGCGCTCGTCGCGTGCGGCGATGTCGCACAGCCAGTCGCCGAATACCTGCGAGAACGTGACCCCCGCCGGTTTCTCCTTGAAAATCGTCCCGCTCGCCGGGTCGAACGGTCCCGGCCCGTGCCACTTGATCGGATCGGCCTCGGCGGGAGCGTAGCCCTTGCCCTTGCGCGTCACCACATGCAGGAACTGCGGCCCCTTCAGCTTGCGCACGTTGCGCAGCGTCGTGACCAGTGCCTTGACGTCGTGGCCGTCGATCGGGCCGATGTAGTTGAACCCCATCTCCTCGAATAGCGTCCCGGGCAGCACCATGCCCTTCATGTGCTCCTCCGAACGGCGCGCCAGCTCCCACACCGTCGGCATCTGGCGCAGCACTTTCTTGCTGCCTTCGCGCAGCTGCGCGTAGGTGCGTCCCGAGAGCACCCGTGCGAAGTAGTTGGACATCGCGCCGACATTCTCGGAGATCGACATGTCGTTGTCGTTCAGGACCACGAGCAGGTCGGCGGGCAGGCTGCCGGCATGATTGAGCGCTTCGAACGCCATGCCCGCAGACATCGCGCCATCGCCGATGACAGCCACGACGCGGCGCTCCTCGCCTTTGCGTGCCGCCGCTACCGCCATGCCGAGCGCGGCGCTGATCGACGTGCTCGAGTGGCCGACGCCGAAGGTGTCGTACGGGCTCTCGGCACGTGACGGAAACGGCGCGAGACCGTCCTTCTGCTTGATGGTGGCGAGCCGGTCGCGGCGGCCGGTCAGCACCTTGTGCGGGTAGGCCTGGTGTCCGACGTCCCAGATCAGGCGGTCCTCCGGCGTGTCGTAGACGTAATGCAGGGCCACGGTCAGCTCGACCGCGCCGAGGCCGGCCGCGAAGTGCCCGCCGCGCGTGCTCACGGTCTGGATCAGGTACTCGCGCAGCTCCGCCGCGACCGCCGGGAGCTGCTTCTGCGCGAGCTTGCGCAGGGCCGCGGGAGAATCAATTTTCCGCAGCAGCGGGTAGCGGTCGTCGGCAGCGCTCATGATCTGGCGAGTCTACACCGGCACGTGCGCGGCCTCGATCTGGCGCAGCAGGCAAGCGCGTGCACGCTCAGTGGGCGCGATTCACGACGAACCGGGCGGCATCCTGGAGCACGCGGGCGCGCGGCCCGAGCGGCGCAATCGCCGCCAGCGCCTCGTCCGTGAGCGCGGCGGCGCGTGTCCTTGCAGCCGCCAGTCCGGCGGTGCTCGGATAGTTCGGCTTGCCGCGGGCGGCATCCGCGCCTGCCTGCTTGCCGAGTTCATGCGTGTCGCCCTCGACGTCGAGGATGTCGTCCTGGATCTGGAAGGCGAGGCCGACACAATCGCCGAACCGGCCCAACGCATCGAAGTCCGAGCCGGCCCGGACTCCGGCCGCGGTCGCGCCGAGTAGCACGCTCGCCCGGATGAGCGCGCCCGTCTTCCTGCGGTGCATGGCCTCGATGGCGGACACATCGAGCGCACACCCAACCGCGGCCAGATCCATCGCCTGGCCGCCGGCCATGCCGGCCGTGCCGATCGCGTGCGCTAGGGTACGGGTCATGTCGAGCAGGATCGGCGGCGGCGTCCCGGGCGCCGCGTCGGTCAGCACGGCAAAGGCCAGCGCCTGCAGCGCGTCGCCCGTGAGGATGGCGGTGGCTTCGTCGAATGCTCGATGACAGGTGGGCCGGCCGCGCCGCAGGTCGTCGTCGTCCATTGCCGGCAGGTCATCGTGCACGAGACTGTAGACGTGCATCAGCTCAACGGCGGCGGCGGGCGCATCCAGCCGTTCGAGCGCGCAATCAAAGGCTTCACCCGCCGCGTACACGAGCGTCGGGCGCAGCCGCTTGCCGCCGCCCAGCACGCTGTAGCGCATCGCGGAGCGCAACCGCGGTGTCTGCGCGTCGGGGAGCTCCAGTGCGCGCTCGAGCGCGCGCTCCGCCCGCAACTGGTACTGCGCGAGCCGTGCCTCGAACGGCTGGTCACTCATCGCCGCCGGCGGCGTCCGGTTCGTCCGCGTCCTCTTCCGGCGCGAACGGCCGCAACTCGGTCTGGCCGCTGCGCTTGAGCAGGATCTCGACTTTCTGTTGCGCGGCCCGCAAGGCCGTCTGGCAGTCGCGCGTCAGCGCGACACCGCGTTCGAACGCTGCGAGCGCCGCCTCGAGCGGCAGATCGCCCCGTTCCAGGCGCTCGACGAGCTTCTCGAGCTCGGTCAGCGACTGCTCGAAATCAGGGTTCCTCGTCTTCGGTTTCAAGCCATTCTCTGCGGCGGTGTCGGGAGCCGGCGCTCGGGAGGGGCCAGCGCGTTCCCGGCTCCGTGAGCGCGAGACTCTTACACAGGCATCGCGAGCGCGGCAATGCGGTTGACTGGGGGAGTGCCTGCGGACTACAGTTCGTGCCCTACTTAGACCGAGTCTAAGTGATGAATTCGACCGCGTGACGCAAGAGGAGAGACTGCAGTGAAGAAATTGAATGGCAGCAAGACCGAAAAGAACCTGAAAGACGCCTTCGCAGGCGAGTCGCAGGCGAACCGCCGCTACCTCTACTTCGCGGCCAAGGCGGACGTCGAGGGCTACAACGACGTATCGGCAGTGTTCCGCTCGACTGCGGAAGGCGAAACCGGCCACGCCCACGGCCACCTCGAGTATCTCGAAGCGGTGGGCGATCCGGCGACCGGGCTCCCGATCGGTGAAACGAAGCTGAACCTCAAGGCGGCGATCGCCGGTGAAACGCATGAGTACACCGACATGTACCCAGGCATGGCGAAAGCGGCGCGCGAGGAAGGTTTTGGCGAGATCGCCGACTGGTTCGAGACGCTCGCCAAGGCGGAGCGTTCGCACGCCAACCGATTCCAGAAAGCGCTCGATTCGCTCGGCTGATTGCGCCGCATCGTTCATAGACCGCGGCCGGCCGGCCGGGCCCGGGACCTCAGCTCCGTGGTCCGCCGGCCCTATGCGTCGGGTCGTTCACACCGTGCCGCCAACGCGATCGAACCTCCATGAGCTCGAACGAACCGCCTGACCGCGAGGGGAGCCTGCGGGCGCCGACCCGCCACGCGCTCGATTGGCGCAGCCCCGCCTTCTATGACGAGGCCGCGCTCGCGCAGGAGCTCGAACGGGTGTTCGACATCTGCCACGGCTGCCGGCGTTGCTTCAGCCTGTGCAACGCTTTTCCCACGCTATTCGATGCGATCGACGCGTCAACGACCGGCGAGCTCGACGGCGTCGACCGCAAGGTGTTCTGGGAAGTCGTCGATCACTGCTACCTCTGCGACATGTGCTTCATGACGAAATGCCCGTACGTCCCGCCGCATCCCTGGAATCTCGATTTCCCGCACCTGATGCTGCGCGCGAAGGCGGTGAAGTCGCGCAAGGGCGAGAATCGCCTGCGCGACCGGCTGCTCTCCTCCACCAGGACCGTGGGCAACTTCGCCGGCATCCCCGTGATCGCCCAGGTCGTCAACGCGGTGAACGGCACCCGGGCCGGCCGCGCGCTGCTCGAGAAGATGCTCGGCGTGGACGCGGGCGCGCCGATCCCGAAGTACCACTCGCGCTCGGGCCGCGCGCGCGTCGCGGCGGCATCCGGCAACGTACACGAGCTGGTCGCCACTGAGCAGACCCGCGGCCAGGTCGCGATCTTCGTCACCTGCTATGGCAACCGTAACGAGACGGCGCTGCCGGAGGATCTCGCGGTGGTGTTCGAGCACAACGGCATCGGCGTGCGTGCCGTCGGCGGCGGCGAGCAATGCTGCGGCATGCCGAAGCTCGAACTCGGCGATCTCGAGAGCGTCGCGCGCTACAAGGCAGCGAATATCCCGCGGTTGAAGCGCCTCGTCGACGACGGCTACGACATCGTGGCGCCGATCCCCTCTTGCGTGCTCATGTTCAAGCAGGAGCTGCCGCTCATGTTCCCCGGCGATCCGGACGTGCGCGCAGTGAAGGCGCGCATTTTCGATCCGTTCGAGTACCTAATGCTGCGGCACAAGGCGGGGCTCCTCAAGACCGATTTCCGTAACCGGCTCGGCAAGGTGAGCTACCACGTGCCGTGCCACCTGCGCGTGCAGAACATCGGCCTGAAGACCCGCGATGTGCTGAAGCTGGTGCCCGACACGACCGTGGACGTGATCGAGCGCTGCTCGGGACACAACGGCACCTACGCGGTAAAGAAGGAATTCCGCGCGGCATCCATGAAGATCGGCCGCCCGGTCATCACGCGCGTCGAGAACGCGCGCGCCGATCATTACTCGAGCGATTGCCCGATGGCCGGCCACCAGATCGAGAGCGGGCTCGCCGCGCTCGCGCGCGAGCCCGAACACCCGTTGAAACTGCTGCGCTTTGCCTACGGAATCTGAGTGCGCCGCCTGCCCGGAATCGCCATGGAAAAACTCCACCCCGCCGACCTGATGTCTCTTGAGCGCTACGCCCGCGAGCGGCCCGCGTTTCGCCAGAAGGTGATGAATCACAAGCGTCCGCGGCAGCTCGCCGTCGGGCCGAATGCCACGTGGCTGTTCGAGGATCGTCTCACCGTCCAGTACCAGGTACAGGAGATGCTGCGCGCGGAGCGCATTTTCGAATCGGCGGGCGTCGCCGAGGAGCTGGCGTCGTACAACCCGCTCATCCCGGACGGTCGCAACTGGAAAGTTACGCTCCTGATCGAGTTTCCGGACCCGGCCGTGCGCCAGCGGGAGCTCGAGCGCCTGTTGGGGGTCGAGGACCGCTGCTGGGTGCGCGTGCAGGGCGAGGCACCCGTCCATGCCATCGCCGACGAGGATCTGGACCGCGAGAACGAGATCAAGACCTCTGCCGTGCACTTTCTGCGCTTCGAGCTGAGCGCGCCGATGGTGGCGGCGCTGCGGCGCGGAGCGCCGCTGGCCGTGGGCATCGATCACGCTAACTACCGTTACTCCAGCGATCCGCTGCCGGATGCAACCCGCGCGGCACTTCTCGCGGACCTCGACTGACGCGCGCTCCGCCGAACGGGCGGGGCCGCGCCCGCCGTGCAGTCACCAGCCTCCCGCGCAGCCGCGCGTGCAGGCGTCGGCCCGGCCTTGGTACACTGCGCCCCGCCGCGCACTCTGACAGGTCCGCGGCGCCTGCTTTCCCGCCAGCTCGCGACGAGGACGCATGAGCCAGTCGTACACGGCTTCAGATATCGAAGTGCTCTCCGGCCTCGACCCGGTGCGCCGCCGGCCGGGCATGTACACCGACACCACGCGGCCGAACCACCTCGCGCACGAAGTGATCGACAACAGCGTCGACGAGGCGATCGCGGGCCACTGCAAGGAAATCGCCGTCACTCTTTTTAAAGACGGCTCGCTCCAGGTGGCAGACGACGGCCGCGGCATGCCAGTCGACATTCACCCGAAGGAGAAGGTGAGCGGCGTCGAGCTGATCCTGACACGGCTGCATGCGGGCGGAAAATTCTCGGACGCGAACTACAAGTTCTCGGGCGGCCTGCACGGCGTAGGCGTGTCGGTCGTCAATGCGCTGTCGAAGCACCTCGAGTGTTGGGTAAAGCGCGGCGGTAAGGAATACAACATCGCCTTCAAGAACGGCCAGGTCCACTCGAAACTCGAGGTGATCGACACGGTTGGCCAGCGCAACACCGGCACCACGCTGCGCTTCTGGCCGGAACCGAAGTTCTTCGATCACGACAAGTTCTCCATCCCGCAGCTCAAGCACATGCTGAAGGCGAAAGCGGTGCTTTGTCCCGGGCTGAAGGTGACGTTCGCGAACGAGGCCACGGGCGAAAAGGACGAGTGGTTCTTTACCGGGGACCTCGGCGCCTATCTGGTCGAGGAGATCGGCGCCGCCGAGCGGCTGCCCGCCGAGCCCATCACCGGCAAGCGCGAGGAAGAGACGAGCGCGGTGGAGTTCGCGCTCACCTGGGCTCCCGATGCCGCAACCGCCGTCAGCGAGAGCTATGTCAACCTGATCCCGACGGTGGAAGGCGGTACGCACGTCAACGGACTGCGCGCCGGGGTCGCGCAGGCGGTGCGGGAGTTCTGCGAGTTCCGCAATCTCGTGCCGCGCGGCGTGAAGCTTGCACCGGAGGACATCTGGGATGGCGCCTGCTGCATGCTGTCGGTGAAGATGCGCGATCCGCAGTTCGCCGGCCAGATGAAGGAACGGCTCGCCTCGCGCGATGCGGCCGCGTTTGTCGAGAGCTACGTCAAGGACGCGGTGGCGCTGTGGTTCAACCGCCATCCCGACGCGGGGGAGAAGATCGCGCAGTTCGCGATCGCGAACGCACAGGAGCGGCTGAAGGCGGCGCAGAAGATCACGCGCAAGCGCATCGCGGCCGGTCCCGCGCTTCCGGGGAAGCTCGCCGACTGCGCCGGCCAGGACCCGGCGCGCTCGGAGCTGTTCCTGGTCGAAGGCGACTCGGCCGGGGGCTCGGCCAAGCAGGCGCGCGACAAGGACTTCCAGGCCATCATGCCGCTGCGCGGCAAGATCCTGAACACCTGGGAACTGGATGCCGGGGAGATCGGCAGCTCGCAGGAAGTGCACGATATATCCATCGCGCTCGGCATCGACCCGGGGTCGGCCGACATCTCGCAGCTGCGGTATCACAAGATCTGCATCCTCGCCGACGCTGACTCCGACGGGCAGCACATCGCGACGCTCCTGTGCGCGCTGTTCCTGCGCCACTTCCGTCCGCTCGTGTTGCACGGTCACGTCTACGTGGCGATGCCGCCTCTCTACCGCATCGATGCCGGCAAGCAGGTGTACTACGCGCTGGATACGGCCGAGCGCGACGCGCGGCTCAAGGCGATCGCGGCGGAAAATCCGCGCACCCGGCCGGTCGTGACACGCTTCAAGGGCCTGGGCGAGATGAACCCGGAGCAGCTGCGCGAGACCACGATGGATCCGCGCACGCGCCGCCTGGTGCAGCTCACGCTTGCAGCCAAGGACGAGACGGACAAGCTCATGGACATGCTGCTCGCCAAGAAGCGCGCGGCCGACCGCCGCGAGTGGCTGGAGCAGAAGGGCAATCTCGCGGACGTGGCGCTCTGATGGCGCGCAAGGCGAGGCGCGGTACGGGCGGCGCGATCCAGGAGCTCAATTTCGAAGGCGTCGAGCGCCAGCCGCTCGGCGTGTTCACCGAGAAGGCATACCTCGACTACTCGATGTACGTCATCCTCGATCGCGCGCTGCCGGCGATCGCGGACGGTCTGAAGCCGGTGCAGCGACGCATCATCTACGCGATGAGCGAGCTCGCGCTCTCGGCGGTCTCCAAGCACAAGAAATCGGCCCGCACGGTCGGCGACGTCATCGGCAAGTTTCATCCTCACGGCGACAGCGCCTGCTACGAGGCGATGGTCCACATGGCGCAGCCGTTCACCTACCGGTACCCGATCGTGGACGGGCAGGGCAACTGGGGCTCGCAGGACGACCCGAAATCGTTTGCGGCGATGCGCTACACCGAGGCGCGCCTCACGCGCTACTCCGAAGTGCTGCTGCGCGAGCTCGCCGACGGCACCGTCGACTGGCAGCCGAACTTCGACGGCACGATGCAGGAGCCGGTGATCCTGCCGGCACGCCTGCCGAATCTGCTGCTGAACGGCACGACCGGCATCGCCGTCGGGATGGCGACCGATGTGCCGCCGCACAACCTGCGCGAAGTCGCGGCCGCCTGCATGCACCTGCTCGACGATCCGGAGGCGAATACCCGCGCGCTGATGAAGCACATCAAGGGCCCGGACCTGCCGACCGGCGCCGAAATCGTCTCCGCCCGCTCCGAGATCGTTGAGTTCTACAACAACGGCGTGGGGAGCTTCAAGGCGCGCGCGGTCTACGAGATCGAGGGCGACAATGTCGTCATCACGCACCTGCCGTACCAGGTGTCCGGCGCACGCGTGCAGGAGCAGATCGCGCAGCAGATGCGGGAGAAGAAGCTGCCGATGGTCGAGGATCTGCGCGACGAATCGGACCACGAGGACCCGACACGCCTGGTGATCGTGCCGCGCTCGAACCGCGTCGACCTGGTGCAGCTGATGGCGCACCTGTTCGCGACGACCGATCTCGAACGCAACTACCGCGTGAACCTCAACGTGATCGGCCTCGACGGCCGGCCCAAGGTGGTCGGGCTGAAGACGCTGCTCGCCGAGTGGCTCGAGTTCCGCATCGCGACCGTGACGCGCCGGCTGCAGCATCGGCTCGAGAAGGTCGCGAACCGGCTGCACATCCTGGAAGGCCTGCTCGCGATCTACCTGAACCTCGATGAGGTGATCCGCATCATCCGTCGCGAAGATGAGCCGAAGCCCGTGCTGATGAAGCGCTTCAAGCTCTCCGAGCTGCAGGCCGAGGCGATCCTCGAGACCAAGCTCCGCCATCTCGCGAAGCTCGAGGAGATGAAGATACGCGAGGAGCAGCAGCGGCTGGCCGAGGAGCGCGCCGAGATCGAGGCGGTGCTCAAGTCGAAAGCGCGGCTGCGCCGGCTGGTCGCCGAGGAACTGCAGGCCGACGCGCAGCAGTACGGCGACGACCGGCGCTCGAAGATCATCGAGCGCGAGGCCGCCCAGGCGATCGATGCGACCGAGCTCATCGCCAACGAGCCGGTGACGGTCGTGCTGTCCACGGGCGGCTGGGTACGCGCGGCCAAAGGCCATGAAATAGACGTGCGCACGCTGTCGTACAAGACCGGCGACGCTTTCCAGGCGGCCGCGCGCGGCAAGACCCTGCAGCAGGCCTTTTTTCTCGACAGCACGGGACGCGCGTACTGCCTGCCCGCGCACTCGCTCCCTGCGGCGCGCGGCCAGGGCGAGCCGCTCTCCGGCCGGTTGAACCCGCCGGACGGCGCAAAGTTCGCGGGCGTGCTGCTGGGCGAGCCGGACGATCTGTGGCTCATCGCAAGCGATGCCGGTTACGGCTTCACGGTGCGACTGAAGGAGTTGGTCACCGACCGGCGCGCCGGCAAGAGCGTGCTCAACGTGCCGCCGCATGCCCTGGTGCTGCCGCCCGCTCGCGTGGCCGGGCCGGACGCGCTCGTGGCAGTGGTTGGCAGGCAGGGCAAGCTGCTCGTGTTCCCCGTCGAAGAAGTGCCGGAGATGCCGCGCGGCAAGGGTAACAAGCTCTACGACATTCCCGGCAAGAAAGCGGCCGCGCGCGAGGAGTTCGTCACGGCCATCACCGTCGTGCCGCACGGCGGCGATCTGATCGTATGGGCGGGGGAGCGCCGCATGACCATTCCCTGGCCGGATCTCGCGCACTATGGCGGCGCGCGGGCGCAACGGGGCGTGATGCTGCCGCAGGGCTGGCGCAAGGTGGAGCGGCTGGAGGCGGGCTGATCTCGCGCCGCGGCGCGTGCGGCCGCAACGGCGCCGCCTGTTCAGATCACGACTTGTTCGGGCTCGCGGACGAAATAACCCTGCACGAACTGCACGCCGAGCTGCCAGAGCACGGCCATTGTGTTGGCATCTTCGACGCGCTCTGCGATCGTTGCAATCT
>JBAVOB010000253.1:0-24566 GCA_049691655.1 Steroidobacteraceae bacterium | reverse complement strand
GTTGTGAACAGCGCCGGCATCGCGCAGCCGAGGGGATTCCTCGCCACCACGTGCGCAAGCCTCGACAGCGTGATGGCCACCAATTTCCGCGGGGCGTGGGCGGTCTGCCACGAAGCCGCAACCCGTCTCGTAGCCGCGCGCGAACCCGGCAGCATCATCAACGTCGCATCGATTCTGGGCCTCGGTGCCGGCATCGGTTACGCGAGTTACTCGGCGTCCAAGGGCGCGCTCGTGCAGTTGACGCGCGCCCTTGCGCTGGAACTTGCCCGCAACCGCATCCGGGTGAATGCACTGGCGCCAGGCTGGTTCGTCACCGAGATGAACGAGGAATACTTCAAGTCCGACGCCGGCAAGGCCCACGTCGCACGTCTGCCCGGCGGCCGCACCGGCGAGCTGCACGAGCTGATCGGACCCGCCTTGCTGCTGGCCAGCGACGCGGGTTCGCACGTCAACGGCGTGATCCTGCCCGTTGACGGTGGGCACGCCGTCGCGCTGGTGTAGGCGCTGCGGCCAGTCGCGATCTGCGCCACGATCCAGCAGTACTCCCAGCGCGCGATCAGCGCGCGGCGGCGCTATTCGTCGAACTCGCAGCGGCGGACGGCTCCGGATCCTCGGATTCAAGCGGCACATCGAACTCGACCGGGCCGTCGATTTGCGCCTCGACCCCTACCAGCACCGGCATGCCGCGAGCCGCCTTGAGTTCGGCAAGCGCAAGATCCCAGTTGACCGCGGCAGTGGCCGAACCGAGCACCCTATCCAAAGCTTTCACGAACTGATCGACGTCCGGCTCGTACGACTGGCCCTCGGCGTTCACCGGGGGATGTACTTCGATGTAGAGCTCGCCATTCGCCCATGCATACTTGATCGGTTCGTTCACGAGCAGGACCTGTGTCCCCACCGGGACCAGCGGAAACAGCGCTTCGACATCCTCAGGGTAGAGCCGCAGGCAACCGTGCGTCACCGCCATGCCGACCGCAAGTGGATTGTTGGTGCCGTGAATCAGGTAGCTGTTTCCAGGAATACCAAGGCGCATTGCGTAGGCGCCCAGCGGGTTGTCGGGGCCCGCCGGCACCGCAGCGGGAAGCGGATCACCGCGCTCGGCGTGCTCCTGACGCACCGAAGCCGGCGGGTACCACACCGGATCCTTCTGCTTGGCCACGATCTTCGTGAGGCCGAGCGGAGTGCGCCAGTCCATCTTGCCGATGCTCACCGGATAGGTAATGACCACCGGGCTCTCGCCCCGCTTCGGCTTTGGGTAGTAGTACAGCCGGTGTTCGGGCAGATTGACGACGATACCGGTACGCGGCGCCGGCGGCAGGATGCGCTCGCCCGGAATCAGGAGCGTCTTGCCCGCGCCGGGGAGCCATGGATCGACACCAGGGTTCACCCGCAAGAGTTCCTCGAAGCCGAGCCCGAAACGGCGCGCGATATCGGACAAGGTATCCTCGTAAACGGTCTGCATGGTCTGCGATGCGCCGATGATCGCCTGCTCCTGCTCCGGAATCGGGATGACGGCGGCGGATGCCGCTGCGCAGGAGACTGTCGCGAGCCCAAGGCAAGCCGTAAGCGCCGACACAAAGGAGTTCGGGGAACGCGATCGTCTCTTCACGGCGGGTCGCCTCGCTGGCGGTCAGTCACGAGATCGCGGTGCCAGTCTCGGTCGAAACGCGCCGGTGCATTGCAACCGGCGAGCGGCACTCGCACGCCATCGTACAACCCTCCGCGGCTCCCGACGCAATACTGGCGGCTCGAGAGGCACCAGGACGAACCTCCGGGCCCGACTGGGCCCGGTTGCCCCCCGGGCCGCGGCCGCGCCGGACTGGCGCGCGCTGCGCCGGTGTACGGGGCCCGGACCTGCCCACCGCGACTCGACATAACGTCCGATCCCGGTGACCGTCGTCCCAGAAACGCCATGCGGGACTTAACCATTGACCGCCGATGGGGCAGCGTGCCCAGACGGGGCGCGCGCGTTCACGCGACGCTGTTCAGGCGTCCACAATAGGCAGCTCGCATGCGGTCTCGAAACGCGGCGGGCCGACAGGCGACGTCGGAAGGGTTCGATGAACACGCATGCTGTGAATCACATCGATCACGCGACGCCTCGCGTCCGCGCTGCCTTTTCCGCGCGCTTGTCGCTCGGCGCGTGCCTGGGGCTCGCCGTGCTCGCCGTGCTGGCGGTCCTGTTGATCGGCATGAATCTGGCCCGGCAGAGCACGCGGGAAACCGCCGAGCTCGTCAGCCGGGTGGAACGGCGCTTCGAGCCGCTGCTGGCGGTGGCGCGCAATCTCGAGGTCGCGCTCGCGGATTTCGATCGCGCGGTAAGCGATCTGCAGCACACCGGCGGAAATGAGGAGCGCGCGACGGTCGACGCCACATCCCTGCGTCTGCTCACGATCCTGCAGGACTACTCGCGTCTCGCCTCGACCGCTTCCATCGTCATCGGACCGGGCATGACCGAGCGGCTGGAGTCCTTCCGCACGGACGGGCTCGCGCTCGCCGCGCTGCACCGCATGCGTCAGCAGGAGGTCCGCCGCGCGCTTGCGGCGCTCGACGCCCTCGCGCTCCGCACTGCCCGCGCCGCTGGCGGCGCGGAGCTCGGATCACAGTTGATGGTTCGCAAGTCCCTCACCGACCTCGCGCGCGGCGCGGCCGCACTGCGCGCCGCCGTCACCGCTGAGTTCGCTACCGCGAGCGCGTCGGCAATCAGCGCGGCCGCTCGCGAAGAGCGTGCATTCGGATCGCTGCTGCGCAAGCACGCCGCGGAGCTGGCTCAGTCCCCCGGTCGCGCGTGGCTTGAACTCGGCCGGGAAGACCTTGCGGTTGCGACGCGCTCGCGACTGTCGACGCTGCGTCTCGATGCGAGCATCGAAGAGAAGCGCACGGATTTCGCCGCGGCGGCACGCGACCTGTCCAGCAAAGTGGACTCGGAACTCAAGCAGCCCGCGTGGGCCGCCCTCAGCGCCGCTGCCGGCAAGGCCCGAGTCACGGCGCAGAAAGCTGAACTGCACCTGCAGCGGGTCGCAGCGGCCGTGCTTGCCGTGGTGCTCGTCATCGCGATCCTGATCGCCTACGGCATTCTCGGACCTGCGCGCCGCCTGCTGCAGGGCACCCGCCGCCTCACCCGGGGCGACCTCGCGACGCGCGTGCCGCGCGGCGGGGTTCGCGAGCTGGATGAGTTGGCTACGGCATTCAACGAAATGACGGAAGCGCTTGCGAATACGCGCCACGCGTTGCAATACGAGCGCTCCGCGCTGGAGGACCGCGTCGCCGAGCGAACACGGCAGCTTCGTCACCTCGCCCATCATGATCCGCTCACAGACCTGCCGAACCGCCGCGAGCTGGCCACCCATCTTGCGGCCGCGATCGCCCGCGCGCGGGCCGATTCGATTTCCTGCGCCGTGTTCTACATGGACATCGACAATTTCAAGACCATGAACGACAGCCTCGGGCACGAGTTCGGCGACCGCGTGCTGCGCGAGATCGGCGCCAGGCTGCAGGAAATCTGCGAGCCGAACGGCTTCCTTGCGCGACTTGGCGGCGATGAATTCACGATCGTGCTCGAGGGCATGGCATCCGCCGTCGCGGCGGAAGCACACTGCGAGACCATCACGCGCGCATTTCAGCAGCCGCTGCAGGTCGGCGATCGCGAGGTGCTCGTAAGCCTGAGCGTTGGGATCGCGCTCAGCCCGGAGCACGGCGACACGGCGGAGGCACTGCTGCGAGCGGCTGACGCGGCGCTGTTCCAGGCGAAAGAACGCGGGCGCAACCGCTTCAGCGTGTACCGGCCGGAGCTGCTCGCAGCCGCCTCGCATCGGTTCCACACCGAACAGGGTCTGCGCCGCGCGCTCGAATCGAACGACCTGTTGTTGCACTTCCAGCCGGAAGTGTCGTTGCGCGAGATGAAGACCACGGTCGTCGAGGCGCTGCTGCGCTGGCGTCAACCCGACGGCCGGATCGCCGCGGCGAACGAGTTCATGGCAATCGCGGAACAATCGGGCCTGATTCTCGACTTGAGCGCCTGGGTGCTGCGCCACGCCATCGAAAGCGTGCAGTTCCTGCGGCGCACCGGCTGGACGGACGCGCGCGTCGCGATCAACGTCTCGGCACAGCAATTCCTGACCGGCCGCTTTGTCAGCTCCGTCGAGAAAGTTCTGAGCGAGACCGGCGTACCCGCGAGCTGTCTCGAGATCGAGCTGACCGAGACGGCCCTGCAGACCGGGCAGCTGGCGGTGGATGCCTTGCATGCCCTGCGCAAGCTCGGGGTCGCCGTGGCCCTGGATGATTTCGGAGCCGGTTACTCCTCGCTGAGATCGCTCGACGAGCTGCCTCTAACGCGGGTCAAGCTCGACCGCAGCCTGATGAAAGATGTCGATTCGAACGCCACGGCGGCCGCCATCACCCAATCGATCGTGCGGCTCTGCCGCAGCCTCGGACTCGAAGTAACCACCGAGGGTATCGAGCGCACCGGTCAGCTCGATTTCCTGGCGGGATGCGGCGATGTGCAGGTGCAGGGCTACCTCATCGCTCACCCGACGCCGATCGAAGACGTGGCATGGTTTGTGGCGGACACGCGGCTGCGCGTGTCGTCGGTTTGGTCGGATCCGGCACCGGGGCGCAGCGCCGCACAGACCGAACAGGAAAGCGCGAGCGTCGCGTTCTTGCAACCGCGTCGTCGCTGACGCCCGTCAGCCGACCAGCGGGCGCGGGATCAGGCGAGGCTCGCCTGCAGGAGGCGCAGGCGTTTGCTCTGCAGCCGCAGCTCGCGCTCGATTTCCGCCAGGCGCCGGTGTAGCCCCGTGTCCTCCCAGCGGCGGCGAATCGCCTGCTTCTTTTCCTCGTACCACTGGTCCTTGATGCGCGCCCACTCGGCGACCGCTGCCGCGAAAGCCTCGTACTCGGCGCTCACCCGGGCCCGCAGGTGTTCCAACTGTGTCGTGCCGAACTGCCGCGCCGACGCCAGCGAGGTCAGCCGCATCTCGGCGCGCTTGAACTGCATGGTAAGCAGCGCGCGCTGGATCTGGAATTCCGGCGTGCGCTTCAGGTTCCACGCGAGCCTCAGCGCCGCCAGCGTTGCCACCAGCCACTTGGTGGGATCCCACTGGTACCAGCGGATGGCGTTGCGATAGTCCTGGGCGAAGATGTGATGGAAATTGTGGTAGCCCTCGCCGTGCGTCAGCAGTGCGAGCACGGGATTGTCACGCGCCGTGTTCTCCTCGGTGTACGGCTGCGTACCCCACATGTGCGCCAACGAATTGATGAAAAAGGTGAAGTGGTGGCTCAGGACCAACCGCAATACCCCCGCCAGGAGAAAGGTGCCGAAGACATCGCCCGCCGCCCAGCCTGCAAGCAGAGGGAAACCGATATTGGTCGCAAGCACGAGCGGCAGGTAGAACCGGTGCTGAAAGCGCAGGATCGGATCCCTTTCGAGATCCCGCACCACGGCCAGGTCCGCCGCGCCGCTCGGGTAAGCCCTCAGCATCCAGCCGATGTGCGAGAACCAGAAGCCGCGCGGCGACGCATAAGGGTCCTTGCCCGTGTCGTCGACGAACCGGTGATGCATGCGGTGGTTGCTGCTCCAGATGAGCACGCTGTTCTGCATCGCCATGGATCCGAACGCCATGAACCACAGGCGCACCGTCCAATGCGCGTCATAGGCCCGATGTGACCAGAGGCGGTGGTAGCCGCCCGTGATGGCGGTGCCGTTCGCAACCAGAAAAAGCGCGAACCATACCCAGGAGGTGGCCTTGAATCCAACGGCGAGCCCGTACCAGGGCACTCCCGCCGCCGCCACCAAGGCCGTGAGTCCGAAGACCAGAGCGTTCGTCCAGATCAGGCGGGGGTGGCCGCGAGTGCCGCGGCCCGGGGCAGAGGGCATCAGTGTATCCAGTGAGCGGTTAACCGAAAAATTATACCGGAAACCGGCTGCCGAATCCGCGGATTCGCCGCGGCCGGAGCAAGCCCGCCGCGGGCCAGACCGTACGGGTCGTGGGGCCTCAGTTGCAACAGCGAGCCCCACGCTCGCGAAGTTAACCCGCGGGTGGCGGTCGTGCCGACCGTCCGATGGCTGCAGCCGTCACCCGGTTGGTTCCGACGCTCTTGCTGCGGAACAAAGCCGCGTCGGCGGCCTTGAGCAACGCATCCGATGACGTCGTCTGCGCGGCCACCGCCATGTCGATGGAGCACAGGCCGAAACAGGCGGTGATCGGCACCTGCTTCGCACCGATGATGAAGGCACTGTCGCCTACCGCGGATCGCAGCTTGCGGGCCACGGTAAGCGCATCGTCGTGCGTGGTCTCCGGCAGCACGACAGCGAATTCCTCGCCGCCGAGGCGCGCGATCCAGTCAACGCCGGACCGGAGGCACTTGCGCATGCGCGATCCGAGCTGGCGCAGCACCTCGTCGCCGGCCGCATGGCCGTGCTTGTCGTTGACCGCCTTGAAGTGATCGATGTCGCACAGTACCAGGCCAAGTGGCCGCGCGTAGCGCGCCGCCCGCTCCACTTCGCGCGGGAAGTGCTGCGAGAAGAATCGCCGGCTGGACAGGCCTGTGAGTTCGTCAAAGGCCCCGAGCTTGCGGTTTTCCGCCATGGTGGCGCGCAGAACAGTGTGCAGCTCGGCAATGCGCCGCGCGAGACCGATGCGCGCAGCAAGCTCCTCGTCGCCAATGCGCCGGTCGAGGCAATCGTCGGCGCCGGACCGCATGGCTGCGACTCGTTCGCCCCCTTCGCCCCGTCCGAGAACGTACAGCACGACCGGCGCACGCTCGGTTTGTCGGGCGCGAATCTTCCTGACGAGCTCAATGTTATCGGTCACGAGAATATGACACGGCTCGCGTTCGAAGCTCCGAGCCGCAGAATCGTCGTCGCCTGTGGTTTCGACATCGATCATGGCGAGCGCGAGGCGATTAGCCAGCGCGTCCCGCAGGTCCGACTGCTCGATGCAGAGCAGCAACCGCGGCGGCGGCAGCACGCGCAGCATGATGGCGATGGTGCCTGAACCGCCGAACGGATCGCTCGAGTCCTGCGGCCCTTGCTGCTCAAGGAACTTGCGGATTACGGTGGTATGGCCGGCGCGGTCCATCCAATCCTCTCGGTCGGCGACTGGAACAATGTAGCGGCGTGCCCATTGCCAAGCCGCCTCATCGCAAGGGTACCGGGGCGCGTCGGCCGGTAGATGTGAACCAGTAGATATGTGAACCGCCGCGTCGGCGGGATGGGGTCTGCGTCACAGTTCGGACAGGGATCCAGCGGGGCGTCAGGCGGCCGATTGCAGCGGCATGCCGGCACGCCGCGCTTCGAAGACGGAACCCAGCCACGTCGTCACCCCGATCAATACGAGGCAGACGGCGGCGCTGAGCCAGCCGAGCATCGTCAGCGTCAGGCTCGTCATGCCGAGCGCGATCGTCTGCCCGAGCGTATCCGCGCCGCGCTGCACGACTGTATCGATCAAGCTCTTGCTCTTGAACTTGCTCTCAGGATTGAGCACGGTGAAGAGCATTTCGCGTGTCGGCTTGCCAAGCCCGTATTCGAGCCCGCGCCTGAGAATCTGGGTTGCAAGGACGACGCGGCCCTCCGGCACGAGCGCGAGCGCGAGAAACGATAACCCGGCCAGCGCAGGCATGGCCGAGAGACTCGCCCGCAGACTCATCCGCGCGGTCAACCAGCCCACCACGACCGACTGCAGGAACAGCGACAGCAGGTTGACGCCAAATTCGACCCTCGAGAACAGCACCGCGCGATCGCGCAGATTGGACCAGGTCGCCTCGACGTAACGCGCCTGCTCGTTGTACATGAAGATGCCGAGTATCTGCGCGACGACGATCAGGCCGATTACCGCCAGCAGATACGGCGACTTGACGAGCCGGGCAAGATCGTCGACGGCTCGGCCTCCGACCGCCGTGGCAGCCACCTGAGCGGGATCGAGCGGTCCGTGCGCCCCGGCACGTGCGGCCCGTGCCTGGCCGAGAAAGTGAATCGTGCCGCCAAACAGGGCGCAGGCGCTCGCAATCACCAGCCCAGGCCCGCCCAACCTGATCACTGGCGGCATCAGCACGGGGCCGACCAGGGCTCCGACGCTGCCCCCAGCCGCCACAAAACCGAACAGCCGCTTGGCCGCTTCCGGATGCCAGTAGTCCGTCATCACGCTCCAGAAAACCGAGACCATGAAGAGATTCAGGGACGTGACGGCGACGAAATACGCGGCGGCAAACCCGCGGCTGGCGGCAGTGAACTGGTAACCGCCGGCGACGGCGACGAACACAATCACCACGGCGCCGTACACGACGAGCGGCAGGCGACGGCGCGTGACGCGCGCCACGATCCACCAGTAGCCGGGCAGCATGCACAGCTGTACGACGAAGACGGCCCCGAACAGAGCCGCATTCCACTCACGGCCCACCTCGAGCGCCATCGCGTCGCGTAGCGGTCGCAGCATGTAATAGCCGCTTAGCAGGCAGAAGAACGCCAGCGCCGCGGCAAGCAGCGCCCGGCCTTCGCCTGCCGCAACCAGCCAGCGCAATCCCGGCCGGGGGCGGGTGACAACCGCGCCGCTCATCGGCTCACACGCAACGTTCCGGTGAGTACCGGCTTCTCGTTGCGCACATCACGCAGACTGAATTCGCAGTCGCCATCGGACGCCGAGCGCTGCAGCGCGAGCGTCGCCGGCAGGAAGATCGGCCGGCGGAAGGTCACGTCGAGCACCTGTTCGCCGCTTTGGCGGTCCGCGCCGATTTCGCTCGCGCAGCGCGCGAGCGACCACATGCCGTGGGCGATCGCCCGGCGGAACTGGAACAGCCTGGCCGTCAGCACACTCAGGTGAATCGGATTGAAATCAGCGGATACGGCCGCGTAACGGCGCCCGATGTTGGCGCTGGCCTGCAGCGTGACCGCTTTGACCGGCGTATACGCCGCCACTGTGCGTTCGGGCACCGCGGCTCGGCCGACGCGGTTGCCGCTCGCCAGGGTGCGGCTGCGCGCGAGCAGCGTTGCGGTTTCGTGCCAGACCTGGACGCCGCCAGCGATCAGGGCCGTATGCAGGTCGAACTCCTGCCCGCGCTCGAGCTCGCGGTGGCCTTCGACGGAGCAGCGCAACTGAAAGCTTTCGTCCCAACGCAGTGGACGGCGCTGCGCGATCACGTTGCGCACGTGCACGAGCCCGAGTGACCGTACCGGAAACGCGCGCGCGGAGAATACGGCGAGATGCAGCGGTGCCGCGAGCACGTGTGGGTAGGCGATCGGTAGCCACTCCGTTGCCGGCGCGCCGGTCACGGCGTTGTAGCGGGCGAGGCGCCGCGGGTCGACCACGGCGCTGGCGAGCACCGCTTCGATGCGCGGCACCTGGTCCCCCTCGCCCACCCATGCCGGTTTTCCCGCTGCGAGGATCCGCAAAAACATCCTCGACGTCGAGGGCGGTTTCTCGAACTGCAGGATATGACGGATTCCCATCGCGTCGCTTGCGCCCCAGCCGTTACGGTGAAAGCCGGTCGATCACGATGTCGCGGAGCCCGTCGGCGCCGACCGCATAGTTGAGTTCACCGAACGGGTCTCCGGTCTGCGCGATCGGTGTGCCGCCGCGTGCGATACGCGCGACCACCTGCACGGTCTGACCGGCATGGAACGTACGACCGGCGACCATCGCGTCGCGCGGCGTCAATTCGACCCGTTGCGGGAAGGTGCTGGCGAGCTGCTTGGCGGCAAGCGGCGGCCCCGGCGCCGCAGGATCCCTGATCATCACGAAGAGCGGGGCGCCATTCGCTTGCGCGCGCAGCGACGGCGACAGTCTGACGTTGACTGCGACGACAGCCGGTCGCGAGGCCGGTTCCTGCGCGCCGCCCGAGGCCAGTGCGCCGAGTCGCTCATCGATAGTGCTGATCTGTTGCTCGAGCACCGCCCGGATCTCGGGCGGCGGATTCAGTGCGAGCAGACGCGCAAAACGCGCGCGCGCGAGCGGCAGATCACCGCGCCGCGCCGCCGCTGCGGCGCTAAAAAACAGTGCCTTGCCGGAGGCAGGCGCCAGCGCGAGCGCCTGTTCGAACAGCTTCCCGGCACGCCCGTCGATCGCGCTCTCGTTCTGCAGCGTGAGAGTCTCCGCGATGCCGATCAGCGCTTCGGGACTGCGCTCGCTCGCCAGCCGGTTGGCCCGCTCGTAGGCGCGCAGGGCGAGCGGATACTCCTCCAGCGCCGCGTACGAGCGGCCGAGCATCAACCAGCCGTCCAGGTCGTCCGGGCTGCTATCGAGCCGCCGTGCAAGCTTCGCGACCATCTCGGCGGGTGTGGGAGCGGCCGCTGCGGGTGCCCATGACCAGTTGCTCCAGTTCGCATAGAGGAGCGTAGCGCCGAGAATCAGCCCTGCAACCGAGATGAGTGCCGCCCACCGCGCCGGCCCCTCGCCGGAGTGACGCGAACGCAGCAAGGGCACCGTGATCGCCGCGGCAGCCAGCGACGCCATCAGCGCGGCCAGCGCGAGAAACGCGCTCATGCGCGCGGCGACTCGTCCTCGATCGGGTCGGGGTCGCTCGCCAGGAGCGTTCGGCGCTGGCGCAGCACCCGCGCGGCCGCGAACGCTCCCAAGCCGAGCAGTGCGACCGGCGCGAGCCACAGCCAGGCGTTTCTCGCCGAAAACCGTGGCCGGAACAGGATGAACTCCCCATAGCGCGCTACCATGAAGTCGCGAATCTGCGCATCGCTCTTGCCGGCGATGAGCGCCTCGCGGACCTCGCGACGCAGGTCGCCGGCGAGCGAGACCGGCGAATCCGCGATTGACTGGTTCTGGCATTGCATGCAGCGCAACTCGTGCGTCAGCCCGACATACCGCGCTTGCAGCGCCGGATCGGGAATCTCGATCGGGTCGATTGCATAGGCCGTCCCGGCGACCGAAAGAGCCGCCGTCAAGGCGAGCACGGTGCGGCCGATCCGCGTCACGTTCCCGTGCCCCGGGTCGCAGGCGCGGCGCGCGGAATCCGCGGCACGAATTCCTGCCGCCAGATGTCGGCGGTCAGCGGTCCGACGTGCTTGTGGACGACGATGCCGCGATCGTCGACGAGAAACGTCTCGGGCGCTCCGTATACGCCCCAGTCGATCGCAACGCGTCCTTCGCGATCGACGGCGATCGACTCATAGGGATTGCCAAGTTGCGCGATCCACTGCAAGGCGGCCGCATCCTCATCGCGCCAGTCGAGGCCGATGAGCGGTACGAGCCCCGACCGCCGGATCTGCAGCAGCGTATCGTGCTCCGCCCGGCATTCGACACACCACGTGCCCCAGACGTTGAACAGGTACCAGCGGCCGTGCAGGTCGCGATTCGCGAGCGAGCGTGCGGGATCGGTGAGGCTTGGCAGGACAAACTGCGGCGCGGGCTTGCCAATGAGCGGCGACGCGATGATGCTCTTCTCGGGCGCACGCTTGATACCTACCGCAAGCACCACGGTGAGCAGCGCGAACAGGCCGAGCGGCAGCAGAAAGCGGTTCACGCGCCGCGCTCGCCCGCTACCGGTCCGGCGCGAACGCCTGCCGTCGCCGCATCGCGCGCCAGCCGATAACGCCGGTCCCCCAGCGTGATGGCCCCGCCCAGCGCCATGATGAGCGCGGCCAGCCAGACCCAGTTGATGAGCGGCCGCACCTGTGCACGGATGCTCCAGCGTCCCGCCCCGAGGTCCTCGCCGAGCGCGGCAAAGAGATTGCGCGCCGGGCTGACGGAAATCCCGGCCTCCGTCATCACCGATCCCTGCACCCAGTACTTGCGCTTCTCGGGATGCAGAGTGACGAGGCGCTTGCCGCCCTGCAGCACCGTCACTGCGGCGCGCACGCCGTCGTAGTTTGGGCCTTCGATCGGTTCGAGCTTGTCGAACCGGAACTGGTACGCGCCGACCACCGCCGCCTCCCCGACCGAGAGCGCGACATCGCGTTCATGCGTGAACGACTGCACGGAGGTCGTGGCGATCACGAAGACGCCGAGCCCGAGGTGCGCCACGGTCATTCCGAGCACCGCTGGGGACAGGCTGAGGCCGCGGCGAATGCGATCGACCGGATCGACGAGCGACGACAACATCAGCCAGGCTCCGAGCGCAATTCCCACCGGGGTGAGCACCTTGGCGTCGGCGAACGCGCCGGCCAGCACCGCCAGTCCGATCAGAACCGCCACCGCGAGGGTCAGGATGATCGGCCGGCGGCTCTCACCGAGCTTGCCGCGCTTCCAGTTCGCGTGCACGCCGATCGCGAGCAGTGCAAGCAGGGGAAGCATCGAGACGAGGAATGTGGGTCCGAAATACGGCGGGCCGACCGAGAGCGTCCCGAGCCCGAGCGCATCGGCGATGAGTGGCGCCAGCGTACCGCCGAACACGGTGGCCGCGGCCACTACCAGCAGGATGTTGTTGAACAGCAGGAATGATTCGCGCGATGCGAGTTCGAACCCTGCCTGCGACTTCAGGAGCGGCGCGCGCCACGCGTAGAGCGACAGCGCCCCGCCGATCATGATGATCAGGAAGACGAGAATGAATATGCCGCGAGCCGGATCGGCGGCGAACGAATGCACCGACACCAACACTCCCGAACGGACGAGGAACGTTCCGAGCAGGCTCAGCGAGAATGCAATGATCGCGAGCAACAGCGTCCAGCTCTTGAACAGTCCTCGCTTGTCCATCACCGCGAGCGAATGAATCAGCGCAGTGCCGACGAGCCACGGCATGAACGACGCGTTCTCCACCGGATCCCAGAACCAGTAGCCTCCCCAGCCGAGTTCGTAGTACGCCCACCAGGAGCCGAGGGCGATGCCACAGGTGAGAAAACACCACGCGGCAACGGTCCATGGCCGCGTCCAGCGCGCCCACATCTGGTCGAGCTTGCCTTCGAGCATCGCGGCGCACGCGAACGCAAAGGCGACTGCGAAACCGACATAGCCGATGTAGAGAATTGGCGGGTGGGCTGCGAGAGCCGGATCCTGCAACAGCGGGTTCAGGTCGCGTCCATCGGGCGGCGCCGGCGAGAGGCGCAGAAACGGGTTCGAGGTCGCGAGCGTAAACAGCATGAAGCCAAAGCTCACGATGCCGAGTACACCCAGCACCCGGGCAGCGAACCCCTCAGGCAGTCGCGCCGTACCCAGGGCGACCGCAACCGTCCAGCAAGAGAGGAAGAAAATCCAGAGCAGCAGCGAACCCTCGTGCGCGCCCCAGACCGCGGCAACGCGATAGAGCAGCGGCAAGGCGGAATTTGAGTTCTCCGCAACGTACTGCACGGAGAAATCGTTCACGACGAATGAGGCCGCGAGGCAGCCTATGGCGGTCAGCACCATCACGAATTGACCGGCGACCGCCGGCACGACTGCGGCTTGCCAGCGCTCGCGGCGCAGCGCCGGCCCCGCCACGCCGAAGAACGCCTGCAGCGCCGCCAGGATCAACGCGAGGATCAGCGCAAAGTGGCCAAGTTCCGGCAGCATCAGGTGCCCGTCCCGGCAGGGTTGGCCGTCGCGGCAGCGCCGGCGGGCTGCGACGCCGCGGCGCCCTGCTGCCCCTGCAGCGAGCGCGAGACGACCGGCGGCATGTAATTCTCGTCATGCTTCGCCAGCACTTCGTCGGCCACGAAAACTCCCTCGCCTGTCAGGCGACCGTGGGCCACGACCCCCTTGCCTTCCTTGAAGAGGTCCGGCAGCACGCCCGTGTAGCTCACCGGCACGTCGTGCCTGAAATCGGTGACGACAAAGCGCACCTCGAGACTTCCCGGAGCGCGTCGCACGCTGCCGGCCGTTACCATGCCCCCGAGTCGGAAGCGTTCGCCGTGCGGCACCTGGCCCGCGGCAATCTGGGATGGATTGAAGAAGAACGTCACATTGTTGCGAAACGCGCGCAGCGCCAGGCCACCCGCGATGGCCACACCGACCAGAATACCGAGCACCAGCGTCAGCCGGCGGCGTCGTGGCGTCATGCCGCACCTCCTTGCATCATCATTGGCGCTGCTCCGTTGCGGCACGCTGACGCGCTTCCGCGCGCGACTGCCTGAAAACCCGGCGTGCCCAGATGACATTGAGCACGATCACGGCGAGCGTCAACGCATACGCCGGCCACAGGTACTGGCCACGGCCACCCATCGCCAACCAGTCCATCATGATTGCAGCACCTCGCGCATCCAGGTCGCGGATCTCTCGCGGCGCAAGACTTCGCCGCGCAGCCGGATCAGCACGATGGCCACGAAGTACAGGGTGAATCCAAGCAACATGAGCAACAGGGGCACGAGCATCGAGACGTCCATCGTGGGTTTTCCGAACTTCATCACTGACGGCGCCTGGTGCAGAGAGTTCCACCATTCCACGGAGTAATGGATGATCGGCACGTTGACGAGCCCCACGATCGCGAGCACCGCGCTCGCTCGGTCCGCTCGCTGCAGATCGTCGATCCCGGACCGCAATGCCATGTAACCCAGGTACAGGAACAGCAGCACCAGTTCCGAAGTCAGCCGTGGATCCCATTCCCAGTACGTGCCCCACATGGGCTTACCCCACAGCATACCCGTCACGAGTGCCGCCACGGTGAACGATGCGCCGATCGGTGCGCAGCTCACCGCGACGGCATGCGCAACCTTCATGCGCCAAATAAGTCCAATCGCGGCGCTCATGGCCATCGTCGTGTAGACCATGACGCTCATCCAGGCACTCGGTGCGTGGACGTACAGAATCCGAAAGCCCTCGCCCTGTACCCGGTCCGGTGGCGCCACGAATAGCCCCAGATAGAGGGCGACGAGCATCGTGACGGCCGCTGGCCATGCGAACCACGGCACCAGCCGGCCGGCGATCCTGTAGATGTGAGGCGGCGATGCGAACCGGTGAAACCATGTCCAATCCATAACGGTCGAGACTCCGGATGCGGTCCTATTCGAGACTAATGCGTACGGCCGCTGCAGCCGCGAGCGGCGCCAGCGTCAGCCCGAGCACCGTGATCGCGGCGAGCAGATAAAGCGGTGCCGAGGCGTCGCCGCCCCTGATCGTCAGCTCGGTGGCGCGCGCCCCGAAAATCATCACCGGAACGGCGAGCGGCAGCGTCAGGAGCGACAACAACACTCCGCCGCGCTTCACCCCGAGCGTGAGGCCGGCCCCGATGGCGCCGATTAGGCTCATGCTCACCGTCCCGAGCAGCAGGGCCGCTACGATACCCGGCATCGCGGCCGCAGGCACGCCTAGCGCGCCGCCGATTACGGGCGCAATCAAGGCGAGCGGCAGCCCCGTGAGCAGCCAGTGCGTGGCGGTTTTCGCGAACAGCAGCCAGGTCAGCGACTGACCGGAGAGCGCGTGCTGCTCCAGCGTGCCGTCCTGCGCGTCCTCGCGAAAGAGGAATTCGAGCGCGAGGAGAGACGCGAGCAGCGCGGCGATCCACAGCACGCCCGGCGCGATCTCGCGCAGCCGGGCCAGCTCCGGCGTGAAGGCGAGCGGGAACATCACCGTCACGATGACGAAGAAAGCGACGGGCTGCGCGAGCTGGCCGCGTTTACGGAACGCCAACCGCAAATCACGCAGGACGACCCGGCTCGCGGCATGCAGCGGCGAAGCGCGCGTCATGGCAGCGCGAGCTCTATGGCAGATGAGCGCGCCACGGCGAGGCTCTGGTGCACGGCCGCCACGACCGCACCGCCGGCGGCGAGGTGATCGGCGATCAGGCTGCCGACGAGCGCCTGGCCCTGGTCATCGAGGTTGGTCGTCGGTTCGTCGATCAGCCAGAGCGTCGCGCCCGCGAGCAGCAGTCCCGCCAGCGCAATCCGTCGCCGCTGCCCAGCCGACAGCGTACGCACCAGACGCCGGGAGAACGCGCTTGCGCCGACGCGCGCGACCGCGGCGGTAATTTCAGCTGCGCCGATACGGCGGCGTACGCCCGCGGAGAACGTCAGGTTCTCCTCGCCCGTCAGATCCCCCTTGAGCGCGCCCTCATGGCTGAGGTACGCCAGATCCGCGTGGAACGCGGACATGTCCTTGCGCACGTTGTGTCCGCGCCAGCTGACGCGCCCCTGCTCCGCGTAGACGAGGCCGCACAGGGCCCGGAGGAGCGTCGTTTTCCCAGAACCGTTCGCGCCGCGCACTTCGAGGAGCTGGCCGGCAGTCACCGTGCAACTCACTCCGCGCAGCACGTAGTTCTCGCCGCGCCAGACGTGCAGTCCCTCCACGATCAGTGCGGTTAACGAAGACATTTCAATAAGATACCTTAAAAAGACAACAATTGACTTGAATGCGCCGGCGGCGGCCTCTGCAATGCCGCAATTCTAGGTGACCGGCCCCACTTCAGCACCCCGTGCGAGGGCAGCCGCTACAATGCCTGCGCTCCCCGCCCGGGTGGCGAAATTGGTAGACGCAAGGGACTTGAGTTGATTGAGCACCCCGGTCGGAAACGCCGGGCGTGAATGGGGTCAAAGTCGGTGAACCAGCAGCACAGCGGTGCCTGCAACCCCGAGCTAAGCCCGGACGCGATTCCGGGAAAGTGTAGAGACTTGACGGCCCCCGCCTAAACCGTCGGTGCGCGGCGACACGGCGAAGGTAAAGTCCAGACCCCAAATGCGCGCGGGCGCAGCAACGAAAGTTGTAGCGGGTAAGAAAATCCCTTGGGGGCAACCCCATGCCGGTTCGACTCCGGCCCCGGGCACCACCGCGACCTCGCCGCTCGGCACAGCGGCGGTGGCGCGATGCTCAGTTTGGAGGCTAGGGTCGGAATCGAACCGGCGTACACGGCTTTGCAGGCCGCTGCATGACCACTCTGCCACCTAGCCCCGGTAACCAGCCGGCAACCAAAAAAGCCCCGGAGCGGTTCGGCCCCGGGGCTTGGATCGCAATTCGTTGGAGCGGGAAACGAGACTCGAACTCGCGACCCCGACCTTGGCAAGGTCGTGCTCTACCAACTGAGCTATTCCCGCACCGTTACGAGAGGCGCGAATTTCCAGGCCGACGCGTCCTCAGGTCAAAGCGCATGGTACCGCAATTGCGGCCGGATTTCTGTACCGCCGTCCTGGCCACCGTCCCCGCTCACGATCCTTCCCGCAGGTCGGGCCAGGCGGCCTGCAGGTAGCTGACCATGCTGAGCAGCGTCAGCACCGCGGCGAGCCCGGTGAGCAGCAGCCCGAGGCGGTAGCTCGGGATAACGAACAAGAGGTCATGCCGGTACAGCATCAGCGAGAGCCCGACGATCTGCAGAATCGTCTTGTACTTGCCGAGCGCCGAGACCGCAACTTTCTTGCGCGCGCCGAGTTCCGCCATCCACTCGCGCAGCGCGGAAATTGCGATCTCGCGACCGATGATGACGCAGGCGATGCTCACGATATACCAGCGTGGATCCTTGCTCGTAATGAGCACCAGCGCGACCGCGACGATGAGCTTGTCGGCCACCGGGTCGAGAAAAGCGCCGAGGCGCGACGTCTGTCCGAGCTTGCGCGCGAAATAACCGTCGAGTGAATCCGTCACTCCCGCCGCGCCGAACAGCAGCCCGGCGGCGGGGTCCGACCAGTGGTACGGCAGGTAGAAGAAGATCACGACGAGCGGAATCGCAAGGATCCGCAGCCAGGTGAGGATGTTCGGCAGCGTCCAGTTCATTCGCGGTCGGGTCGCGTCAGGCTCCAGGGTGCAGATAATCATAGAGCGTTCGCGCGAGCGCCGTCCCGATTCCCGCCACCTGCTCGAAGTCGGCCGCGCCAGCGCGCAGCACCCCCTGGAGCCCGCCGAAGTGTCGCAGCAGCGCGCGGCGCTTCGCCGGCCCGAGGCCCGGCACTGCCTCCAGGACCGACTCGTTGAAGCGGCGCGCGCGCCTGCGACGGTGGCCCGCAATGGCGAAGCGATGGGCCTCGTCGCGAATGCGCTGGATCAGGCGCAGTGCCGCTGCCTCAGGGGTCGGCGTGCGCGGACCCGATTCTCCGTGCACGAACAGCCGCTCCTGCCCGGGCCGCCGATCCGCCCCTTTGGCGAGACCGACCAGCAGCGGGTGCTCGAAACCGAGTTCCGTGAGCGCCGCATGCACCGCGTTGACCTGGCCGGCGCCACCGTCGATGAACAGCACGTCCGGCCGCGCAAACTCGCCCTGCTGGATCCGCGTGTAACGCCGTTCGAGCGCCTGGCGCAAGGCAGCGTAATCATCGCCTGGCGAGATGCCGGAGATGTTGAATCGCCGGTACTCTTTCTTTACCGGGCCGTCCTGGTCGAACACGACGCAGGAGGCGACCGTACCCTCCCCACCCGTGTGACTGATGTCGAAGCATTCGAGCCGCGTTGGCACCTGCTCGAGTCCGAGTTCGTGCCCGAGCGACACAAACATCGCCTCGACGCCCTGGCGGCGCGCCTGCCGCATGCGCAGCGCCTGCTCGGCGTTCTCGCGATTCATGTCGATCCACCTGGCAGGCAACCCGCGCAGTGGACGGCGCACGCGCACGGTTGTACCGGGCACACGCGCCGAGAGCGCATCACCGAGTGCGGCCGCGTCATCGAGTTCGAGGTTGACCAGGATCTGCGGCGGCGGCGGCTGCGTCGCGTAATGCTGCATCATGAACGAAGCCAGCGCCTCGCCGGGCTCGGCCAGCGCCGCACGCGGAAAGAAACCGGTGGTCCCGAGATTGCGACCCGCTCTCACCAGCATCAGGCTTACGGCGTACTCGCCCGCCTCGCCGACGATCGCGAGAACGTCGAGATCGGCCGCGCCTTCCGCGACCACGATTTGCTGAGCCTGGATACGCTTCAACGCCGCGAGCCGGTCGCGCAGCTCCGCGGCCCGCTCGAAGTCGAGCGTGGTAGCCGCCTGTTCCATGCTTGCCTCGAGCGCGCGGTTGACCTCGTCGCTGCGGCCCTCGAGCACTTGGATGGCCGCTTGCAGATCGCGCCCGTATTCGTCTTGCCCGATCAGTCCGACGCAGGGGGCCGAGCAGCGCCCGATCTGGTGCTGCAGGCACGGTCGGCTGCGATTCGCGAAGAATGTATCCCGGCAATTGCGGATCCGAAACAGTTTCTGCAGCTGCAGCAGCGTGTCCTTGACCGCCAGCGGGCTGGGGAACGGCCCGAAGTAGCGGCCCGGCTGATTGCGCGGGCCGCGGTAGAGCGACAGGCGTGGGAACACATGGCCCGCGTTGAGATAGATGTAAGGGAAACTCTTGTCGTCGCGCAACACCACGTTGAAGCGCGGCTTGTGCTGTTTGATGAGGTTGTATTCGAGCAGCAGCGCCTCGGTGTCGGAGTTCGTGACCGTGACCTCGATGCTGGCGACGTCGCGCACGAGGAGCTGCGTCTTCGGCGCGACGTTGCTCGCGGCGAAGTAACTGCTCACGCGATCGCGGAGGTTGCGCGCCTTGCCGACGTAAAGGATCCTTCCCTGACGATCGAACATGCGGTAGACACCCGGCCGGCGCGGCAGGTTGGCGCTGAAGTTTCGCGGATCGAAACCGGTCATGGCCGTGGCCTGGCGCCAGTTTGCCGTGCGCGCGGGAGGCCGGCCAGCTCCACCGCCCGAGCGACGACGGCTGAGAACATGTCGGCGGTCAGCCGACGCGTCTGCGTGTTGTAACGGCTGCAGTGATACGAGTCGAGCAGCGTGCGATTTCCCGGCAATGTATGCATGCGCCCGTGCCCGAACGGGATGGATGCGCGCCGCACGTCGAGGGCGAGCGCTACGGCATCGTGCGCGATGTGGCCCAGCGCGAGGATCACGCGGACGCTGCGCAAATGTGCGAGCTCTGCACGCAGGTAACCGTTGCAGCGGCGAATCTCGGCCGTCTGTGGCTTGTTGGCCGGCGGCAGGCATTTCACTGCATTGGTGATCCGAGCGTGGCGCAGTTGCAGCGAATCGCCGACGCTCACTGAATCGGCTCGCGTGGCGAGGGCGTGCGTGTGCAGCGTGGCGTAGAGCAACCTGCCCGCGAAATCCCCGGTGAAGGGCCGCCCGGTGCGATTGGCACCGTGCATTCCCGGCGCAAGTCCCACGATCAGGATTGCGGGCGCCGCGCAGCCAAAGGGCGCGACGGGCCGTGCGTGATAGTCGGGACACTCGGCGCGCACCCGCTCGAGGTGCGCCGCGAGGCGCGGGCATGCCCTGCAGCCCGGATCGAACTGCAGCACCTCGCTCGCGGTGCGCTCGGGCGGCGACGCAGCCAACCGTCGCGCCGGCCTCTTCAATACTCGTCCACGTGACGGCCGGCCGCGGCGGACGACGCCACTCAACCGCGGCGCGCGCGCGCGCGTTCGGCGATCAGCAGCGCGAGTTCGAGCGCCTGCTCGACATTCAGCCGCGGGTCCACCGTGGAGCGGTACGCGCGCTGCAGATCGGTCTCGGTGAGACCGCGCGCGCCACCCGTGCATTCCGTCACGTCTTCGCCGGTGAGCTCGACGTGCACGCCTCCCAAGCTCGAACCGTGATCCGCGTGAATGCGGAACGCCAGATCAAGCTCCTTCTGGATGTTCTCGAAGCGCCGCGTCTTGATGCCGCCGGTCGTCGTCTCGGTGTTGCCGTGCATGGGATCGCAGACCCAGAGCACGCTTTGGCCGGTCGCGCGCACGGCCTGGATCGCGAGCGGGAGCGAGCGCTCGATGTCCTGCGCGCCATAGCGGTGGATTAGCGTGAGGCGCCCGGGCTGGTTCTGCGGATTGAGCGTCGTGACGAGACCCTGCAGCCATCCCGCATCCATGGCGGCGCCGACCTTGACGCCGATCGGATTGGCGATGCCGCGGAAGTACTCGACGTGAGCCCCGTCGAGCTGCGCCGTGCGCATGCCGATCCATGGCATGTGCGTCGTGAGGTTGTACCAGCGGTTCTGGCGCGCGATGAAACGCGTCTGCGCCTGTTCATACAACAAGTGCAGCCCCTCGTGACTCGCGAAGAACTGCACGTGCGTCGCTTCGTGAACCGCGCGGCCGCTCATCCCCTCGAAGAAGTCGAGCGCATCCGCGATCGAGGTCGCGATGCGGCGGTATTCCGCCGCGAGCGGCGAGTGCTTGACGAAACCGAGATCCCAGTACTCGGGGTGGTGCAGATCGGCGAATCCGCCGTCGACCAGTGCCCGCACGAAATTCAGAGTGATTGCTGCGCGCTCATAACCGCGCAGCAGCAGCTGCGGATCGGGACTGCGCGCAGCGGGCGTGAATTCCGGCCGATTCACCAGATCCCCCCGATAACTCGGCAACGACACGCCGGCGCGCGTCTCGAAGTCGGCCGAGCGCGGCTTGGCGTACTGCCCCGCGAGGCGACCGAGCCGGATCACAGGCTTCTTCAGCCCGTGCAGCAACACGAGGCTCATCTGCAGCAGCACCTTGAGCTGCTTGGCGATCTTGTCGGACTCGCATTCCGCGAAGGTCTCGGCGCAGTCGCCGCCCTGCAGGAGAAACGCCTCGCCGCGCTGTGCGGCGGCGAGCCGTTCGCGCAGCGCCTCGACCTCCCACGACACGACGATCGGCGGCAGGCGCGACAGTTGCGCAATCGCGGCCTCGAGCGCCGCAGGATCCCCGTAGTGCGGCTGCTGCTGGACCGGCCGGGACTGCCAGCCGGCCGGGTGCCAGGTGCTCGTTTCCGGGGATCGCATAAGTCCTTGAATCCTACAGGACTAAGCCGTGGCCCGCCAAAGCGGCGAACGCGACCGGGCGCTCGCCGGGCTGGCGAGCGAGCGCGGCGAACGTCAGAATCCGCAGCCTTCCGCGCGACGCCCGAACTCGCGCAGGACAAAACCCGAGGAATGCCATGCACCGTGTTCTGATTCTTGGGGCCGGCAAGATCGGCGCGCTGATCTGCGGTCTGTTCGCCGAATCCGGCGCATACCGCGTGCGTCTCGGGGATGTCGATGCGGCAGCCGCGGAATCGGTGGTGCGCGGCCACGGTCATCCGAGTGCCCAGGCGCTCGGGCTCGACGCAACGCACCCCGGCGCGCTGGCGGCGGAGCTGCGCGCGCACCCCGCCGATGCCATCGTCTCGAGCCTGCCTTACTACTGCAACGTCGCCGTCGCCGAAGCTGCGCGCGCGGCCGGTTGCCACTATTTCGACCTCACGGAGGACGTCGAGGTCACGCGCGCCGTGCGGCGCCTGGCCGAAGGGGCGACACGTGCATTCGTACCGCAGTGCGGACTCGCCCCGGGATTCATCAGCATCGCAGCCAGCGAGCTCGCCAAACACTTCGATGCGCTGCGGTCAGTGAAACTGCGAGTCGGCGCCCTGCCCCAGCATCCCAACAACGTTCTGAAGTACTCCCTGACGTGGTCCACCGAAGGACTGATCAACGAGTACGGCAACCGGTGCCAAGCGCTGGTCGACGGCCGCCTGATCGACGTGGCGCCGCTCGAGGGACTCGAGGAGATCGAGATCGACGGCACGCTCTATGAGGCGTTCAATACCTCGGGCGGACTCGGCTCGCTCGCCGAGACTTATGGAGCGCGCTGCGAGTCGATCAACTACAAGACCATCCGTTATCCGGGACACTGCGCGCAGGTGCGCCTGCTGATGAACGACCTGAAGCTGAACCAGGATCGCGCCACTTTGAAGCGCATCCTCGAGAACGCCGTGCCGCAGACCCTGCAGGATGTCGTCATCGTCTACGCGGCCGTCTCCGGCACCCAGGAGAAGGAATTGCGCGAGGAGAATTACGTCAACAAGATTTACCCGCAGGTGATCGCGGGCCGCCTCTGGTCAGCGATCCAGGTGACGACCGCCGCGGGCATCAGCGCCGTCGTGGATCTCGTGCTGCAGCAGCCCGAAAATTATCGCGGTTTCGTCGCGCAGGAGAGTTTCAGCCTGCCGGTCATCCTCGAGAACCGATTTGGTCGTTACTATGGCGTCGGCGGCACCAAGGATGTCTCGTCGCAGGTGGTAGTCAGCGGACAGGCGGGCCGGCAGCGCCGCGCCAAGGGCGCGGTCCGATGAGCGCTCTGCAACACGACGCAGTCTTGCGCGCCCTCGGCATCGAGGCCGTCAATCCGGGCGCATGGTCGGGCACTCGCGGCTGGTCGCGCACCGGTGGCGATCGCCTGATCGAGAGCGTCAATCCGGCCACCGGGGCCGTCATCGCGCAGGTGCGCGGCGCGACCGCCGACGACTATGAGGACGTGCTGCGCTCGGCGGTCGAGACAGCCATGGCGTGGCGATCGGTCCCCGCACCCAAGCGCGGCGAAGCAGTGCGGCTCGTCGGCGAAACACTGCGCCGGCACAAGCAGGCACTCGGAACCCTGGTGTCGCTCGAGAACGGCAAGATCCTCGCCGAAGGTCTCGGTGAAGTGCAGGAGATGATCGACGTCGCGGATTTCGCTGTCGGCCAGTCGCGCATGCTCTACGGCCTGACGATGCACTCGGAGCGCGCCGCGCATCGGATGTGCGAGCAATGGCATCCGCTGGGCGTCGTCGGAATCATTTCCGCGTTCAATTTCCCGGTTGCCGTGTGGTCGTGGAACGCGCTGCTCGCCGCGATCTGCGGCAACGTGTCGGTCTGGAAGCCCTCACCCAAGACACCGCTGACGGCGATCGCGGCCCAGAGGCTTTGCAGCGACGCGCTGGCGGCACACGCCTTGCCGCCGATTTTTCAGCTGTTCATCGATGGCGGTACGGAACTCGCCACGCGTTTCGTAGACGACAGGCGTGTCGCGCTGGTCTCCTTCACCGGATCGACGACCGTCGGCCGGCACGTGGGAGAGCGCGTCGCCGCTCGCCTCGGCAAGTCACTGCTCGAGCTCGGCGGTAACAACGCCATCATCGTCGACGAAACGGCGGATCTCGCCTTGGCCGTGCCGGCGATCGCATTCGGCGCGGTTGGCACCGCGGGACAGCGCTGCACGACGACGCGCCGCGTCCTCGTCCATACGGCGAAACTCGCCGAGCTGGAGAAGCGGCTCATCGCCGCATACGCGCAGGTTCGCATTGGCGACCCTCTCGACCCGCAAACCCTCATGGGCCCGCTGATCGATGCAGCCGCAGTCGAACGCTATCGCGCCGCTCTGCTGGAAGCCCGCGCCGCGGGTGGACTGGTGCTGTGCGGCGGCAAGGTGCTTGAGCGCCCCGGAAACTTCGTCGAGCCGGCGATCGTGCGCGCGCGCAACGAGTGGCCGATCGTGCAGACGGAGACTTTCGCGCCGATCCTTTACCTGATTCCGTTCGCCACCCTCGACGAGGCGATCGCGATGCAGAACGCGTCCGCGCACGGACTGTCGTCGTCTATCTTCACCGACCGCCTGCAGAACGCCGAGCGCTTCCTGTCCGCGAGCGGCAGCGACTGCGGCATCGCCAACGTCAACATCGGCACCTCCGGCGCCGAGATCGGCGGCGCGTTCGGCGGCGAGAAGGACACGGGCGGCGGGCGCGAGTCCGGCTCCGATGCCTGGAAGGCTTACATGCGGCGGCAGACGAATACGATCAACTGGAGCCGCGAGTTGCCGCTCGCGCAGGGGATCAGATTCGACCTGGGAGCGTGAGCACGACGCGCGCGCCACCGAGCGGCGAGCGCTCGATCGCGAGACGCCCAGCGTAGAGCTCGACCGCATCGCGCACCATCGCGAGTCCCAGCCCGTGGCCAGGCGTGCTCTCGTCGGCGCGCACGCCACGCTCGCCGACCCGCCGCAGCGCGTCGGCGGGAATTCCCGGCCCGTCGTCATCCACCATGATCG
>JBAVOB010000252.1:0-8561 GCA_049691655.1 Steroidobacteraceae bacterium | reverse complement strand
ACCGACAATCGCGGCAACATGGCCGCTGGCGCGCGCGGCGTCGGCCGGCCGCTCAATGAACGCGATCGCTGGCTCGCCGGGCGCATCGGCCCGGCGCTCGCCGCGCAGGGCATGCTGTTCGTCGGTCTCGATGTCATCGGCGGGTTCGTAACCGAGATCAACGTGACGAGCCCGACCGGAACGCGCGAACTCGATGCGCAGTTCAGCATCGACATCTCTTCGATGCTGCTGGACGCGATCGCCAAGCGCCTGAAGAAGGCCTGAGTGGACGCCGAGAGCGCGGCCCCCGGCCTGCCGCCGGAAGGACCACCGCCGCTGCCGCTGCGGCCCGGCCGGTTCCGGCTGCGCGAAGGCTGGGCGCCGGTCTCAGATCGCCTGCTGGCGACCGTCTTCCTCGCCGCGCTCCTGCACGGCATCATCATCATCGGGCTGACGTTCGGCGCGGCGGGTCGGGGCAACGGCAGCGCGCCGGGACTCGACGTGTTGCTGGTATCCGACGAAGTGCCGACCGCCGACCGCAACGATACCGCCGCGTACCTTTCGCAGCGCACCCAGCTCGGCGGCGGCACCTCGCCCGATGTGCATTCCCCGAACAGCCCCGCCGCGGCCGACGCCAGGGTGTCGACTTCCGGGGACGAAGAGGCACGGGAACCGGCGGACGAGGCGGGCAATGCGGCGACCGCCGCGGACGAAACCCTCGTGGCCACCACCGCAACGCGCACGCTGGTGCGATTTTTCAACGAGTTCGGGGCTCCGGCACGCGGCCGGGCCGGCGCCAGCGAGGATATCCAGCTCGCCACGCGCAACATGGGCCACGATCCCGACGACGACGCGCGGCTCCGTGGCGCAAAGCGCGACGAGCTGCTGCTGACGCCGGACACCAGGGAATCGAGCGTGGCGCCCTATCTCGACGCCTGGCGGCGGAAAGTCGAGCGACTCGGCACCCTGAACTTTCCGGCGGCAGCGCGCCGCCGTGCCTTGGCGGTGAATCCGATCCTGGAAGTCACCATGGGCGCAAGCGGCGGGCTGGTCTCGGCCACCATCCAGAGATCGAGCGGCTACGCCGACCTCGACCAGGCCGCGGTGCGCATCCTGAAGCTCGCGAGCCCATTCGATCCGTTCCCCAGGGCCCTCGCGACGCGCTATCGGACCTTGCGCTTCGCTTATGAGTGGCAGTTCGTCGGCGGCGGGCCGAGCGAGGGCCCGGTCACGGCGCCCCCCTCCCCGCGCTGACCGACGGGCAATACGGCTGGCGACGGGCGAGCGGCGCGACCATAATCGCGAGGTTACCCGAGGATTCTTCATGGCCGACGAATCCAATCTCACCAACCACCTGCTCGTCGCGATGCCCGCGCTCGCCGACACGAACTTCGAGCACGCCGTGACGCTCATCTGCGAGCACAGCGACAAGGGCGCGCTCGGCATCGTGCTGAACAAGCCGCTTCCCATGCAGCTTGCGGAAGTCCTGTCGCAGATGAAATTGAAGGCGGTCGATGACCAGACCGGCGCGCGCGTGGTGTTGCGCGGCGGCCCGGTGCATCCGGACCGCGGATTCGTGCTGCACCGCCCGGGCGGCACCTGGGACTCGACGCACGTAGTGTCCCCGGCCGTGCAGGTGACCACCTCGCGCGATGTGCTGGCGGCGATCGCGCGCGGTGAAGGCCCGGCCGACGCCTTCGTCGCGCTCGGCTACGCCGGCTGGGAAGGCGGCCAGCTGGAGCGTGAAATGCTCGAGAACGCGTGGTTGTCGACGCCGGTCGATGAGCGGATCGTGTTCGAGCTGCCGTTTGAGGAGCGCTGGTCCGCGGTCTGGCGATTGCTCGGGATCGACGTCGGGAAGATGAGCCCGGTCGCGGGACACGCGTGACGGCGGACGCGACGCGACCGGCGCGTCTCGCGCTCGCTTTCGATTTTGGCGCAAGGATCATCGGGGTCGCGGCCGGCGACACGATTACCCGCAGCGCCAGGCCGCGCCGCGCGGTGCGTGCCGGGCCCGCGGGTCCCGACTGGCCGGCGATCGTCACCTGCATTGAGGACCTGCGCCCCGACGTGCTGATCGTCGGGGCCCCGTACAATGCCGATGGCAGTCCGAGCGCGATGACGCAGGCCGCGCGTGCATTTGCCGCCGAGCTCGAGCGCCGATTCCACCTGCCCGTCCACCAGGTCGACGAGCGCTGGTCCTCGCTCGAGGCGGCGGCCGAACTGAAGGCGCGGCGCGCGAGCGGCGCACGCCAGCGGCGCGTGCAGCGCGAGGATATCGACAGCGCCGCGGCCGCGGTCATTCTCGAGCGCTGGTTCGAGGGCACGGGCACGCTGCCGGACGCCGAGTCGCGCGCCGGGGGAACCGTACCGCCATGAGCCCGCCGACGAACCAGCTGCGCCCCGACGGGTCGCTCCGACACCTGCTCACGCTGGAGGGACTGGGCCGCGATCGCATCGAGCGGCTGCTCGATCACGCTCAACGTTACGTCGTCGAGGTGGGCAAGCCGGCGCCGCGCGGCAACGTGCTCGCCGGCGTCACGGTCGCGAACCTGTTCACCGAGCCGTCCACGCGCACGCGCGTTTCGTTCGAGCTCGCCGCGAAGCGCCTCGGCGCCGACGTCGTCAATCTCGAGGTGCAGCTCTCATCGCGCGCCAAGGGCGAGAGCATGCTGGACACGCTCTATACGCTCGAATCGCTGCACGTCGATGTGTTCGTCATCCGCGACGCGGAGGCGGGCGTGCCGGGTCTGGTTGCGGCGCACGCGGCGCCGCACGTCAGCGTGCTCTCCGGCGGCGAAGGGAGCGTCGCGCATCCGACGCAGGGTCTGCTCGATGCGCTGACGATCCGCCAGCGCAAGGGCAGTTTCGACACCCTGAGCGTCGCCATCGTCGGCGACATCCGTCATTCGCGGGTTGCGCGCTCGACGTACCACGCGCTCGCGGCGCTCGGCGTGCGCGACCTGCGCATCGTCGCGCCCGCGGGATTGATGGCCGAACCCGGCGAGTTCGCCGGTTGCACGCGCTACGACCGCCTCGAGACGGGCATCCGCGACGCGGATGTGATCATCATGTTGCGCATCCAGAGGGAGCGGATTGCCGAGTCGGTCGTGCCGGACCCGGATCTGTACTTCGCCGAGTTCGGGCTCGATACGCGGCGCCTCGCCGCTGCCAGGCGCGACGCGATCGTCATGCACCCGCAACCGATGCACCGCGGCGTGGAGATCGCCTCCGAGGTCGCGGATGGCGCGCAGTCCGTGATCCGCACGCAGGTGCGCAACGGCGTCGCCGTGCGCATGGCCGTGCTCGAGAGCGTGATCGCCGCGCGAGGCGCCCGGTGACCGCGGCGCAACCCGGCACGATTTTTCTCGAGGACGGGGTAGTGCTCGAGCACAACGCGTTCGCGGGCGAGCAATATATCCTGCGGCTCGCAGCACCGCAGTGCGCCAGGCATGCGGTGCCAGGCAGCTTCGTGCATCTCACCTGCGGTCCGGGCCTGCCGCTGCGCCGGCCGCTGTCGATCATGCGCGCCGATGCGCAGGCGGGCGCGATTGAAGTGCTCTACAAGGTGACCGGCGCCGGCCTGCGCGCGCTCGCCGCGGCGCAGCCACGCGCTACGCTTAGCGTGCTCGGGCCGATCGGCCGAGGGTTCACGCCGCATCCCGACCGGCCGCGCACCGTGCTAATCGGCGGCGGCGTCGGCATTCCGCCGCTGGTGTTCCTGGCGGAACAGCTGCGCGTGCGCCGCGACGCGCAATGGAAACCGCTCGCGCTGCTCGGCTCCGAGATTCCGTTTCCCTTCCGCCTGCGCCCCTCGACGATCCTGGTGCCGGGCATCCCGGACGGCGTCATCGCGTGCCTGTCGCTGCTCGATGACTGGGGCGTTGCGAGCCGGCTCGCGAGCCGCGCGGGCTTCGCCGGTTGCTTCGACGGCCTGGTGACGGCACTGGCGGACGCCTGGCTCGCAACGCTCGCGGCCGCGGAACTCGCGCGCGTCGAACTCTTTGCGTGCGGACCGACGCCGATGCTTGCGGCCTGCGCGCGGCTCGCGCGCAAATTCGCCGTTCCCTGCCAGGTATCGCTCGAGGAATTCATGGCCTGCGCGGTCGGCGGTTGCGCCGGCTGCGCCGTGCAGGTGAACACCGCGGCGGGCCCGGCAATGCAGCGCGTGTGCGTCGACGGCCCGGTTTTCGACGCGTACGCCGTGTTCTGACCGCGGCAGCGCGCGGGCGGCACGGGCCCGGAGACGGATCAGCCGAAGTTGATCTTGGCTTCGAGGTTGGTACGCGAGTCGGCGTTCGTCAGCGCTTCCTCGAGTTCGATGCGCTCGGACTTGTAGAGCTCGAACAGCGCAATGTCGAAACTCTTCACGCCGCGCTCGCTGCTCGCGCGGATGGCTTCCTTGATGCTGATCACGTCGCCCTTCTTGATGAGCTCGGAGATGTGCGGGGTGTTCAGCATCACCTCGACCGCCGCGACCCGCCGGCCGTCCTTACTCTTGACCAGCCGCTGCGCCATGATCGCGCGCAGGTACTGCGACAGGTCGAGGAAGATCTGGCTGTGCTGTTCGCGCGGGAACATGTTGATGACGCGATCGAGCGTCTCGGCGCTGTTGTTCGCGTGCAGTGTGGCGAGCACCAGGTGGCCTGTGCCGGAGAGATTGATCGCCGCCTCCATGCTCTCGCGGTCGCGCACTTCGCCGATGAGGATCACATCCGGCGCGGCGCGCATCACCCCGCGCAGGGCGCGCGCATACGACTTGGTATCGAGCCCGACCTCGCGCTGGTTGACCATCGAGCGCTTGTTGGTGTGCAGGAACTCGATCGGGTCCTCGATCGTCACGATGTGGTCCGACGAGGTCTCGTTGCGGTAGTTGATCATCGCAGCGATGGACGTCGATTTCCCGGAGCCGGTCGCGCCCACCATCAGCACCAGCCCGCGCTTGTGCATGATGAGGTCTTTCATCACCTCGGGGAGCCCGAGCTGTTCGAGGCGCGGCATGTCGGCGGTGATGTAGCGCAGCACCATCGCGGGGTAGCCGCGCTGGTAGAAGACGTTGACGCGGAAGCGGCCGAGGCCGGGCTCGGAAATCGCGAAATCGATCTCGAGCTCGCGCTGGAAATATTCGAGCTGCTCGGGCCGCATCAGCCCGTACGCGGCCTGGCGCACCGTCTCGGGCGTCAGCACCTGCTTGTTCACCGGCACGATCTGCCCTTCGATCTTGATCTTGATCGGCGCGTTGGAGGTAAAGAACAGGTCCGACGCCTTGCGGTCGACCATCAGCTTGAACAGCGGCTTCGGATTCAGCGCCGGCTGCGGACTGCCCGCCTCCGCATTGAAATCGACCTGTTCGCTCATTGCCGCCATGCGGGTACTGCGCGCGTCAGAAGGCGCGGGCCTTGTCATCGTCCTCGAGCATCTGCAGGTCGCCGACGTCCTCGACGTTCTTCGCCTCGCGCTTGCTCTCGAGCTTCACGCGCAGGCGCAGCTCGTTCTTCGAGTCGGCGTTGCGCAGGGCGTCCTCGTAGGAGATCGATCCGTTCTCGTAGAGCTCGAACAGGGATTGGTCGAAGGTGTGCATGCCGATGCGGTTCGAGCGCGACATTACTTCCTTGATCTTGACCACCTCGCCCTTGAAGATCAGGTCCTGGATCAGCGGAGAATGCAGCATGATCTCGGTCGCCGCGATGCGGCCCGACCCGGTTTCGCGCGGAATCAGCCGCTGCGAAATCAGCGCGCGGATGTTCAGCGACAGATCCATCAGCAGCTGCTCGCGGCGCTCCTCCGGGAAGAAATTGATGATGCGGTCGAGCGCCTGGTTCGAGCTGTTGGCGTGCAGCGTCGCGAGCACCAGGTGCCCGGTCTCGGCGAACTGGATGCCGTACTCCATGGTCTCGCGATCGCGGATCTCGCCGATCAGGATCACATCGGGGGCCTGGCGCAGCGTGTTCTTGAGCGCCGAGTGCCAGGATTCGGTGTCGACGCCGACCTCGCGGTGCGTCACCACGCAGCCCTTGTGCGGATGGATGTACTCGACCGGGTCCTCGATCGTGACGATGTGGCCGCGGGTCTTGTCGTTGCGATGTCCCACCATCGCCGCGAGCGTCGTGGATTTTCCCGAGCCCGTGCCGCCGACGATGATCACGAGGCCGCGCTTCGCGAGCACGACTTCCTCGAGAATCTGCGGCAGCTCGAGCTCCCCGACGCTCGGAATCTTGGCGTTGATCACCCGGATTACGCAGCCGGTGAATCCCTGCTGGACGAACGCGCTGACGCGAAAGCGCCCGATGCCCGGCGGCGCAATCGCGAAATTGCACTCGCGCGTCGCGTCGAACTCCTTCGACTGCCGATCGTTCATGATGGCGCGCACCAGAGTGGCGGACTGCTCGGCGGTCAGCGCGCGCTCGCTCTGCGGCCGAACCTCGCCGTCGATCTTGATCGCCGGCGGGAATCCCATGGTGATGAACAGGTCGGAAGCTTTCTTCTCGACGACGCGCCGCAGCAGGTCCTGCATGAGCTTGATGGCTTGTTCGCGTTCCATGGATCAGTTGCCTCGCGCTCCGCGGCGGCCGGCGCTCAGACGGAGTCCTTGTTCTGCGCCTTGTAGCGCGCTTCTTCCTTGGTCACGACGCCTTTCGCCACGAGCTCCTGCAGGCACTGGTCGAGTGTCTGCATGCCCTGGCTCTGGCCGGTCTGAATCGAGGAGTACATCTGCGCGATCTTGCCCTCGCGGATCAGATTGCGGATCGCGGGTGTGCCGATCATGATTTCATGCGCGGCGACCCGGCCGCCGCCGTTGCGCTTGAGGAGCGACTGCGAGATCACGGCGCGCAGCGACTCGGAGAGCATCGACCTCACCATCTCCTTCTCCGCCGCCGGAAACACATCGACCACGCGGTCGATAGTCTTGGCCGCCGAGCTGGTATGCAGCGTGCCGAACACCACGTGGCCGGTTTCGGCCGCGGTGAGCGCGAGCCGGATCGTCTCGAGGTCGCGCATCTCGCCGACCAGCACCACGTCCGGGTCTTCGCGCAGCGCCGAGCGCAGCGCCTCGGAGAAGCCCAGCGTGTCGCGGTGCACCTCGCGCTGGTTGATGAGGCAGCGCTTGGATTCGTGCACGAATTCGATCGGGTCCTCGATAGTGATGATGTGGTCCGGGCGGTTGTCGTTGCAGTGATTGATCATGGCGGCAAGCGTCGTAGACTTGCCCGAGCCCGTCGGCCCGGTGACCAGCACCAGTCCGCGCGGCAACATGCACAGGTCGCGGAAAATCTTCGGCGCCCCCAATTCATCAAGCGTCAGAATCTGCGACGGGATGTTGCGGAACACCGCACCGGCGCCGCGGTTCTGGTTGAACGCATTGACGCGGAAGCGCGCCAGCTTCGGAATCTCGAATGAAAAATCCGTCTCGAAGAATTCCTCGAATGCCTTGCGCTGCTTGTCGTTCATGATGTCGTACACCATGCCGTGCACTTCCTTGTGGGTGAGCGCGGGCATGTTGATGCGCTTCATGTCGCCGTCGACGCGAATCATGGGCGGCACGCCCGCCGACAGGTGCAGGTCGGAGGCGTTGTTCTTGACGGCAAAGGCGAGGAGCTGCGCGATATCGACGGACATTAGGAATCCTTGCGGGAACCGCCCGGAGTATAGCGGAGAGGTTTCATGTCCAATATGTTAATCCGTCCGCAGAATTACGCGCAGAACCTGCTTGCGGTGCGCACCCGTCTCGCGCTCGCCGCCGCCCGGCACGGCCGCAGCCCCGACAGCGTGACGCTGCTCGCAGTTTCGAAGGGCCAGCCGGCTGCGGCCGTGCTGAGCGTCGCGGACCTGGGGGTGGAGAACTTCGGCGAGAATTATCTCCAGGAAGCGCTGCCGAAGATCGACGCGCTCGCCGGGCGCCGGCTGGCGTGGCATTTCATCGGCCCGCTGCAGGCCAACAAGACGCGGCCGATCGCCGAGCGCTTCGCGTGGGTGCACACGCTGGATCGCCTGCGCGTGGCGGAGCGGCTCGCGGCGCAGCGCCCGCATTACGCGCCGGACCTCAACGTGTGCATCCAGGTGAAGCTCGGCGGCGAAGCCCTGAAGTCGGGCGCCGCGCCCGAGGCCGTCGCGGATCTCGCCACCGCGGTCGCCGCGCTCCCGCGCCTGAAGTTGCGCGGCCTGATGTGTCTGCCGCCGCCCGAGACCGACCCCGCGCGGCAACGCTTCTGGTTCGCCCAGCTGCGGCATCTGTACGAGACGTTGAATGCGCAGGCTTTGGCGCTCGACACGCTTTCCATGGGTATGAGCGCGGATCTCGAAGCCGCCGTGGCCGAAGGCGCGACGATCGTGCGCATCGGCACGGCGCTGTTCGGGCCACGCCCCGACCCACCGGGCGGCGCGCGATCTGCCCCCTGATCCGGGTAGCATCCGCCTTGGTCGTAGAGGATTCAGCGATGCCAGAACCGATGCTGCCGGAGAAGGTGCGACAGTCACGGATCGCCTGCATCGGCGGCGGGAACATGGGCCGCGCGCTGATCGGCGGCTGGCTCGCCCGCGGCATGCCGGCCGCGCAGATCGCGGTCGGCGATGCCGACCCGGTC